>JAITEL010000075.1 GCA_031282065.1 Treponema sp.
ACAGCGGATAAAAAGGATGGCCTGTGGTTTCAGGAACAAACAACGGTTTATCACCTCAATTTTGTTTCATTTGGGCGGGCTTGATATGGCCATCGTTTCCCCATAAGTCGTGATGAGTCGCACTTTTCTAGGGCATTTTGGAAAATTCGCCGAACATTCATATCCATTGGTTTATCAATTTTGGTTTTTGCGAGATTTGTTTGTTCTTAATCTATTATTTGTCATCATCAAAAAAATTGTTGCTGTATGCCCCGGCGGTGCATTTGTTTTATTTTTTATATTATGGGCAGGTGGAATAAATATTTATATTGTCAGTACCGGTGCATTATTCTTTTTTACATTAGGGTATTATATTGTAAAATATAATATACATTACAAATACATAGACAACATTGAAATACCGGACATGCTTGTTATGTATATGATAACCATAATAACAAGTCTATTTTTTACAGAAAAAATAACTATAATTTCTGCTATAAACATTGTTGTAGGAATCATGTTTTTTGTTAAATTAAGTTACAGCTTTACAAAAGCAGAAAAAATATATAAAGCACTTGTATGGCTGGAACAATACGCATTTTGGGTTTATGCAACCCATGGGATAGTCATAGCGGCAATGATAAAGCTAAGTGTACAAATAATACCCATGAATGGCCTATGGCTTTTGGTTCATTATGTTATGGTAACATTAGTATGTATCTTTTTACACAATGCTTTTCCCCACGGCGGACTGTAAGAACAGGGTTAGGGGGCGGCCGGTAAGCCGCCCTCCTCTCTCTTAATTCTTCCCCAAAATGGTGGAGAGAAAATTCAATCGTTCCTGCGCATTGCCGAGGGTGATGAGTTCTGTATCGTTTAGCAGCTGCCGTTCTACGGTCTTTCCCGCCACCAGGTCCAGGGCCCTTTCAATACTGAGCCGGCCCATGTCATAGGTTTTCTGGGCAAGACTGCCGTACAACTCTCCCCGCAGTATGGAATGGAGCGCGTCCGCGGTACCGTCTACGCCGATCACGGTTACGTCATGCCGTCCCTTTTGTTGCAAAGCCCGCAGCGCGCCCAGGGCCATCTCATCGTTGGCGGCAAATACGCCCTCCACATCCACACGCTCCAACAGGTCCTGCATGATACGATAGGCCCGTTCCCGGTCACTGTACGCGGCTTCCCGAATCACCCTGAACCCGGCATCCAGCAGCTCCGCTTCTGCGGCGTTAATCCGTTCCCTGGTGGTGGTATTGACCGGATCCCCTTCGATGAGCACCACCTGAGCCTCTGGTTTGAGCCGGCTAAACAGTTCCCGTGCCCCTTGCCGTCCGGCGATGGCATTACCCGTACCGATGAAGAGCCCATAGTCCTGGAAACCTTCAGGCATGGCCGTATCCACCAGGATGACCGGTATTCCCTGTTGTTTTGCCTCGGTGAGGACCCCCACAGCCCGGGCCGGCTCACTGGGGGAAAAGATCAGAGCCTGTATCCCTTTGCCCAGGACCTCCCGCACCAGGGCGATCTGATCGTCCACCGCATCTTCCCGGAAAGGCCCCAAGAGGAGCAGCTCTACCTTATGGGCCTTGGCAGCCTCTCGTGCCCCGGCGGCTATGGTCCGCCAATACTCTGAGCTTAGGGTCTTGAGGACCATGCCGATCCGTACCCCTTGGGTCTCTTCCGTAGCTTTGGCAAAGACCCTTCCTGCGGGCAGTACCAAGCAGCCTATTAAAATCCCTGCTAAAAAACAGCCTTTCATACACCACCTCCCCTAAATACGGTAATCGCTCCATACTTCATCAGCGGAATAGATCTTGGCAGCGGAAAACTGGAGATACACAAACTCAGGATTGGCCTGTTTTATGTCGTTCCATTGCTTCTTATCCAGATCCGCTTCCAAGACCTTCTCCCCACTGACGGTCTTAAGCTCCACTCTGACCCTGCTTCCCAACAGCCTATGGGTGATGATCTTCGCCTGGATCCCTTTGTTATTTTGGTTTGATAAACTGATACCCACATCATGGGGCCGTACAAAAAAGGAAACCCCCTCTTTACCGAGAGCCGCCGGGCCCTGCTCCTTTCCCGTGGGTTCTTCCGTATCAAGCCGTAAGGCCCCCTTCTCCAGCCGGGCATGAAACAGATTCACATTACCCAAGAAGCCATACACAAAGGGGTTCGCCGGGTTATCGTACACCCCCTCAGGGGTACCCACCTGCTCAATCCTGCCCTTATTCAGGATCACGATGGAATCCGAGACTTCCAGGGCCTCTTCCTGGTCATGGGTAACAAACACACTGGTAATATGGATTTCATCGTGCAGAAACCTAAGCCAGCGCCGCAGTTCCTGCCGGACCTTTGCGTCCAAGGCGCCGAAAGGCTCGTCCAGGAGCAGTACCTTAGGCTCCACTGCCAGCGCCCGGGCCAAGGCAACCCGCTGTTTCTGGCCCCCGCTTAACTCGCTGGGGAGCCGGTTCGCCATAGACGCCAACTGGACCATAGACAGGAGCTTCATGACCTTTTCCCGGATTTCCTCCTTACTGGGCCGCTGGGCCTTTGGCCGGATCTTCAGCCCAAAGGCCACGTTTTCAAACACACTCATGTGCTTAAAAAGGGCATAGTGCTGAAACACAAAGCCCACCTTCCGGTCTTTGGTCTGTTTATAGGTGGCCTCTTCCCCGAAAAAATGTATCGTACCGGAATCAGGGGTCTCTAATCCCGCGATAATCCGCAACAGGGTGGTCTTCCCCGACCCCGAAGGCCCCAGGAGCGCGGTAATTTCCCCCCGCGGGATAGACAGGTTAATGTCATCCAGGGCCACAAATTTATCCCTATCCCCAAAGGTCTTGCAAATATGCCCAATCTCAATCATTTTTTCTTTTCTTCCTTTTTTTCCCTTACTTCTCATGCGGGTTGTTGCGTGATACCGGCGTCCTTTTACCCAATAAGGAGGCGTCGGTCCCGATCTTCAGAGTGGCGTACCGCACGCTCTGCGCTGAATGGCTCTGCTCCTGCGCCGGATGATTCTGCGCCTGCGCCGGGCGGCTCTGCGCCTGCGCTGAATGGCTCCGCTCCTGCGCTGAATGGCTCCGCTCCTGCGCCGGGCGGCTCCGCTCCTGCGCCGGGCGGCTCTGCGCCGCTGTTCTGCGCTGAACTCCGAGTTAAGGCCCCCTTAAACCATTTTTTGCTTCCGCTGTTCTGCGATCAGATGTTCAATGATGGTCTTCACCACCAAGGTTACCAGGGCAAGCAAGGTCAGGAGCGAGGCCACCGCAAAGGCGGCGCTGAACATATATTCTCCGTACAGAATGTCGATGTATAAGGGCATGGTGGTGGTAACTCCCCGGATAAGCCCGGAAACCACGGATACCGCCCCAAATTCTCCCATAGCCCGGGCATTGGTGAGGATGATGCCGTAGAGCAGCCCCCACTTGATATTCGGCAAGGTGATCTTGATGAAGGTCTGTAAGCCGGTCGCGCCCAAGGTCAAAGCCGCTTCCTCGTCGTCCTTGCCCATTTCCTGCATCAGGGGAATCAGCTCCCGGGCCACAAAGGGAAAAGACACAAAGGCCGTGGCCAGCACGATTCCCGGGACCGCAAACACAATCTTGATGTTATGGGCCATGAGCCAGGAACCGAACCAGCCAAAAGAGCCAAAGAGGAAAATGAACAAGAGCCCTGCAATGACCGGTGAAACCGCAAAAGGTACCTCGATCAAGGTGATAAGCAGGTTTTTCCCCGGGAACTGGAATTTCGTAATGGCCCAGGCCAGCATGACCCCGAACAGGGTGTTCAAGGGAACGCATAGTATGGCCGCCAGCAGGGTAAGCCGGATGGAGGCAAACACATCCCTATCCGAAAGAGCGGTGAGGTATACCCCCACCCCGGATTCAAAGGCCTCGGAGAAAATCGTCAGGAGGGGCAGAAAGATAAACACAAACAAGAAAAGCAGGGACAAGCCCATGAGTATGGGTTTGATCCAGGGGGGTTCCCGGTTTACGGTTACGGTACTCAAGTGGTTCTCCTTTTTTTGGTATAGACTTGCAGCAGGTTGGTGAGCAGCAGCAAGATGAAGGCAATGCCCAACATGGTAACCCCAATCGCGCTGGCCCCCAGGTAATCGAACTGCATCAGTTTCTTGATGATGAGCAAGGGGACTATCTCGCTCTCATAGGGCATATTGCTGGATATGAAGATGATGGACCCGTATTCCCCCAAGCCCCGGGCAAACGCCATGGTAAAACCGGTGAGCAGCGCCGGAAAAAGGGAAGGGAAAATCACCCTCACGAAAATCTGAAAGTAATTAGCCCCTAAACTGCTTGCCGCCTCTTCCAGGCCCACGTCCAGCTCGGCTATGACCGGCTGTACGGTGCGGACCACGAAGGGAAGGCCTATAAACACCAGGGCAATGACGATTCCTGCCTTGGAAAACCCCAGGGTGATGCCGAATTTTTGGAGAAACCCTCCCAGGAACCCCAGAGGGGAGAAAATCGTCGCCAAAGAAATACCCGCCACTGCCGTGGGAATCGCAAAGGGCAGATCAATACATGCATCAATAACCCGTTTGCCGTAAAACTGGTAGCGGGTCAAAATCCAGGCAATGATTAAGCCGAACACAAAGTTGATGAGCGCGGCAAAAAACGTGGATGAAAAGGAGATTTTAAATGCCGCTATGACCCGGGGGTCGGTAACGATCTGCACAAAATCTTTAAGGGAAAGTTTCGTCGCATACAGAATCAGCGCACTTAAAGGAATCAAAATAAGCAGCGACATATAGGTCAAAGAAAGCCCCAAGGTTAATCCAAACCCCGGCATCTTTACTTTTACGGTCTTCTTTCGTGTAACTACGGGCATAGTCGATCCTTACTTACCTACCCGGCGAGAGGGGTACAGAAAGAAACTCCCTGCCCCCTCCAGCCTTAGGGCTATCGCTGTTTCAATTCGCTCATTATCTGGTCAAACTTCCCGCCGTCCGCGAAGTGGATGCCGTGGGCCTGTTTCCAGCCGCCAAAGTCACGGTCAATGGTAACCAGCTTGAGGCTGGGAAATTGATCGGAAAAAGCCTTGGCCACTTCCGGGTCCGTGGGTCGGTAATAGTGCTTGCCTGCTATCTGCTGCCCTTCTTTGGAATAGAGGTATTGCAAATAGTCGGTGGCCACGGCTTTAGTGCCCCGCTTCTCCACCACCGCATCTACCAGGCTCACCGAGGGCTCTGCCAGGATACTCAGGCTGGGAACCACAATATCAAACTTCCCTTTACCCAGCTCGTTAATCGAAAGGAAGGCCTCGTTTTCCCATGCCAGCAGCACATCCCCCAATCCCCGCTGTACAAAGGTATTGGTGGCCCCTCGGGCCCCTGAATCCAGGACCGGTACGTTACGGAACAGTTGTTTCACAAATTCCTGGGCTTGATCATCGCTGCCGTACTTATCCCGTGCATAGGCCCAGGCTGCCAGGTAGTTCCACCGGGCTCCTCCCGATGTTTTGGGGTCCGGGGTGATAATTTGTATGCCCTCCCGCACTAAATCGTCCCAGTCTTTGATGTTCTTGGGATTCCCCGCGCGGACCAGAAACACAATGGTTGAGGTATAGGGAGCGCTGTTATTGGGAAAGCGGCTTATCCAGTTTTCCGCGATGGTGTGGGCCTTGTTGGCTATCTCGTCAATATCATAGGCCAAGGCCAGGGTAACCACATCTGCTTCCAGTCCTTCAATAACGCTCCGGGCCTGTCCCCCGGAACCGCCGTGGGATTGTTTGACGGTTACCGTGGTACCGGTCTGGGCTTTGTAATACTTCACAAAGGCCTCGTTATACTCCCGGTACAACTCTCTGGTAGGATCGTAGGAAACGTTCAGCAAATTGATTTCTTTGGCTTCCGTAGCGCCTCCGGCGTTTCCCCCAGAAGCATCCTTGCCTCCTGCAGCATACGCCCCTACTCCTGTTACCAGCAGGACCGCCCCAAAGTACAGGGAGATCATAGACCTGATGGTATCCTTCCTTACTCTCTTCATACTGTAACTCCTCAATAAATTCCTAGTTTGACATTTTATATAATTACTAGGTTTTTAATAAGATATAATGATACGATTATATTGTCAAGAACTTATAAGCTTTTTTTAAAAATAAACAGTACCAGTGTATCTTGATTAACGTGCAGCTCCCTTCAATTCCGTATACTGAGTATGAAGTCCTTAGGATGGATCCCTTCTCTTATCCGGGAATACCTGATTCCCGTAGGCTGTGCACTCTGCGGCAAAATCTTCCTCGAAGGTGAGGAGGCCTGGTATGGCTTGTGCCGGGATTGCCGAGCTTCCCTCACCACTACCACTGAACCCCGATGTTCCTGCTGTGGACGTCCGCTGATTGCCGAGATAGACCGATGCCTCCCATGCCGGGAACAGGAAGCCCCTTATGTGGACCAGGTGGTAAGCCTCTTCCCCTATAGCGGAAGGTACCGGAAGCTCTTGGTATCCTACAAATTCGAAAAGTACCTTGCCCTGGGTCATTTTTTGGCAGAATCCCTCATAGCCGGATTATCCCTCTTTCCTGCCCCGGCCTTGCAGAACCCGGTTTTGGTACCCGTACCTCCGCGACCGGGAAAGATCCGAAAAACCGGCTGGGATCAGATAGACTATTTAGGAACGCTGCTTGCCAAAGCATACCGGAAAAACCATGCTCCTTACCTGCGGGTATATCCATGCCTCAAGCGGCTCCCTTCAAAGAGTCAAAAAGCCCTTAATCAGGAAGACCGGAGGACCAACCTCCTGGGCCGGATCCGTTGTACCAAAGCTATCCCCCAGGAAGTCATCCTCTTTGATGATGTGATCACCACCGGCTCCACCTTGCATGCCTGCGCGTCTGCGCTCAAAGCAGGAGGCGCCCAGCAGGTCTATGGCATCTGCCTATTTTACCGTTGAGCCGCTTTCCCCCTGATGGCCATAGCAGCCGCCCGGTTTCGGCGGATCTGCATGACAAAGGTCCAGACGGTAACTGCCAGCAATACCAGTTGGGGAATGAGGGTTTCCAGGGTGGGATAAATACCCAGAATGTCCACCGAACCTATCCATGCCACAGGCGTAACCCCGATCAGGTTCCCTTCCTGCAATTCCTTGATCCCTGAGCCGGTGAAGGTAATAGACATGATGAAAAGCAGGATACTGGTGCCTAGGAAAAAGGGTTTTAACGGGAGCTTGATGCTCAAGACCCGGATAAGGATGTAGATGATGACCAAAGCAACGCAGCCGATACCCAGGCCAAGCCATACCATGTTGAGGTAGGTCTCGGTATTGGCTAACAGGGCTTGATAAAACAGGATGGTTTCCGCCCCTTCCCGGAAGACCGCAAGAAAAGCGGCAAAAGCCAAGGAAAACATGCTGCTCCGATTGATGCCTTGTTCCACCTTTTCTTCTATATAGTTTGACCATGCCCCTGCCTCGGCCTTGGATACCATCCAGTTGCTCACGTAAAACAGGACTCCCACGGCTATCAGCATGGTAAGCCCTTCGATGATCTCCTGGTTTTGCCCCCCGGCCACGCTGGTGATCCGGTTCAGGATCCAGGCCATAAGGACGCTTACCCCCAAGGCGATGATGGAACCCCAATACACCGAGGGGATGCGCTTTTTATTGCCGCTTTTGAAGAGGTAGGCGATGATGGCCCCTACGATGAGGATGGCCTCGAAGCCTTCCCGGACGATGATGAGGAGAGATTCCAGGAAAACCACCAGGGCGCTCTCCTCCCGGCCGTCCAGCAGGACGGCGTCCTCCCGCAGCCATGCAGCCAGGGTATCCAGGGCCGCGGTGACTTCTTCCGGGGATGCCCCCTGATTGATGGCTCTTTTTATGGCGCTGAACTGATATTCCACCTGGGCCGCCCGGGCGCCGGAGATACGGTTCAAGGTAACTTTTTCAAAGCCGACTTTTTCGTAGAACTGGAAGTAGGCCACGTCAACCTGATCCTTCGCGCCCTGGGGGTCCCCCGCAACATAGCGGTCCTTGGCTTGGTTCAGCACTGCGGCCATCGCATCCGCGGTTTTTATCCAGCTCTTGCTTACCGCCACGGGTTCTTCTTTCCCGTCCAGCCGCATGGCAGTTACCGACAACAGGTGGTTAAGCTGGTTAAAGTCCTCCCGCATCTCCTGCTGGGACTTACCGGCCCCCAGAGACGTTTTTACATAGTCAAACCACTCATCTATATTGTCCGCCCGGGCCTCGGAAATAAGGTCCCGGACGTTTTGCTCAAAATCGCCCTGGTAGTGTTCGGCATAGGCCCTGTCCACCAGCGTCCGGGCTTCCCCCAGATCCCCGGCCACAAAGCGGTAGTAGGCCTCGCTCAACACGAGGCGCATCTCCCGTTCCCTCCCCTCCCAATAACCGGCATCGGCAAAGACCGGTATAGCAATGAAACTCATAAGGACAAGCATTACAATAGGTAACGCTCCTTTGCTACGCATGATTAAACCTCCTGTTAGGAATTACTAACTCGAATAAGCTAGCAGGTTCTAACTTTTGTGTCAAGACCGGCCTCATGTCCAACCAGGGCTTCTGCATTTAGTTTTAAGAACAGATGAAGGGGGAGGGATCACACTGTCAACAAGTTAAGGGAATGGAATTATCCCCCTATCAACAGTTTGATTTGTGATTATGATGAAAAT
>JAITEL010000112.1 GCA_031282065.1 Treponema sp.
TAGGAA
Organism: Treponema sp.; assembly: GCA_031282065.1. Taxonomy (GTDB): domain Bacteria; phylum Spirochaetota; class Spirochaetia; order Treponematales; family Breznakiellaceae; genus JAIRLU01. The sequence continues at coordinate 7 of JAITEL010000112.1, forward strand.
AGGGATACGTTTTTCAAAAACAGAACAGATGCATAAGATCGTTGTCGCCCTTGCTATAAACGTCTGGTTCTTTGGAAGAGTATGTTTGCTCCAATAGTTCTAGAACATTACCCTGAATCCTTACTTTGTCTTCCGGGGTGTATTCCAACCTGATATTGCTCCCTGCAATAAGATTACGCCGCGTATCGGTGTGCTTGGGATTGATCCGCAAAACCCGTTCCCTGTAGGCGGCGCTTTCACCGCAAGGGCACGGGTGAAGTCCGCCGCAGCCTCCTTCCCCGGGGTTACCGCCGGGGAAAGTTGCCGTACCGCCGTCTCTATGTCTATGGCGTTGAACCGGCAGCGGTAGCTCCCCCCAAAATCCGTAAGGCTCCCGGTAATTATTACCTGCGCCCCCGGCCTTTTCCCTAGGGATACCGCACTTTCATCGCTCACGTCCCCGGACATCTGTAAGCTCAGTTCGTTCCTCAGCAGTTCCAGCCGGGACCGCTCGGTTACCACCAGTTTCTTGCCGTTTGCCAGTACCAGCAGGGCAAGGCATAAGGCCCTAAGAGGTTTTCTCCGGCGGTTTTGCCGGGTGGGTACGGTTTTCACTGGATCTACCTCCCTACCATACGCCGTTTGGGGCGGCGCGTATACCGGCTTCCCTGAACCATCCGGCCTGTGCCCTTGCGGGCCGCCGCCAGCTCCTTGTAAAGCCAATGGAGGGAGCGTACCACACCCAAAGATGCCTGTCAAGGAAAAAAGTGAAAAGGAGCGTGCCGCGCCTCAAAACGGGAAGATGCTTGTTCGGGGGCAATGCGCGTTTCCGGATTACCCCCTTAAAGCCCCCTTCTCAAAGGAAAAAGCCCGGGGTTTCCTGACTATCCCCTTGAGGTATGCCGAAAAACAGGGTACTTTGGGGTATAGGCCTGCCTGGCTTACAGGCAGCTGCCAATGGAGGGTTCCATGATAATCAGCCGTATTATGACCAAGAATCCGGTCTTTGTGCATCCGGATATTTCGGTGCACGATGCCTGGTCCCTGATGGACAAGGAAAAAATAGGCCGCCTGCCGGTTCTGGATAAGCAGCACCGGCTTACCGGCATCGTAACCCGCAAGGACCTGCTCAAGGCCGGTCCTTCCCCGGCCACAAGCCTGGATATATACGAGATAAGCTATCTCCTTTCCAAGCTCAAGGTCGAGAAAATCATGGTAAGGCAGGTCATCACCGTGGAGGAGAACGAGGTGGTGGAGGAAGCTGCCCGGATCATGGGGGATAAGGATATTAGCTGCCTTCCGGTGATGCGAGGCCCCCTCTTGGTGGGCATCATCACCGGGACGGATCTCCTCCAGGTATTCATCCATGCCTTTGGCGCCCGTCATCCCGGGGTGAGGATTACCCTGTCCATGAGAGAACGACCGGGCCAGCTGGCGAAACTGGCCACAGCGATTGCTGAAAAGGGGGGCAACATCGTGTCTTTTGTTTCCGCTGAAGGGGATACCCTCGCCTGCCGCCGGGGAACCTACAAAATATCCGGTATCAGCTCCCAAGATATAGAAGCTATTATACAAACCATGCCTGAAACGGAATTGGAAGATATCCGGGAACGCTAAGGTCCTGCCGGAAGTCCCTTATGCTCGCTTCAGCCTAGGGAGCCTAAAGAATTGTTTTTTTTAACCGATTAATGTAGTACATATAAGGAGATTGAGGTGGCCTCATTCGAAAAATCCCGGGTTATCGGCAAAATAATCGTGCTCTTACTGCTCATCATGGTGCTTCTGGGAGGAGGATTCGTGTGGTTCGATTATCTCAACGTGATCGATGCGAAGACCCTCCTAGCCCCCCTCTACCGTTTCATAGGCCGGGAAGGCCGTAGCAGTGCTGCCCTTGGGGATGATGCGTTGATTTCCCTTGACGCAGAACGGCTTGCGGTGCGGCTGGAAGCCTTGGAGCTGCGCAGTCTGGAGTTGGAAAAACAGGAACAGGATATCCAGAACCGGCGGGGTGAAATAGAACAGATGGCTCAGGCATTGGAAGAGCGGCAAAAAGCCCTGGACGAACGGGAGACTTCTTTCAACGCCTTGCTGCAAGCGGCCGAAACGAAGAGTAAAAATGTGGAACAGGTTGCCCGGTACCTGACCGGTATGCCCCCTCAACAGGCAGTGGGTATCATCACCGAGATGGAAGATCAGGATGCTATCGACGTGTTCAGGAAGGCCGAAGAGTTAGCCCAGGCAGAAGGAGCCGCCTCTATCGTCTCCTATTGGATGTCCCTCTTGCCCGCGGAACGAGCAGCGACCTTACAGCGGAAGATGGTGGGAAGGCCTGCTACCCTTAACTGAGAAGCTGAGGGCTTTGGGTGGTAGAGAGATTCTGCTCCAGGCAGGGGCAACACTATATGGTAACAATAGCAATGGCCGAAGGGTATACGCTCCGGGCATAGTATGAGGAGGCTGGGTGATGATGCAGGTATCTCTCCAGATGCACAGTTCAGAAGGTTCCCTTGAGGGAATGAGTGGAATGGATAAGGGTGAAGAACCCTCATCGCCGAATTCCAAACAGGGTCTGGGAAAGTCCCATAAACAGGATAAGCCGGATGGGTTTGCTCGGCTCTTTGAAGGGCTGGTCAAGCATACTGGGACCGGTGCCGGCGGCCCGGGCTTGGGTGCTCCGGGGAAAGCCCAGGGCCGGGGCTCAGAAGAAAGCCCGGCTGACGAAGCGCTTCAGGGGAAGTCCTCTAAAAAGCAGCAGCACAAAAAGCTGTCCCTCTCTGCGGGAGCAGCCCAGGAACAGGGGAAGTCCGGTTCCGGGAAAGAACTGGTGAATGTACGCCAGGGTGGCAAGGACAAAACGGATGGGGAAGGGGCTTTTGCCTTCCTGGCCCTTCAAGAAGGACCGGCTCCTAAGCAAGGAGGCTCCAAGGAAGGGCTTTTGCAAAAAGACCGCCTCCGCTCCTTACGGCCTGAGGAGGCTAAGATCCGCCGTTCCCCAGGGGCGAGTTCCCGGACAGCAAACGCAGCCGGGCAGGCGCCGGGCCAGAACGAAGGGGCGTCTCAGGAAGCCGCTCTAAAAGGGAGCCTCTCCAAGGTCAAGGCGGATGATGTCCAGGGCAGCGGGGGGGATGAACGAGGGGCTTTTCGTAAGCCCTCGTCCCTTAAAGTACGCCAGAGCGCAGAAGCAGCGGAGCAGCTTGGACTTTCCCCGGCTTCCCGCCAGAGCCTAGGGGCCGCTGAAGAACCGGAGCGCAAGGGGCTTAAGGGGGATGCCGATACCAAAACCAGGGATAAACGCCGGGACAGGCTGGACCTTCGGGACCTCCGCTCCCGGGAAGGGGTGGAGTCTGCTTCAGGGGTCTTTGCTTCTGGGGATGGCAAGGGAGGAGGAGAGAGCAAAACTCTCGAACTCTTTGTTAATCTACGCTCCGATACCCAGGAACGGGAAGCGGTACCGGCCTCTGGGGACAGGACGTTCAACCGTACTTTCGAGGATCTCCTTTCCCGGGAACTCTCCCAAAATCTCAGTACCGATATTGTCCGGCAAGCCCAGGTGCTCTTGCGAGACAGCGGCGAAGGGACCATACGGCTTGCCCTCAGACCGGAATCACTGGGAAATGTAAAGATACAACTTGAACTGGCCGAAAAGAAGATAATAGGGCATATCATCGTAGAAAGTAATGAGGCACTGCGGGCATTTGAGCGAGAAATTCATTCCTTGGAACAGGCATTTAAGGATTCAGGTTTTGGTGAGACCAGCCTTGATACGGCCTTGGCCTCGGAGGGCGACGAAAAGGGGGGCGACCCTCAGCAAAGAGAAGGGGGCCAGGGGCCTTTCTTTTCAGAACGCCTTGCCGCTTCCACCTACGATACAGGCATGGAGAGGCATGGAGAACTGGAAATGCGAATGATATTCACAGGAAGCGGTGTTTCATCAGAACATATTCCGATCAATATGCTGGTATAAGGGAGGAAGCATTCATGGAGCTTCAAGCGACGCTGAGTTCACAAGAGCAGGCAGAGATTGCCCAATGGGTGAAAGAACACAACAGCAAGATAAACCAGGGGAAGCATCCCCAACAAAATCTGGGGAAAGATGATTTTCTTAAGATACTGATTACCCAACTCTCCTATCAGGATCCTACCGCTCCAATGGAGGATAAGGAATTTATCGCCCAGATGGCTCAGTTTTCCACCCTCGATCAGATGACCAGTATGGCTGCGGATTTCTCCCGGCTTGCGTCGCTCGTGGCGGGGAGTGAAGCTACCGGTTCCCTGGGGAAATCCGTGGAAATAGCCGTGGAAGATAGAATTGTCCAAGGTACGGTTAAAGCGGTAACCCGGGGGGATAATCCTGAAGTGCTGGTCCAAGGTTCCTATTACCCTTGGAACCAGGTCGTTAAGGTATTTGAGGAATAGGTTGAACTAAGCATTAAGCTAGGGGGTATATGGGATATGATGCGATCATTGTTTGCCGGCGTATCAGGCCTGCAGAATCATCAGACGAGAATGGATGTGATTGGTAATAACATCGCCAATATCAATACGGTAGGTTTTAAGAAGGGACGGGTTAATTTTCAGGACCTGCTTTATCAGCAGCTCCAAGGGGCTTCCCGGCCTACCGAGGAGATAGGGGGGGTGAACCCCAAAGAAGCGGGCCTGGGTATGTCCGTGGCTTCCATTGATACGGTCCATACGCAAGGGGCCTTTCAATCTACAGGAGTAGGGACCGATCTGGCAGTTGAGGGTACGGGCTTTTTTGTACTGAAAGAGGGGGCTAGCTCCTATTATACCCGGGCCGGGGCCTTTAATCTGGATGAAGCAGGAACCCTGGTGAATCCTGCCAATGGGATGAAGGTACAGGGCTGGATGGCCCAGGATGTACAGGGGGGGCAGACCCTGGACGTTTCTCGGGATGTGGAAGATCTGATAATCCCGGTGGGTTCCAAGGATCCGGCCCGGGCTACCACGATGGTCAACTTCGCTTGTAATCTGGATAAACGGATCCCTGAAATTCCCGAAGGGGCCACTGCCTTGGATATTCAACGGGGAACCTGGAATACGACCATCAAGATCTACGATACCTTTGGACAGGAGCATATCCTCCAAGTGGAATTTACTCGGGTGCCGGGTACGAACAACAGTTGGAACGGCACGGTAATGGTGGATCCGGAGGCGGAGGTAGCTACCAATGCCGCCATTGGGCTTGGGGACGCTGCGCCGGCAGCAGGGGCCGGAGCGGCCTTTACGGTGAATTTCTCCAATAACGGGACCCTCCTGAGCGCAGCAGACGGGGCAGGGAATGAATCCGGCGGGGCAGGCAACGTGATCATGAACGTGGCCTTTGATGTACAGAACACGGATCCTGATGCAGAGGGAGGTCAGGTGCGTCAAGCCTTTGCCCTGAACCTGGGTACTGTGGGGGGCTTTGTCAATTCCATGACCCAGTATGCCGAAGCAAGCTCCACCAAAGCGGTGATGCAAGATGGGTATTCCATGGGTTACCTGGATAACTTCAAGATCGATTCCAGCGGGATCATTACCGGGGTCTATTCCAATGGCTCAAACCGGACCATCGCTCAGATTGCCTTGGCTAGTTTCACCAATCAGGGAGGGCTGGAAAAAGCCGGGGAAAACACCTATATGGTTTCTTCTAATTCAGGGGCAGCGAACATTGGGCCTTCGGGAATCGCGGGCAAGGGGGATATCCGCTCCGGCGTCTTGGAAATGTCCAATGTGGATATGGCCGAGCAGTTCACCGACATGATCGTTACCCAGCGGGGGTTTCAGGCCAACTCCCGGACCATCCAAACAGCGGATCAGCTTTTGCAAGAACTCTTGAGCCTCAAGCGATAACGGGTACACCTATATGATTAAAGTAACCCGCCTGGACGGAACAGAGTACTATATCAACCCGCACCAGATCGAATACATGGAACTTAGACCGGATACCACGATTTTAATGTTATCAGGAAAGTACTTAGTGGTGAGGGAGAGCGCAACGGTAGTTATAGAGCGTATTGTTGCATACCGTCGGCAGATTGGCGCCTTCAAAAACGAGGAGTAAATACCGTATATGAATCTTTCGACCATCATTGGAATAGTCGGTTGTTTTGCTATGGTTGTTATGGCCATTTATACCTCTGGAGGATCAATTGTAACCTACCTCGACTTGCCCTCGTTTTTTATGACCGTGATTGGTTCATATCTGGCCCTTTTTATCTTTTGCTCTGTCCAGGAAACTATAGGGCTTTTCGCCACCATAGGGCTCAGCATGAAGCAGGCTGTGTTTAACGAGGAGGGGGTCATCACCAAGCTCCTGGCCTTCTCCGACAAGGCCAGGCGGGAAGGACTTTTGGCACTGGAAGAAGAATTAGAAGACCTGGACGATGAGTTTATGAAGAAGGGGATGCGTCTGGTGGTAGACGGTACTGATGGGGCGATCATTCGGGAACTGCTGGAGAATGAGTTGAGTCAAATCCAGGAGCGGCATATGAATAAAATCTCCGTGGTTAATATGTGGGGTACGGTGGCTCCAGGACTTGGGATGATAGGAACCGTAGTCGGTCTCATTGCCATGTTGAAAAATTTGGAAGATAAAAGTGCCTTGGGGCCTAACATGGCAGTCGCTCTGATAACTACCCTCTATGGGGCTTTGATTGCCAATATAGTGGCGATCCCCCTGGCGGGAAAACTGAAAGCCCGGGATGCGCTGGAAGTCAAAGTCAAGGAAATGGAAATTGAGGGGATCCTATCGATTCAAGCCGGGGAAAATACCCGGGTTTTGGCTACGAAGCTCCTTTCTTATCTTAACCCAGTTGTTCGGAAGAAAGTGGAACAAGAAGTGCTGAGGGATTAGTGCGGTTGTTTTCGTTTCCAGTTGGCATGAGGATGGTAAAGGGTAAAGAAGGATAAGGTATGGCACGGAAAAAAAAAGAAGCGGAAGCCCCAAAAGGGGACTGGATCGTAACCTATTCTGACATGGTTACCTTGCTGCTCTGTTTCTTTGTCGCTCTTTTTGATGCAAGTGACGTGGATCCCGGTCAAATGTCCGCGTTGATTTCTGCCCTCTCCAATATAGGGATGGGAAATGCCAGCGGTGGAATAACTTTATCCGAGGGTAAAAGTGTGGAATTGGGGAATACCATCAATACCTTGCCTTCAATGGATAGAGGACGGTTTTTAGGTCAGGCCCTGCGGCGGGCTATGAGCCTTTTCAGCCCGGAGCTTAAGTCTAATAAGGTTCGTATCACCCATGATGAACGGGGACTGGTGATAAACCTTGCATCGGACGCTTTTTTTGCCCCTGCCAGCGACCGAATCAACATAGAAGAAACCCGGGATATACTGATTCGCTTGGCAGGACTGTTGAATTCTGAGGAACTACGAGGCAGGAAATTCAGGATTGAAGGGCATACTGATGCGGTACCGGTAGACCCGGATGGTCCCTGGAAATCGAATTGGGAACTTTCTACGGCCCGATCTATCGCGGTATTGCATTATTTGACGGATCTGGGGGTGGAGGAAAAGCGTTTTCAGGTGGCTGGATTTGCCGATACCATGCCGATAAGTAAAAACGATACCCCTGAAGGGCGGGCCTATAATCGGCGGGTGGATATCATCATATTGGATGACGGGCACTTATAACCCTATGGGTATAAGGTGTTATTGTATATGTTAAAGAGGCTTTTTCAAGAACAATTGATTTTTGAAAAGGTTCTAGCATAAAACTATAAAGTGGAGGTAACAGGGCATGGCTGATGCACAAGTAACTGAGAGTCAGGAAGAAGGCTCTCCAGAGGGAGAGGGTTCTTCTAAGAAAAAAATTTCCGGTTTAATCGCTTTATTGCCCCATTTGCTTAAATTTGTAGCGATTGGACTGGGAGCATTGATATTAATCGTAACCGTGGTAGTGATTACCTATAGTATTCTCAACAAGGAAGGAAGATCGCAGACCGTAGTTCCGGAAAATTCCCCTTATATTGGGACAAGGCCCCAGTATTCCATGTTTAGCGCCATCGGTACGATCCGGGCCCGGACCAAGGATCCGACGCCGTATGCGGTGATAGTAGACATGATTATCGGCTATGATTTAAATAATGCGCAGGCTGCAACCGAATTAACCGGACGTTTGTATGAATTGCGGGATTTTGTACGGAGTTATTTCAGTAGTAAGTATGCAGAGGACCTTCAGCCTGAAAATGAGGCTCGGTTAAAACAGGAGATTATAGAACTCCTCAATACCCGGGTGCTTAACACGGCAAAAGTCCGGATGATCTTGTTTAATCAGCTTGATGCTATGGAGATGTAGGGCAGAGGAAGGATTCCCAGATCGCAGTGTTGTAGCAGGACAGGATTGAGCCGAGCAAGCCGCTAAGGTGATCAGCTCAATGAAGGCAATCGAATTTAGATTAATTTGGGTGCTATTCGATTGAATTTTCAAATTAGATGGTTTAGGATACGGGTATGACCGAAGTTCTTTCTCAAAATGAAATAGATCAGCTACTGAGTGCTATTAATGCTGGGGATACCGAGACTGAAGATTTTAAGCCGGCAGCAGATATCCGTAAAATAAAGATCTATGATTTTAAGCGGCCGGATAAATTTTCTAAAGAACAAATTCGAACGGTTTCGATTATGCATGAAACCTTTGCTCGACTCACCACGACGGCCCTTTCTGCAAATCTACGCAGTATGGTCCATGTCCATGTGGCCTCGGTGGATCAGCTTACCTATGAAGAATTTATCCGGTCTATCCCAACTCCTACTACCTTAGCGATCATCAATATGGATCCCTTAAAGGGGAACGCCATTTTGGAAATAGATCCAGCCATAACCTTTTCCATTATTGACCGCCTCTTTGGCGGTACCGGGGAGGGTACCAAAGTCCAGCACGAACTTACAGATATTGAAACATCGGTCATGGAAGGAATTATCGTTCGTATTCTGGGAAATATGCGGGAAGCTTGGACCACGGTAATAGACCTGCGGCCTAGGCTCGGTCAGATCGATACCAACCCTCAGTTTGCCCAGATCGTACCGCCCACGGAAATGGTGGTCTTGGTTACCTTGGAGACCAAGGTGGGGGAGGTAGAGGGTATGATGAATTTCTGTATACCCTACCTCACCATTGAACCGATAATCGGTAAACTCTCAGCCCAGTTCTGGTATTCTTCGGTGCGCCGGGGGACTACTACAGAGAATCTGAATATACTCAAGGAAAAGTTGGCAAGTGTCGATGTTAATGTAGTAGCTGAGATAGGGACAATTCAGATAGCGGTACGGGATGTATTGGATCTTCGGGCAGGGGATGTGATCTGTTTATACAATACGAAGGTGGGAGATCCCTATTCCCTTAATATCGGTAACAAAAAGAAATTTCTCTGTCGGCCAGGGGTTATTGGGAAGAAAATGGCAGTCCAAGTTATTAAAAAGGTCGCAGAAATCAAACAAGAAGATTTTATAGAGATTGCATCCGATGGGGAGGAAACGTTATGAGTGACGGCACACTTTCGCAAGCTGAACTTGATGCATTATTGGCTGGAGCAGGGGAGAGTTCCGTAGCACTTGCGGGAGGTAACGACCATGAACGGCAGATTTTGCAGGGTTTTCTCGTTTCCTCAGTGGATAGTCTGGGTGTTACTTTTTCTCAATTGACGGCAAGCGAAGTCTCTCTCAAGGGGCCAGAGGTATCCTTCACCAACCAGGATGCGTTGCTTGAACAGCTTCCCGATATGGTTACCACGGTTAAAGTTGATTTTAATGCTGGTTTTCCGGGTGAACATCTGTTTCTTATGGGGGAGGCTACGGCCAAGGCTATTGCCGCGCGTATGACCCAGGAAGAGGATATTCAGATGGACGCTATGGCCCTCTCGGTTATAGGGGAGTTGGTATCCAATCTCGTGGGAACCCAAATTACGGCCCTGACCAGGCAGACCGGTAATAAGTCTATTGCCTCGATTTCTCCTGAGACAAGTAATATACCTAAAGCGGTAGTTGCGTTACCTGGAGGTGATTTTTCCGTAGCTCTCTATCAACTTGATCTAGGTGACGGAAATACGCAACCGTTCTGGGAAATATATGGCTCTCGTGTATCAGAAAGTATTGCTCGTTCCTTAGATAAGGATAAGGCTCCGCCTGTTGGATCTTCGCCACCTTCGGGGAACAGTACTATGTATGCTAGAGGAGGAGGTATGTCAGGTATGGGTAATAATGGGATGATAGGGCAGCCGGCACAGGTACAATCCGTACAGTTCCCTGGTCTTATACCTCATCCAACGGCTCAAGAGCAGGGAAATATCGGTCTTATCATGGACGTTTTCATGGAACTGACCGTGGAATTGGGCCGTACCAAGAAACTTATCAAGGAAATCTTGGGAATGGGCGAAGGTACTATCATTGAGTTGGATAAACTTGCCGGTGAACCGGTGGATATTTTAGTGAATCATAAGCTTATCGCTAAAGGTGAAGTGGTAGTTATTGATGAGAATTTCGGCGTTCGGGTCACAGAAATTGTTTCTCCTATGGAACGTATGCAGGATTGAGCCGGTTTAAAACAGGGGATGCTTTGTGTCACCAACCGGTAACAGTTCTATCCGAGCGGTGTAGGGAAAGCCCTTTTTCTCATCTGGGGTAGTTTGCTTAAAACCTGGTAAGGGTGTGCTGGATAACATGATTACTGTATTTACCTCGCAAACCGGTATGTATCAGGCTGGAGCATAGCTTCTTGTAGTTCAGTTTGTATTGGGGAGGGGAAAAAACTGGTATCCTTTCGTATAATCTTGATCATTATGGTACTGATAGGCGGTTTCTGGACAGGGAGTACCGAAGTATCAGCGCAAACATCAGACACCTCATCGGGAACTGTGGAATTTATCGATCCCCAGGGGAGGGCGGCCCGTTCTGAAGAACAGGCAATCTCCCTAGGAGCAGTCTCTCCTGCGGATATCCCTCCTAACCAAGGGGCGGTTTCTTTTTTTGTGATCCTCCGTATGATCCTGGTACTTGCTTTGGCCGCAGGGGCTATTTATGGAGTTGTGTTTTTCCTCAAGCGGATTTCCCGTCCTCCTGACCAGAAAGATCCTTATCTCAAGATATTGGCAGGGGTACATCTCGGTTCTAATCGTTTTGTGTATGTAGTATCTCTGGGTTCTCAGGCATGGCTTTTGGGAGCCGGTGAGGGGGGGGTCTCCCTTATAGCCGAAATAACGAATAGGGAAACCATAGATGCCATGCTCTTGGATGCATCGCGGAAGCATGCTGAAACAGGAGCTGGGAAATTGCTTGATTTTTCACAGTTGCTTCGCCATTTGGGAGGAGAAGCTGGGCCGGATCCTCAAGCCCAACTCAAGGCAGAAAATGTCCGTAAACGGCGGGAACATTTGAAGGGGCTCTAAGATGAGTGGTAAGCTTGTAGGGATAGGGTGTTTTGGACTCTTGTGTATCCTAGGAATCCTTAGAGGGCCCATGCTTCATGCCCAAACATTCCCGGATATGGGGACTTCTGGAACCGTAGCCATCCCGGCTCCTCCTGCAAGTCCGGTGATTCCCTTTATTGATCTTTCGATTCGGAACCCTGAAACAGGGCAGGAAGTGGCCTTTTCTCTCCAGCTTCTCCTCCTTATTACGGTTCTTTCCCTTGCTCCCAGCATCATCATCCTTATGACTAGCTTCTTACGGATTTCTATAGTCTTGGATTTTATCAAGCGGGCTTTATCACTCCAACAAGTTCCACCGAATCAGGTTATCTTGGGGATATCCCTGTTTTTGACTATCTTTATCATGTGGCCCACCTTTGAGACAATCTACGAGAACTCGGTGCAGCCTTTGGCAGGGGGAAGCATTTCAGTGGAGGAAGCCTATCGAGCAGCTGAAGGGCCGCTACGGATCTTTATGTATAGCCAGATGCGGAATCACCCTGATAATATCAGACTGTTCATGGCGATGCGAGGACTGGAACGGCCAGAAACCTTGGCGGATGTGCCTACCTATGTGTTGATTCCGGCTTTTATCTTGAACGAATTAACCGTGGCTTTCAAAATAGGTATTCTCCTCTTTATTCCCTTTATTGTGATCGATATGGTGGTGGCCAGTGCCCTTATGTCTATGGGAATGATTATGCTGCCTCCGGTGATGATTTCCATGCCTTTCAAACTTATCCTGTTCATTCTCGTTGACGGATGGAGCCTCTTAACGGATCAGTTGGTCCGTTCCTTTGTATAGGTAGGAGGAGGAAGGGATGAGTATTGGCGACATAACGACCCTCTTACGAGGAGGTATTCTGGAAGTTCTCTTACTGGCATCTCCCTTGCTGTTTTCCGCGCTGGTGGTGGGCCTGGTGGTGGCCATACTCCAGGCTACTACCTCGATCCAGGAACAAACCCTTACCTTTGTCCCTAAAATTATCGCTATCCTTTTGGTTCTCGCATTTTTGGGAGGCTGGATGTTTTCCTCTTTGAAGGATTATACGATCCAGTTATTTCAGATGATTCCAGACATGGCGCGATAACGCAGAAGGGTTGAATGCAGACATGTCTGAAAAAAAGAACAAGAAGTGGACTCACCTATGATTGAAGAGCTACTGATGCAGTGGCCGGTTTTTATTCTGATCGCGGTTAGGGCCTTGGCCATGATCGAAACGGCCCCGCTCCTTTCCTCTGCTGGGATTCCCCAGGTGGCAAAGCTTGCCTTAGCTGGCTTCGCTGCCTATGCAGCTTTCCCCTCGGCCGAAACTACCATCGGTGCCATGGTGCTCGGTGGGAATATAAGCCCCTATAGCCTAAGCTTTTTGCTTCTGGTGATAGGAGAGGGTATTATCGGCCTCATCATGGGTTTTTTTCTTACCCTTATATTTTCAGCCTTTGCCACCGCGGGGCAGTTCTTCTCCCTCCAGATGGGCTTTGGCGCTTCAGAAACCTTCGATCCACTTGCTCAGGTAGAAAATCCTCTTATGGGTCAATACCTGAACTTGGTGGCCATGTTGGTTTTTCTTTCTATGGGGGGCTTTAGAGCGCTCTTTCTGGGAGGGTTTTGGCGTTCCCTGCAATCCATCAGTATCATACACCTCATCCAAGGCAGGGAAATGGTGCTCCGTATGCTCCTGTCAGGACTCTCTCAGTTGTTTCTGGATGCCATCATCATTTCCATGCCTATTCTGGGGACTCTCTTTTTGACTTCCCTCTCCACCGGACTTATTTCCAAGGCTGCTCCGCAGATCAATATTCTCTCAGAAGGATTTCCTATATCCATCACCGTGGCCTTCATACTTATCTTTGCTACCTTGCCTTTCATGGTGGAAGCCTTTAGCCGAGTAGTGGATGTAGGCTTCCAGAGCCTGGAAGATCTCTATATCAGGATTGGGCTTCAAATCAGCGCCTCTGGGGAGGCCCGATATGAATAAGTACCCCATTCCTGATTTGAGCTTCCAGCGGTTTTATGATACCCCATCGGCGCTAAGAACCGCAGCGGCTATGGATCTCCAATGGTTCGCCGCGGAAGATGAAGGCCGGACCGAGGAACCTTCAGAATATAAGATCCGGAGAACCCGGGAAGAGGAAGGCAGGGTTGCTAAAAGTCAGGAACTCATCAGCGCCCTGGTGCTCCTCTTACCCGCGCTGGGTATTTTCTTTTTGGCTCCTTTTATGTTGCGGACCTGTGTAGAAATGGTTCGTTTTTTTCTGCTTCGGATGACTGCCCTGGACCCTGCCAAGGATAGGATCATCTTAGGCTTGGTGTTTTCCTATTATGTACGGTTGAGCCTCCCCATCCTGGTCATAGCCCTAGGAGCAGCCCTTTTCTCAAATCTGGTACAGACCGGTTTACTGTTTACCACCAAACCCTTGATGCCCAAGTTTTCCAAGATCCTCCCGCATTTTGGGCGTTATTTCCAGAAAACCCTTTTTTCTGTAGAAGGGCTATTTAATTTTTTTAAGTCCACCATTAAAATGGTAATTATCGGGGGGGTGGCCTTTTTCTGTATCCGTTCCCGGATAGCAGAATTGGCAAACCTGCAAACCGCGAGTTTGTGGTTAGGGATACAGACGGTGGCTTCCTTGGCCATACGAATGCTTATCATCTCAGCTTTGTTCTTGTTACTGTTGGCTATTCCTGATTATATGTTCCAACGTTGGCAGTACCGGGAATCCCTCAAGATGACCAAACAGGAAGTCAAGGAAGAGCACAAGATGTATGAGGGAGACCCCTTAATCAAGTCCCGGCTCCGCAGCCGTATGCGGGAGATTTTGAGTCAGAATATGGCCATCAATGTGCCTAAGGCGGATGTGGTTATCACCAATCCTACCCATGTGGCGGTTGCTTTAGAGTATAACCGGACTAATATGGTCGCTCCCCAAGTTACCGCTAAGGGCGAAGATGAAATGGCCTTCAGGATCCGCCGTATTGCCCAGGATCACGGGGTGCCCATCGTGGAGAACAAGCCCCTGGCCCGGACCCTCTATGCGGAAACTAAAGTCGGGGATATAGTACCAGAAGCCTACTGGGAAATTGTGGCGGTGGTATTGAGTAAGGTGATGAAAATTAACGAAGAACGCCGGCGAGCCCAGCGCATATAAGCCGGTTCTCAGCCCTTCTTGAGGGAAGGGTTATGACGATTGATTGAGAAGGAGTCCGAGTAACAGTATGGCCGATGGGGCACACGCGAATAATATATCCAATCCGGGCAATTTCATAGGGGATTCACGGGATCTGTTCATTGCCGTCGGTGTAGTGGCAGTGGTGATCATGATCATCATACCCCTGCCCACGATCTTGCTGGACACCCTTATGGCCATGAACCTGGTGCTCTCCCTGCTCATCCTCCTCATCGTACTTTACACCAAAAAGGCCACGGATTTCAATATTTTTCCCACGGTTCTGCTGATTGTTACGGTTTTTGGTTTAGCCTTGAATATCTCTTCCACCCGGCTCATCCTCACCCTGGGCACACGCTTTGACGGACGAATGATTCGGGCCTTTTCGTCCTTTGTGGTTGGTTCCGGCGGGACCGATGGTCTAGTGGTGGGATTTATTATTTTTATCGCCATCATCGCGGTCCAGGTGGTGGTCATCACCAAGGGGGCCACCCGGATATGTGAAGTGGCGGCCCGTTTTGCCCTGGACGCCCTGCCCGGTAAGCAAATGGCCATTGACGGCCTTTACAGCTCTGGAGCCATTACCGAGGAGGAATCCCGGATTCGGAAACAGGAACTGCAGAAGGAAGTGGATTTTTACGGTGCCATGGATGGTTCCAGTAAATTTGTTTCTGGTAATGTGAAGGTGGGAATCTTTATAACCGCTATCAATATCCTGGGGGGGATCATCATCGGTGTGGCCATTCATGGAGAACCGATGAGTGTTGCCATAGGTACCTACATTGCCTTTTCCGTAGGAGATGGGCTGCTCTCCCAGTTTCCTGCTCTCTTGATATCCACTGCCACCGGCATCGCAGTTACCCGTTCCTCCTCAAACGGTACCTTTGGGGAGGATATGTCTATCCAGTTTTCCCGGGATGCCCGAATTTATTGGATCGGCGCCTTTGTACTGATGGGGTTCGCCCTGCTTCCGGGTTTTCCCTGGTATGTGCTCATTCCTATGGCCTTTATCTTAGGGTTCTTAGCCTTTAGATTAGGGCAAGCCCAGCAGCGCAAGGCGAATTTTAATGCTATGATGAGCAAAACTGCGGATCCGAAGAAACTCCCAGGAGGCAGCACGGGAGAACTCTCCCCGGTAGTGCCGCTAGATACCTTATCCCTTGAATTGGGATATGGCCTTATCCCCTTGGTTGACAAAGATAAGGGAGCCGAACTGTTAGAGCGAGTCCAAGGTATCCGAAAGCAAGCGGGTTTAGAGCTGGGACTGGTTATACCCAAAATCCGGATCATTGATAACATGTTACTTGAACCATCGGAATATTGTTTCAAAATTCGAGGCGTTGATACAGGTCGGGGTAAGATCCGGATGGGGTACTATCTTTGTATGAATCCTGGGAACGTACGAGAAGAGATACCCGGTGAAAAAACCCGAGAGCCGGTTTTTGGCCTTCCGGCCTTGTGGATAAGCGAGGATAAGCGGGACGCCGCTGAACGGGCTGGGTACACTGTGGTAGATCCCCCCTCCATGATCGCCACTCATTTGACCGAGATCATCCGACGACATGCTGCAGAAATACTGGGTCGCCAGGAAACCCAGGCTATTCTTGATACCCTGCGCAAAGACTACCCTGCACTGGTAGAGGAGGCCCAGAGCCAAAAGGCATTGAACGTCGGTGAAATCCAAAAGGTACTCCAAGGACTACTCAGAGAACAGGTCTCCATCCGTAACATGGTAAGCATTTTGGAAGCCTTAGCGGATTTTGCCCCGATAACCCGGGATACTAGGTTTCTTACAGAAAAGGCTCGGCAGGCCCTGGGCAGGCAGATCTGTCATCGCTATGCGGATGATCGTCTGGTGCTCCATGTCCTTACCTTGGATCCTGCTTTGGAACAGAAGATCATCGACAGCC
Organism: Treponema sp.; assembly: GCA_031282065.1. GTDB lineage: Bacteria > Spirochaetota > Spirochaetia > Treponematales > Breznakiellaceae > JAIRLU01. The sequence continues at coordinate 16,481 of JAITEL010000112.1, forward strand.
GAGTGGAAACCAGTTCTGGGATCGTGTCAGCCTTAGACCCGGCAGTTCAAAACGCCTGGATAAAAGCCCTTACTCGGTCAGTCGCGGCAGTGCAAGAACACGGATGGTACCCGATTATCGTCTGTTCAGAATCGGCTCGATACTTGGTTAAGTCTTCCTCCGACCGGGATATTCCAGACTTGGTGGTCCTCTCAGTGCCGGAGATCGTAGCGGATGTTACCTTAGAATCGGTAGGGGTCATCAGGTTGGACCATTAAGGAGTAAGTAGAACATATGGAATACTTTACCGAACAAGCCTTAACCTATACTGAATGCCTCAACAAGATCCGCATGAAGTATGGGGAACGTTTTTCCATATTGAACCATAAGAGCATTCGTTTGGGAGGGTTTTTAGGGCTTTTCGCCAAGGATGGGGTAGAAATCAGCGGGTTTACCTCAAATAATGTGGTAAAAAATATCAATCTTGGTAGTACAGAGCCGGTAGTCTCCCGTCCTCCCTTGGGGCCGGATCCTCCGGCAGGGGCTCGGAAATCGCCCCTGGATTTTGAAGAGGAAAAACGCAAGGTCCTGGATGCGGCGAATACCGCGAATAAAGGAGAAAGTGGCTGGCAGCTCGTTTTGAAAGAGGTCCAGACCCTCAAGGAACGGATCGATGCGGGCCCGGTTTCTCAAGCCCCGGAAGAACATCCTACTCTCAGCCGTATTGGGGAGGTGCTTGGGTACAATGATTTTTCCCTTCGCTTTAGTCATATGATCCTGGAGCGAATTAAGAAGGAATTTTCTCTGGATGCCCTTAATGATTATAAAGCGGTGCAGGACAAGGTTATCCAGTGGATCGGCGAGAGTATCATCATCTATAAGGAGGAAAAGTTTCAGCGGCTCCCCCGTATCATGGTACTGGTAGGCCCTACAGGAGTGGGTAAGACGACGACCATCGCAAAGCTGGCGGCCATTTTTGGGATTGGGAATGCGGACCGGCGTCCGCTCTCCGTACGAATGATTACCATTGATGCCTTCAGGATCGGTGCTAAAGAACAAATCGAAAAGTACGGCAATATCATGGATCTTCCGGTTTCCTATGTGGAAGATTATGATGATCTCAAAAAAACCATCGCCCAATACTCAGAAGGGGTGGATCTCATCCTGGTAGATACCATTGGGAAGAGCCCCCGGGATTCTGCCCAGTTGGGGAAGATGAAGCAACTTCTGGATGCCTGCGGGACTCACGCAGAGCTGTATCTTGCGGTAGCAGCAACCACGAAATCCAGCGATCTCAAGGAAATCATCCGGCAGTTTGAACCTTTTAATTACCGGTCGGTGATCATCACGAAACTGGACGAAACCATACGGATGGGTAATGTGATCAGCGTACTTTCTGACATGGGAAAATCAGTCTCCTATATTACTGACGGACAGAAAGTACCCAGTAATATACAGAAGGCCACGGTGGTTCGTTTTCTCATCAATCTTGAGGGTTTCCAGGTCAATAGGGCAAAAATCGAGCGGCTTTTCCCAATTGACGAATCCGAACAAATTCAATGGAGATAGCTATGGAAGATCAGGCTGAAAAACTGCGGGAAATCATGCGTAAAAAAAATGACTTCCAGGAGAAACCCAAAGCGGTAAAGTCCACAGAAGTCAAGAGAACCCGGATTATCACCGTTACCAGCGGTAAAGGAGGGGTGGGAAAAACGAGCATATCCGTCAATATGGCTTTAGCCTATACCCGGCTGGGGAAGAAAGTGGTGGTCATGGATGCGGATTTGGGCCTTGCTAATGTGAATGTTATGCTCAATACGATCCCAAAGTTTAATCTGTACCATGTGATGCGTAAGCAAAAAACCATGAAGGAAATCCTGTGGGAAACCGATTATGGTATTTCCATTGTTGCCGGGGCTTCAGGGCTTTCCAAGATCGCCAATCTTACCGAAGATGAGCGGCAGTATTTCATCAATGAATTGGATTCTCTTTCTGAGGCGGATATTATTATTATTGATACCAGTGCAGGGGTTTCCAGTAATGTGCTGGATTTTATTGCTGCTGCCGATGATGCGGTGATCGTCGCTACTCCAGAGCCCACTGCCATTACCGATGCCTATGGGATCACCAAGATAATCGCCACTGAATATGAAAGCCTTAATATGGGGCTTAAGTTGGTGGTGAACCGGGTAAAAAGTGTGGCAGAGGCAAAGAAGGTGGCCGACCGGATGACCCATATTGCCGGTCAATTCTTAAACATTCGGATTGATTATATGGGGTTTATCTACGATGATGCCATGGTTTCCCATGCGGTCCTGCGGCAAAAGCCCTTCATGGTGCTTGATGCTAAGTGTAAAGCCTCTCTCTGTGTGCAGCATATAGCGGAACGTATGGAAAGGCATGAGATTCGGAGAGATAACGACGGTTTTGCTGCTATGATACGACGGCTTTTTGGGCGAGCCTAGATGACGGGATTGAGCCCTGGGAATTGTAATAGATAAGATGGAGTAGCAAGGTGCTTCGGGGGAAAAAGATAAAAGCAAATAGCATTGCCGGGGGGATCGGCTTCGTACTCTCCTTTATCATCGGGATCATTAGCGGCGGTAATGTTCTTATTGTTTTCTTGCGGGCGCTTATTTTTGGAGTAATCTTTTTTGTCTTTATGGAGATTTTCCAGCGGCTTATCAGTACCTTTCTACCGGAATTGCTTAACCCCAATGCGGATGTATCATCCCGAGCCGACGAGGCCCCAGGTTCCCGGGTAGATATTTCCGTGGAAGATGAAAAAGATGGGGGGAAAACTGATTTATTCGATGTTTCCGGCTCCTTAAAGCAGAAAAACTTAAGCGGCAGGAGCGGTTCTTTCGCAGATACCGTGGAAGCCCTGGATCAGAATCATAAAAAAGACTATACTCAACAAAGAGAGACGGTAGTAGATACTGCGGGTTTTGTGCCTTCCGCACCCTGGTCCACGGATGTGGCGCGAGAGATGGACAGAGCAGTCGGAAGGGATACTCTTTTCTCGACCGAGGCTGCTATTCCTGGAAACCGCCCGCAGGCAGCTTCGAGCACAGCGCAGCATACGAGTAGCTTGCAAAGTACGGGAAAGAATCTGGATCCGAGAAAAATGGCATCCGCTATACAGACCATATTAAAACAAGAATAAGGGGATAGGCTATGGGGAATGTCCCCCTAGAACAAAGAAGAGAAGATGAGCTTTGGGTGGAATACCATCGAAACCGGGATTTGAAGATTCGGGAACATTTTATTAAACAGTACGCTCCTTTGGTGAAATATGTGGCCGGTAAAGTGGCGATTGGGATGCCCCATAATGTGGAGTTTGATGACCTGGTAGGCTACGGGGCATTTGGGCTCTTGGATGCTATTGATAAATTTGATCCTGATAAGGGGGTTAAATTTAAAACCTATGCAGTAACCCGTATCCGGGGTGCGATTTTTGATGAACTCCGTTCCATTGATTGGGTTCCCCGGTCGATACGGCAGAAAACCCGGGAAGTGGAGGATGCCATAGGATCCCTGGAAGCCCAGCTTGGCAGAACGGCTACGGATCAAGAGATTGCCGGGTCTTTGGGTATGGACGAAGGGGAATACCTTAAAACCATGATGAAGATATCCGGTACGTCTATTCTTTCCCTTAATGATGTATGGTTTTCAGGGGATGAAAACGATAAAGTTTCTATTGGAGATAGCATTGAGGCGCCTGTCAGTCTCAATCCTGATGTAATTGTAGAAAAAGATGAGATCCGTCGGGTCATTGTAGAGCATATCAATGAATTGCCGGACAAAGAAAAGAAAATTTTAGTATTGTATTACTATGAGGACTTGACTTTAAAAGAGATAGGTCAGGTATTGGAAGTAACCGAATCGCGGGTATCTCAATTGCATACCAAAGCGATAGTGCGGCTTCGGTCGAAATTAACGAATATTCGGAAAGGCATTATATAGCAGCTTTCCCAAAACTGAAATTTGGGAAAGGCGTTATATTTAGGAAGAAACGGGAGGGGGGAGGAGAGAACCATGGTCGATTTTGTTCAGCTTCAATTTATCATGAAGCAACGTTTGCAGCAGGATAAGGCCATACATACGGTGGATACCGAAGGGCCTACCCTGGAAGCGGCGATTGCGGAAGCCGCTACCTTGCTCAATCTTCCAGTTAAACGGATCAATTATGAAATTACCGAGAAGGGGTTTTCTGGTTTCTTAGGAGTCGGGAAAAAAGATTGGAAAATCCGGGCCTACCAACGACTGGTCACTAGGGAAGATGTGACTGTAGCATCAGTTTTAGCAAACACCGATACAGAAACTGCCGCTCCCGTGATAGCAAATAAGGACGGAGAGGTTTTTGTACACCTGGATGACGATGGGGCAAATCTCAAGGTAGTAAGTCCGGTAATGACGGGAAAACGGGTAACTAAAGGAGAAGCTATGATAGCCCTCACGGCCAAGGGCGTTATAGATATTGACGAGAACCTGGTTACTACCGTGGTCAATGAGGCAAAGGGTGAATATATACGGGTCGGTAGTTTCAATCGTAAATACACCAACGATAGTATGGTTTCGGTGAGCGTTACTGATCAAGATATGAAGGCATCTATTACGCTGACGCCTCCAGGTCCAGGAGGGATAGATCTGTCTTATGAGACGATTATCAGTGTTTTAAAGGATCACAGGGTGGTATATGGCATTAAAGAAGAGTTTTTACGGGATTTTCTGGACCGTCCGAGTTATCGAGTGCCTGTGGTAGTGGCTGAAGGGAGCCCCGCACGGAACGGCAAAGATGCATACATAGAGTACTTTTTTAAGACTGCTCAGAAACGGGTGCCGATCCACGAGGAAACTGATGGAAAGGTCGATTTCAGAAATATTAGTACAATCCAGAATGTAGTCAAAGACCAGCCCTTAGCAAAAAAGATCCCCCCTGAAGAAGGGATCATGGGCAGGACCGTGGTAGGGGGCTACCTCCCCGCTAAACCGGGTACCGATATAGAGCTTCCCCTGGGGACTAATGTCCATCTCGGTGAAGATAGGGCCACGATTATTTCCGATATCAACGGTCAAGTCATGCTGGCAGCCGGGCTTATCAATGTAGAACCGGTATACACGGTCCCGGGTAATGTGAATCTTAAAACCGGAAATATTATTTTCTTAGGTACCGTGATTGTAACCGGTAATGTGGAGGACGGTTTTTCCGTCAAAGCCCAGGGGAATATCGAAGTTAAAGGGTCCGTTGAAATGGCGGATCTGGAAGCAGAAGGGGATATTATCGTCCAAAAGGGTATTAGCGGTCGAAATACCGGTACGGTGAAGGCAGGGAAATCCGTCTATGCACGATTTATTGAGAATGCGGTGATTGAGGCCGGGAATATGGTGATTGTGTCTGATGGTATTATCAATTCCCGGGTGGATGCGCTTAAGCGGATAGTTTGTAAGGGTAAACGGGCCACCATCGTCGGGGGACACCTGCGGGCTACTGAAGAGATTAACGCTAAGGTCATCGGCAGTGCTGCCAGCGGTACGGAAACAGTCTGTGAAGTCGGTATTGATCCCAAGAGTAAGAAACAGCTCGATATCCTTATTCGGAATAGGGTAAGCCGGGAAAAAGAGATCGAGCAACTGAAACTCGATTTCTATACCCTGAACAATATTTTGCAACAACGCAAATCCCTTCCTCCTGATAAAGATATCCAAATGCAGGAAGTCATAGAGCGGCACAAGCTCCTCTTGGCGGAAATAAAGGAAATAGATGAGAATATCGCTAAGATACAAGAATTGATCAACGGCGTCAAGATCCGGGGGCGGGTCTCTGCATCAGAGAAGATCCTTCCAGGGGTTAAAGTCATCATCCGGGATGTGGTTGAGGATGTAAAAAATGAATATCGGGCAACTACCTTTATTCTTGAAAATGATCTGATACGGGTGACTAAATATGAAGAACCCGATGAAGAGGCAAAGCGAGGTCCTGATGGCTATACAACCAATTGATATACAGACCTTGTTCACCCAACTGGATAAGGTGGGTAAAATTCAGGCATCCCAAAAAGAGGGTGTGGCTATTCAGCAAGCCTTACAGGGGATTGAAATCCAGAAAAAGCTGGAAGCCCACATCCAATCGGTAAATGAAACCCAGAATACTGGAGAAGGGACTGAAGGAGTGAAGGATCGCGAACCCCGTCAACAATCCGAAGAGGACGCAACAGGCCAGGAAGACGACGGAGGAGACGGGGAACCGTACCGGGTTACGGACCAGGTTTCCATCATACGAGATCCGACCTTAGGAAAAAATATCGATTTAAATGGGTAGTCCTCTCTTATGCTGGAGGATAAGGTGGTTGTATGCATGTATCCATGGTTCTTTCTGTATTGACCCTTATGGGCTGCGTTTTTTTCTTTATATATTGTAGAGCCTATCTACGACGCCGGACAGGATCGGAGCGGATTTTGGCTGAATTCCGGGAAGAGGTGTATAAGCTGATTGCTGAAATTGATGCGGCCACCGATAAGGATGCGCTTTTGGTGGAAGAACGGATAAAAACCCTCCGTTCTATTTTAGAAGAGGTAGATAAGCGTATCAGTGTTCACCTGCGGGAGGTGGACCGGCGGCAATTCCAGGAAGAAGCCTATGCTGAATTAGGCAGAAAACGCAGCATGACCAAGCCTTTTTCTGCGCTTATTCAGCCTTTTCCTAAGGCCCATGATCTTTTCTCTGGTTCTGCTCCCAAGAGCGGTACGGAAGCGGATTCCCAAAAAAACGAGGCTGTAGAAGAAGAGCGCCCTCTTGCCAGCAGCGCGGCAGTGGGTTTCACCATGCCCGCTGATAGTAGACCTAAGCCCCTTTCAGTGCCCCGTATTGTACGGGCGCAACGAGAAATAGAGCCTAAACCCCTTCCTTTTGCAGAACAAGTTGCAGAATTATCCAAGGCCGGTCTTTCAGCCAGTCTCATTGCTGCACGACTAGGGGTCAGCATCTCCGAAGTAGAACTGGCCATTGCCATTTCCGAACGATCATAGAGGGCCTATGGTGGTGCCTATAAAGGGTTCCCCATGCAGGATTTTGTGTAAGTTCTCCAGGTTACGCCCTGCGGCGCAGATCACCTGCAGATGCATATCTGCTGCATGCCGGCTTGCGATGGGGTCAAAGGGAACATGCTTCCCCGGAGCCCACTCATCGCCTACGAGGGAGCGAAATTCCGCCCAGCTTATGGCGTCTATGGGTAGAGCGTTAGTATTGATGCGCGGATCATCGGTATAGACCTGTTCAATATTGGACAAATTAATCACCTTATCGGCCTTAAACCGTTCTGCCAAGAGTACCGCATCATAATCAGAGGAAAATCCTGGTTTCCATCCTGCTGCCACCAGTACCCGGCCCTCAAATACCGCCTGGGTTGGATCCCGTACCACTGCTTGGGTACACCAGGCACCCAGTATTCCCCGAATCAGTTCCGCATTGAGCCGGGTCGCCATGATGCCAATCCAATCGGCCTGCTCAGGGAAAACCGCGGTCCCGGATATATTCCTATAGGCCTGCTGCCATACCCGGGCAGGTCCCCCGCCGCCTACTACCAAAATAAACCGGCGCTGGGACTCCTCTTCTAAAAGCGCCCTCATGAGGGAGACGAAGTCCTTCAAAAAGGGTTCATCCACGGTATCCGGGGCTACAATAGAACCACCCAAAGAAATAACCGTAATCATAGTACACTCCTCCCTGCCAGCGGGTTTAAAGCCCGTACCTGGCAGTGATAATTAGTAATCTAAACGCTCCCGTTTCTTGCTTGGGGTGATCGGGACGCACTTCCGGGGGGTTGGGGGGCCACAACGGCCCCCATAACCAAAAGCCGAAGGACAAGCTCTATTGTACGTACATACCGGTAATGGTAATGTCACTCCAAAGAGAGGAGTAAGACTCTATGCCTCCTATGGCTTCTTCCCAGAGATTTTGCAGGGCATAATCCCGGTTACGCACTGTGATCCTACCCCGTGGATCCATTTGCGAGAGCAGTTCCTGCCCCCGGGAAAAGGTGATCCGCTGGTTATCCAGATTACCGAAATAATAAACCCCCGGCTCTTGGTGGAGATTGAAGTCTTCTGGAGCAAGGCCCGCGGCCAGGCAAGGGTCCAAGGGTATCCAGCCAAATCCCTCTATCCAAAATTCCGCCCAGTAATGACGGCTCGACATACGAGCGCGGTTTATAAGCACCCCTGAGACCGGAATAGCCGGTATGGCCACGGCTCTGGCCAGAGCGCAGAAGAGAAGGGCCCCAGAATAGGCATCAGCCTGTTTTTGCATGAGGGCATCCAGGGCGCTGTTATGCACAGGTGCCCACCGGAGTTCGCTTATAAGCCATTCATATACCATGCGGGCTTTTACATAGGGATTTCGCTCTCTCCCGATGATGGCATTCGCCGCCGCCACGACGTCAGGGTTATCCGAAGGGATGAGCATGGAAGGAAGGGTATATACCGAGGGAATCGGAGAATCGCCGCTTTGCCTCAGGGACTGCCTGTTCAGGCTCGTCTCCAGGGTGTAGACGTCTACCAGGTATGACAGGCTCATGCGGGTACCGGTATTGGCAGCGAGATCGGTTAATTGAAAAAGGGTAGTTCCCTGGTAATGTTCTGCAAAGGGCTCTCGGCTCCGGGACAGGAGGGTAACATTCCGCTGGGAAGCAGAGCTAATCGGACGGGGAATCCAGAGGTACAGGGTATTCGGGGCCTTTGCTTCTTGTACTTGGATATCCACGGTATAGGCAATGGTGTAACTGCGTTTTTCTTTGAAGGTCTTAGTTCCCGGCCTGCCGGTAATCGTAAAAAAAAACGGCTTTGAACTCCCCCGTGGGGTCTGAACCAGGATATTCCCGCTTACCGCTCCGTCGGGAATACGCAGGCGAATTTCCCGTTCACTCCAGAACTCATAGCCGAATTCCATTTCAAAGACCTCTACCATTTCCGGCTCTTGCATGAGCTCAGGAGCGGCAGGGGATGCTTCGGCATTCCAGGTGAAGAATACCCCGCTTTTTTCCCGGGAAGTGCCGAAACCGCTTCCCTGTAGGCTTATGAGGGCGCCAATGGAACCGGATTCCGGTTTTACCGAAGTGATTTGAGGAGCCACTCCGGGAACCTGGCTCTGGACCAACTCCGGCATGGTTTCCCGATTTGAGAAGAGCAGGGGATTACTTTTCTTCCCATCCTTATGTACATACACCAATCCGAATCCTCCCAATGCGGGTATTCTCACGGTAATACGATCATCCTGCCAGCTCAGGTATGAGGAAGCCGTAGGGGGGACACCTGCGATGGTGATATAGGATTCATGCTGTTCTGCGCCAAAGCCGCGGCCCTCAATGGTGAGGATATCCCCACTCATGCCGATTCGGGGATCGATGGAACTCATCAGGGGAGCATCTTCTTGACAAGCATACAAGCCCAAGCAGAGCCCAGAAACAAAGAGCCCATACCAGATCCGCTTCAACGCAAAGGACCCTCCCCCAGGGCGTTTCATGGGCTATCTTCAGGGCCTACTGGTTTTACCGGAAGCGCCCCGCCGGGTGCAGTGGCAGGAAGCGTATCCTTGAGGGGCGCTTCCTTAGTATCTGCAGGGTCTTTTGCATTGGCTGAATAGGGATGTAATTCCAACTGTATTTCTATACGGGCCTCATCTTGAGAATCAACCGAACCCAGAGGGAAGAAATAGATCTGTTCCCCGAATTCCAGGGGTATCGTCTGTATAGTGGTCTGATAATGGATCCCTTGGTTGGGAATATCTATCCATATCTGCCCCTGGGCTACCAAGAAGTTGTTGCCATCCCCACGAAGATACGGGGTAAATTGCACGACCACAAGGATATTCGTGCCCACCAGCTTCAAGCTCACGGGCTTTCCGGGAATCGTAACTTTTGAATTAAAGGAATTCCAGACCTCCTCTTGGTTTTTCTCCACTACCCGGGCAATGATGTCTAAAACCACGGCCCGTTCTTTGAGACCGGGAAGCAGTTCCTCAAGAGAAAGTTCCTGGGCAGCCCCTCCGGTAGCAAGAAACAACAGGCTTCCGAAGAGGGTTACCCGCCGTAACAGCGTGTATGCTCTCATGGACTTCCGTTTCTCCTGGTATAATCCGCAGCCCTCAAGATGGTGGGTTCCCCAGAACTGGAAAAACTCTTGGTTTCGGGAAGCCGTATGATTACGATATCCGTCACATCCTGATTGCCCAGGTATTGCAGCACCCCGTTCATATCCGATGCAGGTATCATACCCTGCATATCCACTATCTGGCTGGCTGCCACGGTATCCTGAGGCGGAGGCGTCCCCACAGGCTGTCTCGTTAAAGTCAGCACAAACGCCATGACGAGCAGCGCCGCAGCCGCAGCTACTATGGGGAGAGGAACCGAAAGGGTCCGGCGCCACAGGCTATGGCCTGCTCTCCAGCCCTGTTTTTCGGTTTCGAGCAAGGCCATACGCTGCCAAACCCTATCCTTGGCAGCTTCTATGACCGGAAGCTGCGGAGTGAGGCCCGCTTCATGGGGATCCTTCAGGGCTTCCGAACAGCGCCTGAACTGATCGAGCCGGGCCTTACATACCGGACAGGATATCAGGTGCAACTCCATTTTTTCTTTCCATGGAGAAGGAAGCTCCTGGTCAAAGTATACGGAAAGAATGTGATAATCAGGACACATGTGAACCATCCTTCGATAAAAGCCCGGCTAAACGCTCCCGGGCTCTAAATACCCGAACTTTTACATTTCCCTCACTGATGCCCAAGGCACGTCCAATTTCTTTATAATTGAGCTCACCGTATTCTTTTAATATCAATACGATACGCAAATTTTCCGGTAATTTTTCCAGGGCTTCTTGTACTTCTCGCTGCGTTTCTTGGTTAATCAGTACTTGTTCTCCGGTTTTTTCAAGCCTGGTATCCTCACGGAAGGCCTTTTGATAGGCCTTGCGTTCCCGATCTTTACGTTTAGCATAATTAAGGGCGGCATTTTTAACCACCCGGATGAGCCAATACTTGGCCTCTTCGGAATTAGGGAAAACCATATTTTTTTCGTACAGCCGGAAAAAAGCCTCCTGACACAGATCCTCTGCTGCTTCTTCGCTGTTAGCGATACGATAAGCAACCCTGAATAGTATCGGGAATACCGTATCATACAATTTACGGAATTCCGTCATGGGCATCCTATCATCCATAGCTAAAAACAAGGCCCGTCCTTAATCGTTACACTCACCGGGGAATCTTTCCTGCAAGACCGGCCAAATACCGGTTCTACCCACGGCGCCATACCGTTTCAGCGGGCCTATCTTCCAAAATAATACCCTGTTCTTTGAGGATTTGCCTGATTTGGTCGGCCCTGGCAAAATCCCGGGCCTTTTTTGCCGCGGCCCGCTCGGCGATGAGGGCTTCAATGGAATCACGCATGTCTTGGCTTGCTTCCAAAACCGGCGTTTCCGCTTCTTCTGCCAGCTTAAGCCCCAAAACTTCATCCATAGCAAAGGCGCCAAGAAGGGCATCCTCAGCAGCTACCCCAGGATCCCTCAGGAGCCCCCAAAGTTCGGCAAGCCCCCGGGGGCTTGCCAGGTCATCTTCAAGCGCTGCAGTAAAGGCAGAAAGATAGGCCCCAGCCTTGCCCCCGGTAAAGGAGGGAGGGAGGGGCTTGTTCCGTAATTCCCGCAGCGACCGGCCAGTCCCCAGGACCTTCACCCGCTCCCGGATACGATCCATGAGGGATTTGCGGGCATTCCGGGCGCCGGTCAGGGCTTCAAAAGAAAACTGTACCTGGCTGCGGTAATGAGCGCCTAACAGAAAATACCGGTAATCCAAGGGATCATAGCCTGCATCTATAAGGCTTTGAAGGGTGAGGAAACTTCCCGCAGATTTGGACATCTTCCCCTTATCCAGAACCAAAAATTCGTTATGTATCCAGTAGCGTACCCAGGGGTGTTTACCGGTGGCAGCTTCGCTTTGGGCAATTTCATTGGTATGATGAATAGGCACATGATCGATACCGCCTGCATGAATATCAAAGGTTTCCCCCAGGTATTTGATGCTCATGGCAGAACATTCGATATGCCAGCCCGGATAGCCCCGGCCCCAGGGACTGTCCCAGAGCATAGCCTGATTTTCAAATTTACTCTTGGTGAACCACAGCACAAAGTCCTGGGGGTTGCGCTTGTTTTGGTCCACCCCGATTCGGGCCCCGGCCTTCTGGTCGTCCAGACGCAAAAGGCCCAGTTCCCCGTAGTGAGCAGACTTGGTGATGTCAAAGTAGAGGTTCCCTGCGGCAAGATAGGTGAAGCCCCGCGCCTCAATCCGTTGAATAAGGGCTATCATGTCGTCTATATGCTCGGTGGCCTTACAGATAACCGTGGGCTTTTGGATATTGAGGCGCTCGGTATCCTGGAAAAAGCGCCGGGTATACATATCCGCCACTTCCCAGACGCTTTTCCCCCGTTCTTCTGCGCTTTTGAGCATTTTGTCATGCCCTTCGTCATTATCCCCGGACAGGTGGCCCACGTCGGTGATATTCATCACATGGCATACATCAAAGCCGGCCCGGCGCAGGGTTCTCACCAGGATATCGTGGAGCACATAGGCCCGAAGGTTCCCGATATGGGCGTAATTGTATACCGTAGGGCCGCACCCGTAAAAACCGGCTTTTCCAGGTTTGAGAGGTGCAAAGGGCTGTAAGGATCGCCCTAAGGTGTTGAATAAGGTAAGCGCCATGAAACCTCCGTTACTCGTTGCGCGGTTCGTATATGCTACTATACTCCTAATGAGTATGACTAGCTTACGGAAATTTATAGAAAAAATCAATACAGAGGCGGGATTTGCCGGAGAAGTCCGCTATGATGAGCCCTTGGCCCTGCATACCACCTTTAAGGTCGGCGGTCCTGGGGATCTGTGGATACGGCCAGAAGCAGGGTGTTTCCCGGAGTACGGGGCCTTGCTCCTGCGGAATGCGAAAGCCGAGGGCATCCCGGTGTTTATTCTGGGGGGCGGGGCGAATATAGTGGTGTCGGATAGGGGCATTCGGGGTATCGTGCTTGATACCGGCGCATGGTCCGGGCTGTCCCTGATCGGGGAGGAGGCGGTAGTCCGTTCAGGTACCGCCATTGATGCGGCCCTGGATAGCCTGGCAGCCCTGGAGCGGGGGGGTCTTGAGTTCCTTGCAGGTATGCCCGGTTCTTTTGGGGGGGCCCTCTGGATGAACGCCCGGTGTTATGAGAAGTCCCTTTCCGATGTACTGGTGAGCGCCGGGTGTATTGATGAGGCGTTCCGGCAGCGGGTGATCCCCTATAGTGCTGAGGACTATGGCTATAAGCAAAGTCCCTTCCAGAACCGGGACAGGCTCATCCTTTGGGTCAGGCTGAGGACCATACCGCGGCCGGAGCCTGCCATACGACAGGAGATGGAACAGTACCGGCTGGATAGGGAGCGCAAGGGCCACTACCGTTTCCCCTCGGCAGGGTCGGCTTTTAAGAACAACCGGCATTTTGGAAAGCCCACCGGAAAGATTGTGGACGAATTGGGCTTACGGGGCTTACGCATAGGCGGGGCTGAGGTGGCTCCCTGGCACGGCAATATCATCATCAACCGGGGGAATGCCTGTGCAAAGGACATTTTCGCCTTAGTCCTCCAGATCAGAGCGCGGGTTTATGGGAGTTTGGGGATAGACCTTGAACCGGAGATCTGCTTTGTGGGAGACTGGCCGCCTGAGGAGGGCTCCTGGTCTCCCTAGGCGGCGTATTTAGAAGTCTTCCAAGGGGGAATCCGTATCCATGAGCTCAGGCAGGGTATAGACCAGGGTACCGGATTTACGCACCCGAATTTCGGCAAATCCCTTGGAAACCAGGGTATCCAGGGCTTTCTTCGCCTCATCTATGGAGATGTTAGCCGCCAGGGCCACTTCACTGGCAGTGAGGACGCCTTTATTTTCTTTCGCTATTTTAAGGATACTCCGTTCAGGGGATTCCTTTTCTTTTACCACCCGGGCCTCCCCGTCATGGACCTTGCGCCACTGGGCTGCGCCATGATGGTAGCCCATAGCGGTTTCGTTAAAAAGGGCATGGCGAAAGTTCGCCTCTCGAACTTGTCCAGGGAGGGTAAAAAAGTCGTAAATAGCCCCGATCATGCCCAGGCCGCCGGTACACATCCAGAGTATACCCGTAGGGATCTTGCCCAAGTAAAAACGGTGAAAACCCAGGGCTCCGCACCCTGATACGAGCCAAAGCAAATATGCTATACCAACACTGTACATTCTAAGCTCCTTCAACTTTAGGCCTATTGAAAAGGGGCGCCTTCCTTGGGAATTTGCAATAACCAGAGGTGTTACAGGCATCCATGGGGGCTCCTTATTGACTATGACGCTAAGTATACCCAGGGCCGCGACTTATGACAAGTACACCCTAAGCCGGAAAGCCCGGTAATATTTCAAAAAAGAGAGAGAAGGCATTGACAGGACGATTGTTTGATACTATACTATACTCTTCTCCTCTCTCCCTTCCCCTTTCACCTCCACCCTCCTATTAAAAAAAGAAAAAAATCGTAAAATACCTTGATATTTTTAAAATATATGCTATATTAGTTTATATGTACCTAGTGCGGCGTATAGTTAGTTTTGGGGGGGGGGGGGGGGGGCGGGGGGGCGGGGGGGGGGGGGGGGGGGGGGGGGGGGGGGGGGGGGGGGGGGGGGGGGGGGGGGGGGGGGGGGGGGGGG
>JAITEL010000015.1 GCA_031282065.1 Treponema sp.
ACTTCTCAATTTTTGATCAAGCAGTCATTTGTTCTTCCGCGCCCAATCTTTCAAGATATATTGCAGGAACGTCCTTATAATGCGGATGATCCGGCCCCGTTTCCATAATTGAGATCAAATCCGATACGTACACATATCCGCACGAGCCGAACCTCTTCTCGAGTATAGTGGAATCGATCATAAAGCAGATTTCCATCTTCTGTTCTTTTGAAGAAAATCTGATATACTCACCGGCCTTTAAGCCCCCTGGAGGGGGTAACTTTGAACTTCGCGATTTCCCGGTTCAGGGTGGTGATGGACCGGTGGTTGGTACTGCTTATATCGTTGACGTGGTTTGCCGCATCTCCTATCAATTCCGCCCCTTTGGACATCTCATTCATGCCGCTGTTTATTTCGCTGCTTATCCGCTCCAGAATGCCGCTCTGCCGTTTCACCTCGTTTCCTTGCGCGGCAATGTCTGTGCAGGAGGTCTTTACCAATTCGGTGATACCCTTGAGCTTGCCTAGCTCTTCAAGGATGCTGCGGCTTCCTGCTTCCTGGCCTCCCATAGAGCCGCGGACCTGCTCTTCCTGATGGGCAACCAGGGCTACTCCTGCGGTGATGGTCTCGAATTCCCTGACCATCACTCTAATGGATTGGCTAATCGTGTCTATAGCGCCCTCGATCTTTTGAAGCACTTCCGCGATGGTCTGGGATTGTGCGCTGGAGTCTTCCGCAAGCTTTCTGATTTCATCGGCTACCACCGCAAAGCCTTTGCCCGCTTCCCCTGCATGGGCGGCTTCTATGGCGGCGTTCATGGAAAGGAGGTTGGTCTGGCTGGCGATGTTCTGCATCACCCCGTTGATCTCGAGAAGCCCCTGGGATTCCCGGGAGATTTCTTGAATATCCGCCACCACCTGTTCAAGCCTCTGCCTGCCTGTGTCTGAGGCATTGGCCAGGCTACGCACATTGCCCTCGTTTTTGTTTAAGGTCTCTGCTATAGAGCGGATGTGTATCAGCGTTTCTTCGATTGACGCGGACGACTGGGCAACGCTGGCGGACTGAGAGACGATAAGACTATTGAGCTGGTCCACTGAGGAGAGGATCCGTTCTATAGCCTCATGGGTCATCCGTACTTCCTTAACCTGGATGTCCACCTGCCCCTTCATACTTTGAATCGCGGCGGTGATTTCATTGACCGAGGAGGCGGTCTTATAGGTGTTGGAACTAAGCTCCATGCCGGTATCCGATAGGGAGAGGGTCATGTTTTTAATAATCCCCAGGAGATCCCCCATCTTTTCAAAGGTAAGATTGAGAAAGGCCGCCAAGGTGCCCAGTTCGTCTTTGCTTTGCACCCGCAGCTGTTTGGTTAAATCCCAATCCGCGGCGATTTCCTTCAGGGTATCCATCATCCTGCGGAAGGGCTTTCGGATGGTAAGGGCAATGAAGATCGTCAGCAGCAGCGAACCGAGGATGGCGATAAGGTCGAATATCTTCAGCTTCAGGATGGTCCCCAGCAGAAAGGAGACATAGCCCTGGAAAACAGCATCCCCTGCTTGGCTAATCCCCTGAAACACGGCGTCGATATCCCCGGCGATCTGCGCTGCCAGGGCCGAAGCCCGGGAAAAGTCCGAAGCCACCTGATCGGGGTTTTCCGCGTATCCCTGGGTATCCGCCAAGCGCGCGATAAGCGGCAGGTAGTCCCTGTTCAGGGCGGTCTTTGCCGTATCCACATGTGCGGCCAAGGGCTGGATAATCGAGGTATCCACCAGAGGGTCTGCCCTCAGGGCCTGGATCACCTGGTCCAGGGAAGCGGAAAGCTCCCCGGCGCCGGCGTCAAAGTGCCTCTTGAGTTCGCTTGCCTTGGGGGTATCCCCAAGATACGCATAGAACAAGGACTGATTTGCGGTTTCCCCAAGGGCATGAAAGGACGCGCGTGCGTTCTGGACGAGGGTTTGGGTACGCACCGCTCCAGTCATGAGCATACTGCATGCCCTGTGGCAGTTTTCAATAGTGGTGATGCTGAGCCAGCTTATCACCGTAAAAATTCCCGCGACAAACAGGGAACCGCATAAAAACTTGGCGCCGATGGAAAGGTTTTCGAAAAACTTCATGGTATACCCTTTAAGGAACAACAAAACGTCGTATGTGTGCTAATAGGATAGGATCTCATCATGTTAGCATACATTGGTCAAAAGTCAATCATGGGGTGTATGCCCAAGGGCCCGGCCGCCCTTCGGCTCGGCAAAGGCGCCGCAGGGAGAAGAGCCCCCCGCGGCGCCTTTGCCGGTCTAGGACTATGGGGATCCTTTAGAATTGAATATATTTCGGCTCGCCGGTAAAAGAGTAGATGCCTGCCCGGGCATCCTTAAGATACAGGACCTGGGTATTACCGTCGTCCGCAGCATAGCGGGCTTTCAACTGAGGATACGCGTCCAGCATGTGCTGTCGTGCTTCAATGCGGTCATCTTCCACCGCACTCGCTTCTATGCGAATCCACCTGTCCTCCAGCATGGCGCAGATCTCAACATGGGGATTGGCCTTTATTTGTTTTGACACGTCTTTAGCCTTTCCGGTTTGGATATACACTTTACCTTCAAAGAGATCCACCGTGCCAAAGGGGCGCACCCGGGGTTTGTCGCCGTCAATGGTGGCAAGGTAGTAGGTTCCGCTTTTTTTCAAAAAATCATAGACTTCGTGCATTGCTTGTTCCTTATTTATAGAGAGAGTTTATTCAGGCTCTAGCAGCCTGAGCCGTATCATACCCTATAGGCTTAAAAAAGTACATGCGGTTGCCCGGTATCGCCGGGCCGGCGCATATAAAATAACCATGAAAAGGAGTATAGGCGGCCGGGTTTTCTCGCAGGGGAGCCGGGGAAGAAGCACCGCCACTGAGGCCTTAAGTACAGAGGGGCTTGGGCACGGGTGAAGCTTCGCCTTATCACCGATTATGCAGGTTCGATCCCTCCGCTCAAAGCGAAGCGCACGTTTTCCCACCCGTAAAGCGCACGGACCCGCTCCCGCTCCCTGAATCAGCCCAAACAGGAAAGTCCCTGTGCTGACCCCCGGCGCTGCGGGAGTGGATTGCTTCGCTTCGCTCGCAATGACGGGGGCTTTCGTCATTGCGGGAAGCGCAGTGAACCCGTCATTGCGAGGGGCGCAGCCCCGAAGCAATCCAGAGCCTATCCTTTACGCCCCGTAAAGCGTCTTCACGGTTATCGCCGACGCGCTTCCCCCCGGACCTGCTCCCGCTCCCTGAATCACCCCAAAGCCCGTCCTTTACGATCCGTAAAGCCTGCTGTTTACGCCCCGTAAAGCGCACGTTTTCCCACCCGTAAAGCGCACGTTTTCCCACTCGTAAAGCGCACGTTTTCCTACCCGTAAAGCGCACGTTTTCCCACCCGTCATAAACCTGCTTTACCACCCGTCATAAACCCGCTTTCCCACTCGGCATAAGCCCGCTTTACCACTCGGCATAAACCCGCTTTCCTACTCGGCATAAGCCCGCTTTACCACTCGGCATAAGCCCGGTTTACCTCCCGTCATAAACCCACTTTACCACCCGTCATAAACCCGCTTTACCATCCGTCATAAACCCGTTTTACCTCCCGTCATAAACCCGCTTTACCTCCCGTCATAAACCCGCTTTACCACCCGGCATAAACCCACTTTACCACCCGTCATAAACCCGCTTTACCTCCCGTCATAAACCCGCTTTACCATCCGTCATAAACCTGCTTTACCATCCGTCATAAACCCGTTTTACCTCCCGGCATAAGCCCGTTTTACCTCCCGTCATAAGCCCGCTTTACCACTCGGCATAAACCCGCTTTACCATCCGTCATAAGCCCGCTTTACCACCCGGCATAAACCCGCTTTCCCACTCGGCATAAGCCCGCTTTCCCACCCGGCATAAGCCCGTTTTTCCACTCGGCATAAGCCCGCTTTACCACCCGGCATAAGCCCGCTTTCCCACTCGGCATAAACCCGCTTTCCCACTCGGCATAAACCCGCTTTCCCACTCGGCATAAGCCCGCTTTCCCACTCGGCATAAGCCCGCTTTACCATCCGTCATAAGCCCGCTTTACCATCCGTCATAAGCCCGCTTTACCACCGGTCATGGGTGAACGGTTGGCCCGTATCAAACCCATGGCAGCTTTTCTGTTTCGGTACATCCCCTTGCAGCATAAAAACTTTGACAAAGCCTTACAGAGCCCGTACAATAAAACCTAATGAATGGGGGTTACTATGTATTCTATTTTTGTGGAGGATGCCACCTGTCTGGGCTGTAAAAGCTGCGAACTGGCCTGCTGCATCGCCCACTCATCATCAAAAACACTGTTTGGAGCCCTTGGGGAAGCCGGGATCCTGCAAAACCGCATCCATGTGGAGCCCTGCGGAAAGGGGGCCTTCCCGCTCCAGTGCCGGCATTGCAGCGAACCGCAATGCGCCAAAGCCTGTGTTACCGGCGCCTTGCAATGGCAAGATGGGGCCGTGGCCTACGACGCAAGCCGGTGCCTGGGCTGCCAGATGTGCGTCATCGCCTGTCCTTTCGGGCTATGCGAATCCCTTAAAACCGCGCACCCCTCAGGGGATGCCTTCCAGGGGATAAGCAAATGCGACCTCTGCGCCAACCGAAGCGCAGGCCCTGCCTGCGTGGAAGCCTGCCCTACGGGCAGCCTCAGCTTCGCCAGCCCAGAGGATTTCTCTAAGGCCAAGCGGCGCTCCTACCTGGTACACTTGCAAAAGGAAGCGCTCTAAACCGCCGGTAAAGCACAGCTTCCTCGCCATGAAGCGCGGGGGACGAGACTCTGCTATGAATGAATCAAAGAGAGAGGAAAAAAATGGCATGTAATTCATGTATCGAGGACAGACGGACCCTTGATCCGGCTGTACAAGACCTATGCAAGAAGGCCGCAGGCGAAGGCATTGCTACCGCCTGGGACCGCTACGAACAGCAAAAACCCCAGTGCGGCTTTGGGGAGCTCGGGCTCTGCTGCCGTAACTGTTTACAGGGACCTTGCCGCATCAACCCCTTTGGGGAGCCCAAGACCGGTATTTGCGGCGCGGATGCGGACCTCATCGTGGCCCGCAACCTCTTGCGCTCGGTAACCGGCGGCTCTGCCTCCCATACGGATCACGCTTACAGCGCGGTGCAGCTCTTGCGGCTTATGTGTGAGGGAAAAAGCCCCTACGCGCTTAAAGGGGCGGCGAAGATCCCCGGGGTGGCAGCCAAACTCGGCATACCCACCGCGGGTAAAACCGACCGGGAAGTGGCCCTTGAAATCGCCCGTACCGCGCTCTCGGACTTCGGCAACTATTCTGAAGCGCCTATGAAATGGCTCACCGCCACGGCCCCGGCAGAACGGGTGGAACTCTGGGGCAAGCTGGGCATACTCCCCAGGAACCCTGACCGGGAGATCCGCCGGGCCATGCATGCCACTGCTATGGGTGTGGACGGCTCCCCTATGCACCTGCTCTTGGCTTCCCTCAAGAGCGGCCTCATCGACGGCTATGCCGGCTTGCACCTGGGGACCGACATTCAAGACATCATCTTCGGCATTCCCGCGCCGGTAAAGACCGAGGCCAATCTGGGGGTCCTGCATAAGAACACGGTCAACATCATCGTGCACGGCCACATGCCGGAAGTCTCCGAAAAGGTGGTGGAATGGGCGGATACCCTGGGGGATGAAGCCAAAGCCGCGGGAGCCGAAGGCATTACCATTGCGGGTATCTGCTGTTCCGGGAATGAGGTGCTCATGCGCCACGGCGTGCCCTTGGCAGGCAATTTCCTAAGCCAAGAACTGGCCGTCATCACCGGCGCGGTGGACGCTCTGGTGGTAGACGTGCAATGTTTCATGCCCTCCATCACCAAGGTTGCGGCCTGTTACCATACCAAGATCATCACCACCCAGGACATTGCCCAGCTCCCCGAAGCAGAACATATACCCATAGAGCCGGAAAGCGCTGATGCAGGAGCTCAAAAGATCATCCGCCTTGCCATTGAAGCCTATAAAAAGCGGGACCCCGCCAAGATAAGCATACCCCCGTACAAGAGTGAAGCCTGGGGAGGCTTCAGTGTAGAGGCAATTGTGGGGGCCCTGGCCAAGGTTGACGGGACAAATCCCTTAAAGCCCTTGGTGGATAACATCGTCAACGGCAACATCAAAGGCGCCGTGGGCGTGGTGGGCTGTAACAACGTGAAAGTTACCCAGGATGCCCTCCATGTGGACCTCATCAAAGAGCTGCTGGCCCAGGATGTCCTGGTCGTGGCTACGGGCTGTGCTGCCCAGGCCCTGGCAAAGTACGGCTTTTTGAGTCCCCAGGGGGCAAAAACCTATGCCGGTAAGGGACTGCTTGCGGTGCTCACCGCAGTAGGGGAAGCCGCAGGTTTAGGGGGGCCCCTTCCGCCGGTATTGCACATGGGAAGCTGTGTGGATAACTCCCGTATCGGGGACCTGGTGGGTGCTCTTGCGGCCTATCTCAAGGTGCCCATCAAGGACCTGCCTGTGGTTGCCTCCGCTCCGGAACTGCAACACGAAAAAGCCATATCCATAGGCGTATGGGCCGTGGCCTTGGGCCTTATGACCCATATCTCCCTTCCGCCGCCGGTCCTGGGCAGTCCCATGGTGTCTCAAGTGCTTACCGAAGGCATAGAAGGCATTACGGGCGGCAAATTCTATGTGGAAGGGGACGCTCATAAGGCTGCCGCAGGCATTCTGGGGCATATCATGCAGAAACGTAAAGGGCTGGGGCTTTGAGCAGCGAGTTTACGGCAATTTTCGAAGGATACCCCCGGCAGCGGCGCTATGCCTTGGCTATGCTCATGGATGTGCAGAGCCGCTGCCGCTACATTCCCCGGGAGGCCCTGGAAGAACTGGCCCGGTACCTGGCACAAGACAAGGTAAAGGTCTCTTCTCTCTACAGTATGGCCACCTTTTACCGCGCCTTGAGCCTGGAACCCAAGGGGAAACACGTCATTAAGGTCTGCGACGGGACCGCCTGCCACTTACGAGGCACGCCAGTGCTCCTGGACACCCTGCAACGGCGGCTGGACCTCAGCCCGGGGGAAACCAGCAAGGACAAGCGCTGGTCCCTGGAGACGGTGAACTGCCTGGGGGCCTGTGCCCTTGCGCCGGTGCTGGTGATTGACGATACCTACCATCCCCAGGTTAAAGCCGAAAAACTGGGCGCCCTGCTCGCGCAATACGAGAACACGCCATGAAGGATCAGCTCATTTTAGTATGCTGCGGTACCGGCTGTGTGGCTCATGGTTCCCTCTCGGTAGTGGAGGCCTTGAACCAAGCCCTGGCAGGCTATGGCTTCCCGGTAAAGGCACTTAAAAAGACCGGATGTAACGGCTTTTGCGAAAACGGTCCCATAGTGCGGATCCTGCCGGAAGATATTTCTTACTACCGGGTGAGCACTGAGGATGTTCCCGATATAGTTGCGGCTCTGAAGGGCTCTACGGTGGTAGAGCGGCTCTTGTATACCAACGAAGCAGGCCATAAGGTACATGCTCAACAGGAAAACCCTTTCTATGCCCAGCAGCATAAGATCGCCTTGCGCAATGCCGGGCTTATCGATCCCCTGGACATCAATGACGCCCTTGCTCGCGGGGCCTACGAAGGCTTAAAAAAAGCCCTTACCCTGAGTGAAGAGGCCATCATCAGGGAACTGGAAACATCCGGCTTGCGGGGCCGCGGGGGGGCGGGCTTTCCTACGGGCAGAAAATGGCGGGAATGTGCCAAGTACCAGGACTTTCCCAAGTACGTGGTCTGTAACGGTGATGAAGGCGACCCCGGGGCTTTCATGGATCGCTCCATCCTGGAGGGGGATCCCCATAGCGTCATCGAAGGGCTGGTCATCGCGGCCCTGGCAGTGGGCGCTCAGGAAGGCTTCATGTATATCCGGGACGAATACGGCCTGGCCATCAGGAACGTGGGTGCTGCCCTTGCCGCGGCCCGGGAACAGGGCTTTTTGGGTAAAAACATCCTCGGCTACGGCAAGGATTTTGACATTTCCCTGGTTCGCGGCGGAGGCGCCTTTGTCTGCGGCGAGTCTTCAGCATTGATGGCTTCCATTGAAGGCCGGGTGGGTGAACCCCGGACCAAGTACATCCGCTCTGCGGAACGGGGATTGTGGGACAAGCCTACGGTCCTCAACAACGTGGAAACCCTGGCCAATGTCCCCTACATCATCACTCACGGGGCCCAAGCCTACAGCGCGATAGGGACCAAGGAAAGTACCGGGACCAAAGTCTTTGCCTTGGTCGGCAAGGTACGGCGTACGGGCCTCGTGGAAGTGCCTATGGGTACCACCCTGCGCAAATTGGTCTTTGAGATAGGCGGCGGCGTACCTCGAGGGCGGGAGTTTAAGGCGGTGCAGACCGGCGGCCCTTCGGGTGGCTGTATTCCTGCCGGCCTTATGGACCTGAGCATAGACTTTGACACCCTTGCCCGGTACGGTTCCATGATGGGTTCCGGCGGCTTAATCGTCATGGACGACCGCACCTGCATGGTGGAAGTAGCCCGCTACTACATCAATTTCTTATCCGAAGAAAGCTGCGGTAAATGTACCCCCTGTCGTGAAGGGCTGCGCCGGATGCTCCAGATCCTCACCCATATCTGCCAAGGTAAGGCCGAGGTCGGGGACCTGGAAGAACTGGAAGGGCTCTGCGAGGTGATGAGCGAGGCTGCCCTCTGCGCGCTGGGCAGAACCGCGCCAAACCCGGTACGCTCTACCCTTAGGTACTTCCGTGAAGAATACGAAGCCCACATCAAGGAAAAACGCTGTCCTGCCGGAGTCTGTCCGGGGCTGACCCGATTCGTGATCCACGAGGAGCAGTGCTCCGGCTGCGGTCGCTGCAAGAGGGCCTGTCCTGCTGCGGCGATTTCCGGTGAAAAGAAAAAGACCCACCGCATAGACCTGGGTCGCTGTATAAGCTGTGGTTCTTGCCGGGAGGCTTGCGCGTTTGCAGCGGTGGGAACCGCAGGAAGAGGGGAGGAGGTAGTACATGCTTGAAGTATGTATAGACGGAAAAGAGACCCTCGCAGAAAAGGACGAATTTGTTTTGGCTCTGGCAAAGAGGGAGGCTATTCTCATACCCACCTTATGCCACCACAAGGCCATTGCAGGGCTGGGAAGCTGCCGCCTGTGTATTGTGGAAGTAGATGAAGGGAGGGGCCCCAAGGTGGTGGTCTCCTGTGTCTATCCCCTCAAGGAGCCTTGCACAATCTTCACCAAAAGCGAAAAAATAATCCGCCTGCGTCGGGGGATCATCTCCATGCTGCGGGACCGGGCGCCTCAAGACCCGTACTTGCAGCAGCTTTGCACCGAGTATTCGGTTCCCCAGAGCACGCGCTATGTTTTGCCGCCTCAGCTCAAATGCGTGTTATGCGGACGTTGCGCTGCTGCCTGTGCTGCCCTGGGGAACGGCGCCATTACTACCGTGGGGAGAGGAACCGCTAAAAAGGTCTCCACTCCCTACGACAGTGCTTCTGCGGACTGCATAGGCTGTGGGGCCTGCGCCCAGGTCTGCCCGGTACATGCCATTACCTGTACCGAAACACGGGATACCCGAAGCCTTTGGAACAAGACCTTCAGGCTCGTCCCCTGCGAAAAGTGCGGTGTCCCCTTTACGACCCAAGAAGCGCTAGACCTGGTCAGGGAAAAGACCCTTCCCGGTACACATGCGAATTTGGGGCTTTGTCCAGATTGCAGAAAAAAGGAGGTCCTCCTTACTACAAGGCGTCTATAAAGGCCCGTCACGGGAAGAGCAATGCTGTTTTTTCCCGTGTAAACCCGCCTTTCAGTTCGGAAGCTACCGGACTATGCTCGGAAGGTATCCGGGTATGCCCAGAAGCTACCGTTGCTTCTCTCCTTTCCCTACCGAACTCATGTGATTTTAACCTGTCATGTTCAAACTCGATATTAAATAGAGCATTTTTAGCCATTTGGAGTAGACAAATGCCTAGGGAATAGCTAGGTTATTAGACTAGACTAACTAATAGGTACCGATACATAAGATGGGGAAAGAGGAAGATTGACGAAATGAATGGAGATGAACAATTTACCGCCTTGGAAAAGGCTACAAGCAGTATGGATGCTGTTCGTATCACCGACAGGACAGTCGATAGTATTACCCTGCAATACAAAAGTGCCGGAGGTATTGGGACGGTACGCCGGTTTGCGCTGTTTCCCGGTATCTTTTTGGGTTTCAATGATGTGGAAACAAGTTCTTTTCCCCGATTCAAAGGATCGCTCATAGAGGGAGTTAAAATCAATTTTTGCATTGATGGTCGCTGTGAGGTAAAGATGTCCGATGGTATATACCTGTTTCTTGAAGCAGGAGATGTTAGTGTTAGCAGTCTTACCATATCCGATAATTTTTCATTGCCCTATGATCGGTACCACGGCATTGAATTACAAATTTACGATTCAGCGCTGAAACAGACTCTGCCGTCCTTGCTGGATACCTGTGGCATTGATCTGCTCTCTATTTGCAAAAAATTTTCTTCTGTCTCTCATCATTTTGTTACCAAGGCAAGTGAAAAAATCACATCGGTCTTTCTGGCTATGACCGATGTGGTTCCCGGATGTGAACTTGCGTATCTCCGGTTAAAAGTGACGGAACTCTTGTTCCTGCTTATGTATACGGAAATACCCATTGAAAAGGACCGGAGATATTTTTTTACCATGGGACAGATAAAAATAGCAAAGCAGGTTATGCACAGGATCACCACAGATTTAAGTGAACATCACTCCATCGAAAAATTGGCGCAAAGATTCAGCATAAGCCCCTCCTCCCTTAATAAGTATTTCTGTGGAGTCTACGGGAAAAGCATATCCTCCTATCTTCGCGGCAAGCGTATGAATAAGGCAGCGGAATATTTGGAAAAAAGCAGGTATCCCATTGCGGATATTGCGCTCATGATAGGATATGAAAACGCCAGTAAGTTTGCAGCGGTTTTTAAGGCAGCCAAGGGGCAAAGTCCTTTGGAATACCGGCGCCGGTATAAAGTTTTGATATAGTGCTCTTAGTTAGCAATGCTAACTACCATATAGTTTAGGAGGTTCTTTATGAAAAGAACATGTTGGCTGATACCGGTTATTTGGGTATCCTTAGGTTTTCTCGGCTGTCCTGCCGATGATACCGGTGAAGCGATTTGGCTTGCGAATCTCGCCAACCCGTTTTTGGGGAAGTGGGAGTCCGATATTCCCAGCGCGGAGGCGACCATCAGATTTGAGTTTAAACAAAACGGGACGTTCACCTGTGAATTCCCTGTAGGCCCGGACCCGGATGACACCATGACCGCTACCGGCGGGTATCTGGTCAAGGACAATGTGCAGGTTACGTTTATGTCCTTTGACGAGGGCATAGGGGGCTACACCTTTACGGCTGCGGACAACAACACCATAAACGTAACCGAGATTGAGGAAGTAAAGGACGGTACTGTTGTTTCCGGCAATACCGCCCCATTTACCCGTGTGTCCGGTTCGGCGGTCAATAAGGATGATAAGTCCTTTGTGTTAAGCAACACGCTTATCGGCGGAAAATGGACAGCCAACGGGACGGTGTATCAGTTTAGAGATGATGGCACGGCAACTATGACAGCCGGCAATCAATCGTCGGAAATCGCCTATTTTGCCTTTTATGACCAGGGGATCGAAACAGATGTTCTGGTTACGTTCATACCGACCACCAAGGCCTTTACCGCCTATGCGTTTACCGCACCGAAGACGAGCAATGCCCCTACCACTACCATGAAAGAAATCACGGAGGTAACAATGAGCGAACAGGGGGAGTTGTCCGCAACGTATGGTGAAGCGGTAATCTTTACCCACAGCAATTAGAAGAGCGGTTAAAAAGCCCGGCGGTATGCTATGGGAGTTTCGTAGTATGCTACGGAATTTCCATAGCATACTAGGGAAACTCCATAGGGTATCTGGTATTTTTGGTAAAGGATATACCGGTTACTTTCGAACATTCTTTTGGTAAAATTTCAGAAAAATACCTTGTCTAATGCCCGTTTGGTTTATACTACGCACTGAAACAAGAAGAGGGCTCGTGTTTTGAATCCCGGGATTCATGGGTAAGCGCTCTCAAAGACCCAAAATCAGGGCATGGAACTCAGTTGTTGGAGTAAGTACGCGTCTTGATTGGAAGCTCCCTTACATGTATTAATGAATGAGGGGCCTGCCGTGGGTAAGCCCCTCAAAGCGGGCCGGCAGTGCCCCCTTTGTCGATCTCGTGGCGGTCAACAGCGCATAAACCGCTGGAACGTACTATAGTAAGGAGACACGATGGCTTTTACCGATGCACAACTGGAACGGTATTCCCGGCATATCATCCTGAAAGAGGTGGGTGTTAAGGGACAGAAAAAACTCATGGAAGGCCGGGTGCTTATCATCGGCGCCGGGGGCCTTGGAGCGCCGGCAGCGATGTACCTGGCGGCTGCCGGGGTCGGCACGATTGGTATTGCCGATGCGGATGTGGTGGATCTTTCGAACCTTCAGCGGCAGATCATCCACGCCACCAAGGATATAGGCAAACCCAAGGTGCAGTCTGCCAAAGAAACCATGCAGGAGATGAACCGCGATGTGGAGGTGGTGAGCTACCACGAATGGATCAACGCCTCCAATATCACGGATATTATCAATGATAAAAACTACGATGTTATCATTGACGGAACGGATAATTTCCCCGTGAAATTTCTCATCAACGATGCCTGTGTGATGCTGAAAAAGCCCTTTGTCCATGCAGGGATCATCCGGTTCCGGGGGCAGCTTTTGACCTACATCCCGGGGAAAGGCCCTTGTTACCGTTGTGTGTTTCAAAACCCGCCTCCCCCGGATGCGGTCCCTACCTGCCGTCAGGCTGGGGTTCTGGGGGTTATGGGCGGGGTCATCGGTACCTTACAAGCCACGGAGGCATTGAAATACCTCCTGGGCCTTTCAGGGCTCCTCAATGGCTTCCTCCTCACATACGACGCCCTCACCATGGAGTTTCGGAAGGTAAAACTGGCGGTCAATCCCCGGTGCCCGGTATGCGGTAGTGCGCCCAGCATCACCACCCTGATCGATTATGAGCAAGGGGTATGCGACTTACGCTCTGACCATAGTGCAGGGTGAAAAAGGCACAACCCAGGAAGGGGGCCGAGAGGCCCCCTTAACTTTCGTTCCAGTGGCCTATTTTGCGGATCTTCTGATTCCGGTAGCGGACCAGGACCGAGGGGTTGCGGTTGCCCAGATCTTGCAGCTCTTTCACCAGGATCTGCTTGATAGCCCCGGCAGCAGCAGCCGGATCCTGATGGGCCCCTCCGGGAGGCTCCGGTATGATCCCATTAATCACCTTGAAATCCAAAAGATCCCCGCTGGTGATCCGCAGCATGGCCGCGGCGTCTTTTGCCCGGGCTGCGTCCCTAAGCAGGAGGGAAGCGCAGCCTTCAGGGCTTATCACCGAATAGATGGCATTTTCCAGCATGTAAATCTTATCCCCCACACAAAGCCCCAGCGCGCCTCCAGAGCCTCCTTCCCCAATGATGATACACAGGATGGGCGTTTTCAGCTGGCTGAAATCCCGGAGGTTCCGGGCAATGGCTTCTCCAATACCCCGTTCCTCTGCACCTAAGCCCGGATAGGCTCCGGAGGTATCCACAAAGGTAACGATGGGCCGCCGGAATTTCTCCGCCTGCTTTGCCAGGCGCAGGGCCTTGCGGTAGCCTTCAGGGTTGGCCATGCCGTGGTTGCGGTACATGTTCTCTTTCAGGGTACGGCCCTTCTGGTTTGCTAGAATGGTAACCGGCCGGCCTTCCAGGAAGCCCAGCCCCCCTATCAGAGCCGGATCATCCCCAAAGGAGCGGTCTCCATGCAGTTCAATGAAACCGGTAAAAATCCGCTGTATGTAATCCAGGGCATAGGGCCGCTCAGGATGCCGGGCCAGTTCAACCCGCTTCCAGGCTGCTTCGGCCTTGTCTCCTGCCTGTATCTTCTTTTGCAGCTCCTTAAGGGTTTCAGCGGCATCAATACCCGATTCCTGGACCAGTTTGCGTAACTCTTCGACCTTCTCGTGGAGGGCCGCCATACCGGGATTATTCACCGGGGCGCCTCCTTGAGGGCAGCCCCATGCCGGGGAACGCGGCTGTGAAGATCCAAAAGCTGCGCGAGGAGGAGCCGCTGATCTTTGCGGCTTACAATGAGATCCACAAAACCCCGTTCCTGTTGGAATTCCGCGCACTGGAAGCCTTCAGGCAGGCTGGAGCGTATGGTCCCTTCGATAACCCGGGGGCCGGCAAAGCCGATGAGCGCCCCGGGTTCAGCCAGGGTAATATCCGCCAGCATGGCAAAGGAGGCGGTAACCCCTCCGGTAGTGGGGTCGCAGAGCACGATAAAAAAGGGAAGCCCTGCCTTATCCAGTTCTGCGGCAGCACTGGAGGTTTTCGCCATCTGCAGGAGGGAGAATATCCCCTCCTGCATCCGGGCGCCTCCTGAGGTGGTATAGATCACCACCGGCAGCCCTTCCTCCGCAGCCTTGAGCAAGGCCCGGCTGACCTTTTCTCCCACCACTGAACCCATAGAGCCTCCCATAAAGGCAAAGGACATAAGAGCGAGGATGAGGGGCCTTCCTGCCAGTAAACACCGCCCGGTGATGACCGCATCTTTCATTTGGGACTTGGCTTCCGCCTCACAGAGCTTTTCCTCATACCCCCACAGATCAATGGGGTTAAGGGAGCGCAGATTTGCGGAAAACTCCTGAAAGGTCCCGGGATCCGTGAGGTAGGCTATGCGCTCCAGCGGTTCCATCCGGTAATGATGGCCGCAGCCCGGACAGGTCTTGAGGGCTTCTGCAATGGCCTGGGGGCTGTACCGGTTCTTGCAGATCGGGCAGGGTTCAGCGGGCATGAGAAGTCTCCCGGGGAAGCGGCTTTTCCAAGTCCTCGTAAGAGGCCGTACCGAAGCGGCCGGAACGGAAGCGGCTGTCTTGCAGGATCCCCAGGTGTTCTGCGCGGTTGGTGGGTATGCCCTCAATCCGCAGTTCTGCCAGGGCGCGAGCCATGCGGGCCAGGACCTGTTCCCGGTCCGGCCCGTGGACTATGACTTTTCCTACCAGGGCGTCATAGTGGGGGGGCACCGTACAGCCGGCATACAAACAACTGTCCACGCGGACTCCGGGCCCTCCGGGCAGGTGCAGCGCGCGCACCCTTCCGGGACTGAGGGCGTTGATACGGCACTCCATAGCCCAGCCCTGGAGCCGTATGGCCTTTGGCTCCATGTCCATGCGGCCCTCGGTACATGCGAGGATCTGTTCCCGCACAATATCCGTGCCGGTGATACATTCGCTCACCGGATGTTCCACCTGAAGGCGGGGGTTTACTTCCATAAAATAAAATGCCTCCTTATCAACCAGAAATTCGATGGTTCCTGCTCCCCGGTACGCCAGTGCTTGAAAGAGCGTGACGGCTCCCCGGTACATCTGTTCCCGCATAGCCGCGCTTACCCCGGGGGAAGGGCTTTCTTCAATGAGTTTCTGATGGTTTTTCTGCACCGAACAGTCCCGTTCCCCTAAGACCGCCACCTCCCCTGCGGCAAGCACCTGGACTTCCACATGCCGGGGATTGTACAGGTAGCGCTCGATAAAAACGCGCTGATCCGCAAAATTCGCGGCCGCTTCTGCCTGGGCTATGGCCAGTTGTGCAGGTAATTCCCCTTCCTCCTGGACCACCCGCATACCCTTACCGCCGCCGCCGGCAGCGGCCTTGAGGATCACCGGAAAACCCAGGGCCCGCACGGCTTCCAGGGCCTGGGCAGGATCTTCCACCGCGGTCTTCGTACCGGGTGTTACCGGGAGGCCGAAGCCCTGCGCCGCAGCTCGTGCCTGGACCTTATCGCCCAAGAGGGCCAGGAGCTTAGGATCAGGCCCAATGAAGCAAAGGCCCGTATCCAGGACCAAACGGGCAAAGTCAGGATTTTCCGAAAGAAAGCCCACCCCCGGATGCAGGGCGTCGCAGCCCGTATGGAGCGCGGCCATGATGAGGTTATTTCCCAGGAGGTAGCTCTGGGCTGAAGGAGGAGGCCCTATACATACCGCTTTATCTGCCAGCCGCACATGCAGGCCCTCCCGGTCGGCCGTGGAATACACGGCTACGGTTTCTATCCCCATTTCCCGGCAGGTCCTGATGATACGGACCGCAATTTCCCCCCGGTTCGCAATGAGCAGCCGTTTAATCATCATCCCTCCGTATGGTGCAGCTTCGTACCGGTACGGGATGACTCCGTACAAGTACGGGATAGTTCCGTACATGTACGGGATGACTCCATACATGTACGGGATGGTGAAGAGGAGCTCTCAAGGGGCTATCCGTTTGACCTCGAACAGGGTTTGACCGTATTCTACCAAATCCCCGCTCTTTGCATGGACGGCCAGCACTTCACAGGCAAAGTCCGCTTCCAGCCGGTTCATCATCTTCATGGCTTCCAGGATGCACAGGGTATCCCCTGCTTTGACCTGAGAACCGGGGCTCACAAAGGGAGGGGCCGCCAGATCCGCAGAGGCGTAGAAGGTTGCCACCATAGGGCTGGTGATGCTTTCTCCCTGGACCGGGGGGGCATCCAAGGCCGGGGGCCCTCTCTCTTGAGAAAGGCCGGCAGGAGCCGCCTCATGCCCTCCGGCTTTCTTGAGAATAAGACGGGCGGTCCCATCCTGAAAATCCAATTCAGATGCCGAGCTGGCACTGAATTTATCCAGTAAGGTGAGAATTAAGGAATCATTCATCGCGGTATACCTCCTTTCCCGGGCCGTTCTTAGGAGGACAGGATAACAGCATCAAGGTCCGCCGCATAATCCACACCGGCCACGTCAAATCCATGGGCTTCAAGAAAATCATGTCTGAATCCCGCCACATCGGCAATCTCAAGGACATTGTCTGCAGTAGCCGCTTCCACCAGGGCACGGGTCTCCTTCTGGACCGCTTCCTGCATTTCCCGGTCGTCCATGCGA
Organism: Treponema sp.; assembly: GCA_031282065.1. GTDB lineage: Bacteria > Spirochaetota > Spirochaetia > Treponematales > Breznakiellaceae > JAIRLU01. The sequence continues at coordinate 16,979 of JAITEL010000015.1, forward strand.
ATCCTGCCCTGGGCATCCACCGGGACCGTATCAGGATCTTCCCCCGCCTGCGGGGTGTAGAGCCGCTCCTGGTACAGCCGGGTAATCTGGGCTATACAGGACTCATGGAGGCCCCGCGCCTTCATCACCTTGAACAGACAGGACACATACAAGGGGATGACGGGAATCACCGCGCTCGACCGGGTTACCAGGGCCTTGTTTACCGAAACCCAGCAGCGGGCCTTAGGCAGCCCTGCTTCGGCAAAGAAGCGGTTAATGGCGGTGCAGGAGCGTTCCAGGTCTTCCTTGGCCCGGCCTATGGTGCCGTTCTGGTAAATCGGCCAGGAAAGTTCCGGCCCTCTATAGGTATAGGCCAGGGTGCGCACTTGTGGGGAGAGCAGCCGGGCCTTGCCCAGGGCATGGATCCAGCGTTCCCAATCTTCACCGCCCATGACCTTTATGGTATGGGCGATTTCCGTTTCAGTGGCCGGTTCTACCTGGGCCACGGAGATCCTGCCGCTCATCATATCCACGGTTTTCCCGCTGAAGGCCTTGCCTATGGGCTTTATCACCGAGCGGTACATGACCCCGTCCCGGGGATCGGTTCGCACCGGAGAAGCCAGGGAATAGATGATGAGGTCCAGTTTGGGAGGGAGCCCTGCCGCCTCGGCGCTGAGCCGAACCGCTTCCACCGCGACCTCCTTAAGCTCGTCTGCATAGGCGTCTCCATCCAGGGTCCGGGCAATAAGGCCGGCGGTGCGGGCTTCCTGGTCAAAGGTCCGGTTGTTGTAATATCCGGGGGTTCCCGGCCTGCTTGCGGAAGGGGGCTTTTCCAGGGAAATGCCCACCGTCGCAGCGCCATACCCGAAACCTGCGGCTATCCGGCTTGCAAGGCCATAGCCGGTGGAACAGCCTATGACCAGGGCCAGCTGCGGGCCTGCTGCCAGGGCCGCAGCCCGCAGTTCCTCCGGGCGCTTCCCCCTTGCCAGGGTTTGCTGCACATAGGCGATCTGCTGCCTCACCCCTTCGGCACAGCCCTGGGGGTGGCTGTTGAGGCATATATTATTCCGTATCATGGGTTTACTTATCATGGGTTCTCCTTACTACACACAACCATTCTGCCTGCGCAGCCAAGTCCTCTCCTACATAGGCTTTACCGGATTGCTTTATCATCTGGGGGGAGACTTTGAGATTCTCTATCTCCACGCGAAGCGCTTCTCCGGGGCGTACTTGCCGGCGGAATTTGACCTTGTCTACCGAGGCCAGGAAGAAGAGGGCGTCCCCCCCAAGAAGGCCGAGCTTGCGCAGGCCTGCGCCGCCTGCTTGGGCCATGGTTTCTATGAGTATAACCCCCGGCACCACAGGGTATCGGGGAAAATGCCCTTGAAAGAAGAATGCATCCTCGCGGAAGACATGGCGTGCGACGATCCTGTTCGTATCTGCCGCAAGGATGGCATCCACAAAAAGAAAAGGTTCTCGATGGGGCAGAAGGGCTTTAATATCATTGGGGTCCCCTGCTGGGGTTTCTATGATTTCTACGTGCATATGCGCTTATTATATTCACTCCGATGGCTTTGGGAAAAGGGCAGGCGGGGATCGAAGGTCCCCCCAAACAGACTGGAGGCTTAGGGCTTGGGGTATTTCTTGAATACCACCACGCCGTTGTGGCCGCCGAAACCTAAAGACCCGGAGACGGCCGTATCAATAGGGCCGTACTGCACGGTATGAGGCACATAATCCAGATCACAGGCAGGATCCGGCGTCTCCAGATTAATGGTGGGAGGATAAAAGCCTCCCCGGATTGCCAAAATGCTGGCAATCGCTTCAAAGGCGCCGCTACCGGCAATACAGTGACCGGTCATGCTCTTAATACTCGATACCTTGAGCTTATAGGCGTGATCCCCAAAGGCGTATTTCAGCATTTTGGTTTCCGTGGCATCGTTGATCTCCGTAGCCGTACCGTGGGCGTTGTAGTACTGTACGGCTTCCGGGGCCAGCCCCGCATCCTTGAGGGCCAGGGCTATTGCGCGGCCGCCTCCTTCCCCAGAGGGAGCGGGCGCGGTGAGGTGATAGGCATCTGAGGAAACCCCATAGCCGGCAAACTCCGCGAGTATCTGCGCTCCCCGGTGCAAGGCGTGCGCTTCGCTTTCCAGGACCAGCACACCCGCGCCTTCTCCCAGGACAAAGCCGTCCCGGTCTGCGTCAAAAGGCCGGGAGGCTTTCTCCGGTTCATGGTTGCGTTTGGTGGAAAGGGCCTTGAGCATCTGGAAACCCCCAATGGCAAAGGGAACGATACAGGCTTCGGTTCCCCCGGCCAAGACCACCTGACAACGGCCTGAGCGGATGAGATCCAGGGCCTGCCCCAGGGCATCGGTTCCTGAGGCGCAGGCCGTTACCTGGGTAAAGGCAGGGCCCTTAATCCCAAAGGCTATGGACACATTCCCCGCAGCTTCGTTGGCAATCATGAGGGGGACGGTGAGGGGCAACATACGCCGGGGGCCATGATCGAAGAGCTTGTGGAAGGATTCGGTAACCACCTCAAACCCGCCTATGCCGTTCCCCAGGACTATGCCGGTCTGTTCGGGATCGCTCAAGATGCGGCCATGGCCCTGTTCTGAAACTCCTATGAGGCCGGCTTGGTCCAGGGCATCTTTTGCCGCAGCCACGGCAAACTGGGTGAACCGGGCCATCTTACGGGCGTCTTTTTTATCGATCATCCACCGGGAAAGGGCAAAGTCCTTGACCTCGCCGGCAATGCTTATATCAAAACCCGTCGTGTCAAACAAGGTAATCGGACCGATACCGCTTTTCCCGGCTTTCAGTGCGGCTTCAAATTCCCCTATGGAATTGCCCAGGGGAGAAATCACCCCCATACCGGTAACCACAACCTTCTGTTTCATCTGTTCCTCTTTACTCCCAAGTCCCTGTCCCTGCTTTAGCAGAACATACCCCCGTCCACTGCCAGAACCTGCCCGGTGATGTACGCGGCGGCATCGGAAGCCAAAAACAAAACGGCTGCGGCTACCTCTTCAGGGCTTCCCAGCCGTTTCAGGGGGATACGGTCCAGCATTTTTTCCCGTACCTCTTCAGGCAGGGCACGGGTCATGTCCGAATCAATGAAGCCCGGAGCCACCGCATTGACCCGGATTCCCCGGCTTGCGGTTTCCTGGGCCAAGGACTTGGTAAGACCGATAAGCCCTGCTTTGCTGGCCGCATAGTTGCTTTGCCCGCCATTACCGTGGAGCCCCACCACACTGGACATGTTGATGATAGCCCCCTTTCTCCTGCGGAGCATATCCCGGCCAAGGAGCCGGGCAAGCACAAAGGCCGCGGAGAGGTTCACATCCAAAACCTTTTGAAAATCCTCAAGACGCATTCTGAAGGCCAGGTTGTCTTTGGTGATTCCCGCGTTGTTCACCAGGATGTCGAATCCTTGAGCTGCTTTCAGGTGTTCCTGCATGAGCGGTTCTATCGTATCTAAGGAAGAGAGATCCAAAGAGATCCAATGCAGCTTCCCCGATGTCCGGGCGGTCCAGGCTTCCAGGTCCGCCGGTTCCCGGCTTCCCAGCCCCCATACTTCAGCCCCTTCTAACAGAAAGCGGTCCGTGATGGCTCTGCCTATACCCCGGGAAGCGCCGGTAACCAGGGCCTTCTTATCCTGCAATACCATGAGGGTACTCCTTACTCTTCAATGCCGCCATAAGCACCATGGTCATTGAGTATAATATGCTCAGAATCTCCCTTTGATGTCAAGGTAAGGGCTTTTCAGCATAAGCGGTCGAGAACCGTGCTGATACCTTGGGAAATCCCTTCGATGAGGGCGGTCTTGATCAGTTGTTTCTGTTCCCCGGTAACCCCGTGGATGTCTTCTTGATCATAAAACAAAAGATAGGGGGCTATACACAGGGCCGTGGCAATCCTTTCTATATACAGAACTGAAGGAAAGCGGCGGCCGGTTTCGATTTGTCCGATGTAGCACGGATCGGTATCGCAGAGTTCCGCTAATTTTTCCTGGGTGATACCAGCCAGTTTCCGGTACTTTTTCATATTTTTGATAAAAATATGCTGCAATCCCATGAATGTATTCTAATAGCTCTTTATTAAAGGGAAACAGGAGCTTAAAGCTCATGTTATCAGAAAATATTTCAGTAAATAATAGAGCTATTAGCTCGTATTACATGGACGGAACAAGGTATGATTTTCAACTCTTGGCAGTTTCTGGTGTTTTTTCCGGTGGTAACGGTTCTGTACTTCACCCTCACCATGCAGTTTCGCAAGCCCCTGGCCTCTCAGGTCTTTTTGCTTATAGCTTCCCTCTTCTTCTATGGCTATGGGAACCCCGGATACCTGGGGCTTATCCTCTTTTCCGTGCTCATCACCTGGCTTGGGGCGCTTCTTATGGAAAGAGTGGAAAAAGAAGGAGGCGGAAGCCCGGGCTTACGCAAAAAATGCATCCTTGCCCTGGTGTTGACGCTGAACCTGGGACTCCTGTTCTGGTTCAAGTACTGCACCTTCTTTGTGGAAACCTGCTATGCCTTGGCAGGGCTCTTGGGCAGGACCCGGAAGGCGGGCTGGGAAGCCCTGGACATACTGCTGCCCGTGGGGATTTCCTTTTATACCTTTCAGGCCCTGGGCTATACGATTGACGTGTACCGCGGGGAGGTCCGGGCAGAACAGAGCCTCCTCCACTACGCCCTGTTCGTTACCTTCTTCCCCCAGCTCGTGGCAGGGCCCATTGAGCGGACCCGGCATCTGCTTCCCCAGCTCAAGCGGGCCTGGGGCTTTGACTATGAGCGGGTATGCTCAGGGCTGCGGCTTGCGGCCTGGGGCCTGTTCAAGAAAGTGGCCGTGGCGGACCGGCTTGGGGTGTACGTGAATGCGGTCTTTGATGCTCCCCAGGCATACCCGGCTGCCGCCCTTGCCCTGGGCCTGTTCTTCTTCAGCTTCCAGATTTACGGGGACTTCTCCGGGTATTCGGACATAGCCGTGGGCACGGCCAGGGTCTTAGGTTTTGACCTGTCGGTAAACTTCCGCTCCCCTTATTTCAGCAGATCCTTACGGGACTTCTGGCGGAGATGGCATATAAGCCTTTCGCTCTGGCTCAAAGACTACCTCTACATCCCCTTAGGGGGAAGCCGCAAGGGAAGCTGGCAGGTGAACCTGCTTCTCACCTTTCTCATAAGCGGGCTGTGGCATGGCGCGGCCTGGCATTTTGTGGTCTGGGGGCTGCTGCACGGGCTCTTTCAGGTGGCGGAACGGGCCTTAGGGCTGGGGGAAGGCAAAGGCGCGGGGAAATACCTGCACGGGCTGCGTACCTTTGCCCTGGTGAGCTTTGCCTGGATCTTCTTCAGGGCCAATACCCTCCAAGAGGGGCTCTTCATAAGCGCCCGTCTCTTGGCCCTTCCTGCAGAACTGCCGGGCGTTCTCAAGGGCCTTCCTCAAAGCGGGCTCATCAACACGGTACGCCTGGCCTTTCAGTTGGGAGGCTCCACGCATGGGGTTATAAGCCCCATTCCCCGGTTCGGCATTACCCAGGCAGGGCTCTCCCTCATCTTCATAAGTCTTGTGCTTATGGGAGATGAGCTTAAGAGAAGGGGCCGCTTCCGCTTAAGGAAGCTCTCCCTCATTCCCCGCTGGGCCTTGTACTATGCCCTCATTCTTACGGTGTTCCTCAGTTGGAATAGCGGGGCATCCCTGTTTATCTACTTCACCTTTTAGGAGGGCCCGGTGAAACGCTTCGTTGTTAAGCTCGTCCTTTTTGCGCTGCTTTTCCTCGCCGGTATAGGGGGCCTCATGCTCTTGCCCTTGCCTTCCCAAAGCTACATCTTGGCCATCCTCGATAAATACCGCAGCCTGGAAACCCTGGAAAGTCCCAAGCTCGTGATTGCCGGAGGCTCGAACTGCGCGTTTGGCATTGACAGTGAAGCCATAAGCCAGGCCCTGGGTATGCCGGTCTTCAACCTGGGGATGAATGCGGGTTTTGGGCTGGGCCGTATCCTGGAGGATGCCGGGTCTTTTCTCAAGGAAGGGGATGTGCTCCTGCTCATCCCGGAATACAGCCACTTTACGGATGCCTGGAATGGCGGTGAGGCCGCGTATGAGCTCATCTTTACTGCCCGGCAGTACCGGCTTTTGCTGCGCCCCGGTCTGTACGGGCTTCCGGGGAACGTGCAGTCCTATCTTGTTACCCACCTCCAAGGGTTCATCGCAGGCTTTCGTCCCCCTAATCCTCTGGCCTATACACGGGATGGGTTTAATGCGTATGGGGATTACACCGGTCATCTGGAAAGGGAGAACCAAGCCTTTCAAAGCCAAGAAGCGCTGGGTCCCCTGGACCAGGAGGCGGTACGGCGCTTGTGCCGCTTTGCGGCGGCCTGTGAGGAGCGGGGCATCCAGGTTCTCCTCTCCTATCCCAGCTATGAGGAAGGGTCTTTTGCCGCTTCAAGGGAGCTCATCCATGCCTTAGACCGGACCTTGAGGGAAGCACCGCTAGGGGTGATCTCCCGGCCTGAGACCTATTGTTTTCCCCGCTCCTTTTTTTACGACACCGTCTATCACCTCAACCGGGAAGGCAGGCAGCGGCGAACCAAAGCCTTGCTCCAGGATCTGTCCCGGGCCGGGCTGCGGCGCTCCTCATCATGGGAGCGCCGCCATTGATATGCCTTGGTTTGCCAAAAATACAGGACAGCATTCCGGGGGGCGTGGGGGGCCTCTCGGCTCCCCATACACAAAAGCCGAAGGCCCTCAGTTATCCGGCCCGCTCCGCCGGCGGACCCGCTAGGCCATAGTGGAGAGCCTCTCTCAGGGAAGGCTGTGGGTGTGAGGGAGCCATCGCGTTCATCCGTCCTATTGTGAGGAGGCCTTACCTATTAGTACTATATACCCAGGTATAGGCTATAAGCCTAGGTTTGTATCTCCATGATACGGATTACCCATTTTTTGATATATGCGCGGGTTGGTGCGTATAATCGAGGTAAGTATGCATACGGTTTTTGAGGAATTAGGAAACATCGGGATCGTTCCGGTCATTACCATAGATGATGAGGCCCAGGCAGTGCCTTTGGCCCAGGCTCTGATGGCAGGGGGTATCCCTTGTGCAGAGATAACCTTCAGAACCGCCCAGGCTGCAGAGGCCATACGCCGCATCAAGGCGGCAGTGCCCGGTATCCTGGTCGGCGCGGGTACGGTGTTAAGCATTGCCCAGGCGGATAAGGCCATACGCGCCGGGGCCCAATTCATCGTGAGCCCCGGGTTTAATCCGCAGGTGGTTTCCCATTGTGCTGAACGGGGAATTCCGATTAGCCCCGGCTGTACCAGCCCTTCGGACCTGGAACGGGCCGTGGAGTTTGGCCTTGAGGTGGTCAAGTTTTTTCCCGCAGAAGCCTCAGGAGGACTTGACTATATCAAGGCGGTTGCCGCTCCCTTTCCCGGGCTCAAGTTCATGCCCACCGGAGGGATTCATGGGGGAAACCTCGCCGCATACCTCGCCTACGAGAAAATTCTCGCATGCGGCGGTTCCTGGATGGCCGGTGCGGATAGTATCAGGCAGGGAGATTTCCCCGGCATTACCGCACGCTGTAAAGAAGCCCTACACCAGGCTCTGGGTTTCTCGGTAGTCCACTGGGGCATCAATACCGAAAACCCCGGGGAAGCATCTCAAGCCGCCCAGCGGTTCAGTACCCTGTTTGGGTTTTCCTGTAAAGAAAGCCAGGGCTCTATCTTCGCAGGGCCGGCCCTTGAGGTGATGAAGGCGCGGGGTTGGGGTACGCACGGGCATATCGCTCTGGGCACCCACAGCGTGCCCAGGGCCATAGCCTATCTGGAACGGCAGGGCATACGGTTTAAGCAGGACAGCATCCAACGGGACGCTACCGGGGCTATACGCCTTATCTATCTTGAAGAAGTGATTGCGGGGTTTGCCCTGCATTTAGTGCCGAACACAAAACTCTAAGGAGGAAAACCGTGGAAAACAAAGGAAAGATCATCACCTTTGGGGAAATCATGCTGCGCCTTGCGCCGGAGGGGTATTACCGCTTTGTCCAGGCCGGGCATTTTAACGCTACCTACGGCGGAGGGGAGGCCAATGTGGCGGTTTCCCTGGCTCACTTCGGGCTTGACGCCGCCTTGGTAACGAAGGTGCCGGCCCACGAACTCGGCCAGGCAGCGGTGAATAGACTGCGGGAATTCGGGGTGGATACCTCCCTGATTGTGCGGGGAGGGAAGCGGCTGGGTATCTACTTCCTGGAAAAAGGCGCTTCCCAGCGGCCTTCCAAGGTGATCTACGACCGGGCAGGTTCCGCGATTGCCGAAGCTCAAGGCGCTGATTTTGACTGGGACCGGATATTCCAAGGGGCCTGTTGGTTTCACTTTACCGGCATTACCCCTGCCTTGGGAGACGGTCTTGCGGATATATGTCTGGACGCGCTTAAAGCGGCCCGGGCAAAGGAGCTCACCGTTTCCTGTGACCTCAACTACCGGAAGAACCTGTGGTCCCGGGAAAAGGCCGGGCAGGTGATGGCCCGGCTCATGCCCTGGGTTGACCTGTGCATTGCTAATGAAGAGGATGCGGCGGATGTCTTTGGCATCCATGCCAAAAATACACAGGTCCATGCCGGGACCATAAGCCGCGAGGGCTACCAGGAAGTAGCCAAGACCTTGGCGGATAGGTTCGGCTTCAAGCAGGTGGCCATTACCCTGCGGGAGTCCCTTTCGGCAAATGACAATCACTGGGGAGCCATGCTCTACCATGACAAGGAGTATTACTTCTCGAAAAACTATGCGGTGCATATCGTGGATAGGGTCGGCGGAGGCGATAGCTTTGGGGCGGGTCTCATCTATGGATGCCTCCAAGGGTTTTCCCCCCAGGAAACCCTGGACTTTGCCGTGGCCGCAAGCTGCCTCAAACATTCGATTGAAGGGGACTTTAACCAGGTTTCCGTGGAAGAGGTGCTGAAACTCGCGGGGGGCGACGGCTCAGGCAGGGTGCAGCGCTAGGGGGGCCGAAAGGCCCCCCTAACCCCCCGGTAGTGCGTCCTTGATCACCCCAAGCTACAGGCAAGGGGCGCTTCGTTTCCTTATCACCACTGCCCGTCATGGGCGTTTAACCCGCCAGCGGGCCCGCTGGTGGGCCCGCTGGCGGGGGGTGAATCAAGACTTTATGGATACGGTTTGCGTCCATCGCGGCAATGGTAAACCGGTAGCCCCAATAGTCAAAGGCAGCGCCGCTGCGGGGTATCTCCTCGGCAAGGCTCAAGATAAACCCTGCTAAGGTATGGTATTCCTGATGTTCCCCCAGGACCTGGTCAAAGCCCAGGGATTCGGCCACCTCGTCGATGTTCATGCTGCCCTCCGCCAGATAGCTTCCGTCCTCCTGAGGGGTCAGCGCTGCCAGGGCAGGGCGAGAAAGGTGCCCCACGATTTCTTCCATGAGGGTCTGCACCGAAAGGATCCCGGAAAATCCGCCGTATTCATCCATCACCAAGAGAAAATCCGTACGCCCCCGCTTAAACGCGGCAAAGGCTTTGAGGGCCGAGAGGGTCTCTGGAACAAAATAGGGCCGCTTCATAATGGCCGTGAGCCCCGGCCAGGGGCCCTGCAAAAGGGCAAGCAGTATGTCTTGGACCGAAACCACCCCGATAACCGCATCCAAGGTACCCTCTGCAACCGGGAAGTACCGCTGGTCCCGGTGTTCCAGGGCAGTCTGCCGTACCAGGTCCAGGTCAGCCCTCCTGTCCAGCCAGCTTATATCGGAGCGGTGGCTCATAAAGGTTCCCACAGGCCGGTCGCCCAGGTAAAAGACCCCCTCTACCATGGTCCGCTCGGCCTGTTCCACGATCCCTGACTTTTCCCCTTCCCGTAAGGCGATCCGCAATTCATCTTCGGTCATCCCTATGGCAGGGGCGCTGTCTATCCGTAAGCATATCCGGATCAAGCCCCCCAGCCGGGTGTTGAGGAAGCTCAAGGGGGTACACACCAAGGTCAAGGCCTTACAGTAGGGAAGGGCAACAGCCGTGATTCGTTCAGGGGCAAGGAGGGCAAGCTGTTTCGGGATGGTGTCCCCCAGGAGGAGCATCAGCAGCGTGATAGCGACCGTGAGGATAAGCTCCGCCAGGTATGCTCCCCAGGGGCTTGCCCCGAGTTCCTCGGTAAACCGGCCTTTTAAGGAGCCCCCGATCCCCATACCCCCTACCACTCCTGCCAGGATTCTGAGAAAACCGCTACTTATCCGCAGGGCAGCAAGAAAGAGCACGGGATGCTCCAGGACTTGAGGATCTTCTTTGTGCTGCTCCTCTGCCCTTGCCCTGAGCCAGGTCTTACGGGAAGCAATAAATGCGGTTTCCACCAAGGAAATCCCGCCGCTTACTACCACGACCGCAAGGATAAACCAGATTGCCGGTAAGGGATCTTCCATAGAGATTAGGTATCCCTGGACCTTAGACCCATTATGAACCGGCAGTATCGAATTCTTCTTTGGTCATGGTGCGAACTATAGCCATACCCTGTTCCTGAGAAGTTTGGACGTATACCTTGCCTGCCCGTGGTATACCGGTGAGTTGCACAATAGGAAAACGGAAGTTTTTAGGATTCACCTCCACCACCTGGCCTTTCTGTCCATTGGAAAGAAGCACATAAAGCCCAATAGGATAGGGAGACAGGACATTAACCAGGGCCCGGACGACGGTATCATCGTACTGTTTTCCCTCATTTTTGAGAAAATACAGTAAGGCACTATGCATGTCTTTGGCTTTCTTGTGGGGCCGGTTGCTGATCATCGCCTCATAAGAACAGCTTACCCCGATGATTTTTGCGTAGAGGCCGATCTGGTTTCCCGTAAGCTTTTGGGGATAGCCGTTCCCGTTTTCTCGTTCATGGTGCTGCAATACCGCGTTACAGACGGCAGGGGGAAATGTAAGGGAGCTAAGCAGGTTGTAACTTAGGATGGGGTGGGTAATAATGGCCTTCCGATCTTCCAGGTTTAGTTCCCGCTTATGAAGGTTTACTTTAGAGGGTAATTTCGTCATACCGATTTCATGGAGGAGGGCGGCCACTCCCAATTCTTCAAGCTGCTCATTCGGCAGCTTGAGGGAAACCCCTATGCTCAGGGAAAGGATGGTGGAGGTAATGGCATGAGCTACCTGATAGTTAAGATCGACTTCCGGTTTATAAACCAAGGACACCCGGAAGAAGGTATGGGAATCCAGTTGGATGATGGCACAGGCTTCCTGAATCTTCTGGGCAAGCGCGGTGAAAGAGAGATCGTTTTTTAGCATCCCCGGGGTAAAAAGAGTGGTTACATATTTCTGAAAGGCCTCATAGAATTCCAGGGCCCGCTTGAGTTTATCCTTATCGCTTATAAGGACTTTTTCCAGCCGGGGTGTTCCCTCGCTATATACTTCCTGAAACCTCCAATCTAAAAGGGCTGCGGCTAATTCCTTTGAGAAGGGGATCTCCGGTGTGGCTAGTATAAAGTGCTCGTCCAAATAGAGGGGGCCGGAAAACAAACTCCCTTCTTGAATCTGCACAACATCGTAACTATTCATTTCTTGTCTCCTGATTCGCCTCTCCCTATCGGTCAGTTCTGTATTATGAGCCCTCTGTTATTACCGATAATAGAGTTATTGTAGAATAATATAAGATTATCGGCCAGGAGGAGTCATAAAGTGAGTCAAGAAAGATGCTTTGAGAGACAAACCGGGGAGACTACGCGTTGAAATTCAGATATATCTTTATCGCCTTTAATATAATCATCTTCTGTTTTTTGCTGGTTATTGGGGTCTTGTCGGTTTATATATTGGGGTCAGAAATCGCCCTTGAGTTTTGGCAGGCCAGCCGCTTCTTTATCCTGCTTATGTTCCTGGTCCTGGTAGGGCTTGACGTATTTTACGGTCTTAACCGGCGTCTATATGTGCTCCTGGAACGGGAAGACTGGCCCGGGCTTAGCCAATACCTGGAGACCAGGATTATCCAGCATAAGCGCTACTCCTCTTCCCAGGTACGGCTCTTGGTGAACACCTACTTCATCCTTTCCGAGCCAGCTTCGGTGGTGGACCTGGAGCGCAGGATCGCCCAGGGGAAACCCGCTTTGATTGAAGAGTACGCCCTTCTTTTTGGGGCTGCCAGGATTCTGGCTAAAGATATGAGCGGGGCAGTCCAGTTCTTTTCCGACCGCTTGGATGCCGCAGTAGCCCGATCCGGCAAGGGTCTATGCCGCAAAAAGGACCCGCGAAAGACCGCATGGATACGGTTTTACTATGGGTTTACCCTGCTTTTGGAACGGCAGTTCTCTATTGCCGCAGAACAGTTCGTCATCCTCTCAAAAGAGGCCAAGGATCCGGTAAGCATAGGCTTATCCTCTTATTTTCTCGCGGATATCTTGAGCAGGGTCCTGCTGGATCGGGGCCTTGATCTCCAGGCCACCGCGGAGGATGGCCGTAACCGGGTAGGAGCAGCGCTCCATACCATAGACGCCTGGTACAAGGAAGCCACAAAACTGCAAACCGAAATTTATGGGGCGATTTTGGTACCCTATCTGCGGGATGCAGGGCGCTGGATATACCGGGATTGATCGTTTAAGCTCAGGTTCAATGCAGTGTTGCTAAAGGGTAGTAGTGTTGCAGTATCTGGGCCGTGGTAAAGCCTGCTTGGGCCATACCTGCCGCGCCGCTTTGATCCAGGCCGACTCCATGACCCCAACCTGCCCCTTGAAAGATGAAGTACTCAGGCCTGCCGTTTTTTCCCAGCTTTGAACGAATGGTAAAGAGGTTGCTCCGCAGTCCCCCCAGGCGGGATCTAATCTTGTCCCCTTTAATTCGGATCTTTCCCTGGGTGCCGCGGATTTCCACTTCGTTGATCCTCCCTGAAATGCCCCGGCCTCGACTGAGCACCTGGAGAATCTCTCCGAGCTTATTCCCGTCCGCAGCATTGCGGCTGCGTATTTCCTCGGCAGCCACCCATTTTTCCCAGCGGTAGGCTTGGGAGGAATGGAGGTTCGGCATGGAGGCATAGGATCGAGGCCGTTCCCGAATCCACCGGGCCAAGGCATCCAGGGAAAGGGGGCTGGATCGGGAACTCAGGAGCTTATCAGGAACCGCACTATTAAAGGTACTCGTCCCCCATACAGAACGGCTGTCTTCGCTGTAGCCTCCGTGATTGGCAGAATAGTAGGCCTTGAGGGGTTTCCCCCCTGCTACCAGGTACATACCCCTGGTGGCATCCACCGCCGCAGTGGTAGCCCGGGCCTCTCCACTTACCCCCCGGTATGCGGCAGAGAGCACGGAACCGTAGAGATCAAAGCCCTTTTCCTTGGGTACATCCCGGTTGGATTCCCCCAGAGAGGCCAAGGTGTAGGAACGGGCGGCAATGGCCTGAGCCTTGAGGGCTTCCATAGGCCAGGAGGCAGGCATTTCTGCGGGAATAACCCCATAGAGGTATTCTTCTATGTTAAGCATATTGATCAAGGTGATACCGGTCTTCTCAGGCCGAAATTCGATGCTCCCCCGGTAGGAACGATCTTCCCTGGCAAACCCGGAAACCAGGGTGGTATAGTCAGGGTTCTGGTATTCCAAGATCACCGGTTCTGCCGCGATGATCAGGGTTTTCCTGGCTTGATCCAAGAGAAAGAGCTTCCCATTGCGCATCTCAGCCCAGAGCTGTTCCGGCGCCCTGTCGGTGAACATGGGCTTTTCCCCGGGAAGCCGCAGGATATAGGGGCCCCCGGCTTTTACGGTGATGCTGCTTTGTTCCTCTATAAGGCCTATGCGTACCAGGGGCAGCCCTTGGGTAAGGATGGCTTTGACCTTGGGCGGTGTTGCCTTAATGAGCTGCTGGACCGGGGGGCTTTCCCTCTCCTTGGCAAATCGGGGCACGGTACGGAGGACTTCATTCATATCCCGGATGATGGCTTCCTCCTGGGGAAAATAGCGGTGGGCTAGGTTTAAGTATTCGTATGCCTCGGTATACCGGTTCTGGGCCAAGAGAGCCTTACTCAAGGGAAACAGGGCCACATGCAGTTCCGGGTCCTGGCGGAGGGCGGTGCGGAAACAGGTCTCTGCTTCTCCAGAAGCAGATGCAGAAAGCAGTTCTCCCAGGAACAGCCAGCCTATGGGACGGAAGTTTTCTTTGGAGAGGCTGCTTCGCAGGGTGGCGATGGCCCTCGTCGTATCCCCGGTATCCCGGTGAAGCATGGCCTCATAGAACAGGGTCTCACCGCTTTCTCTGGAAAGGGGAAGGAGGGCCCTGGCCTTTTGGTAGTCTCCCGCAAGACAGAGACTCACAAACAGCTCCCGTTCAATCTCAGGATCCGCAGGTTTATCCTTATACAGCTTCTCCAGGAGTCCGGCCGTGGTGTTCCCCTTCCCTATTTCCGCATAGGAGCGGGCAAGCTGCCAGATGATAGATACATTATGGGCATCCTGTTGAAGGCTCTGCTCTAAGTCTTGAATACTCCCTTCCAGGTTACCCTGGTAATAGGCCCGTAAGGCCCAGTCCCTCGTAGTTGGAGGAGGGACCGGGGTGCTTGAAGGAGGTGGGGCCCTCGGAGGGACTGCCGGGGGCATTGCAGCCGGCGGCGGACGTACAGGCGGATCGGGGGGCTTTACCGGTACCGAGACAACCGGGGGGGGAGGATCAGGAGCTCGCAAAGTCTGAGTGACCGGGATGGGCCGGGCCGGCTCTGCCACAGGGGGCTCAGGGCTTAGCGCCGGGGCTTGGGGGAGGGCCTTGGGCGGCTCTGCCACAGGAGGAGATGGGGAGACCGGAGAAAGGACCGGCGCTGTGGAAGTAAGGGGAGGGGCAGGAGTTTCAAGCGGCTTTGCAGGGGCTTGCTCTTTTGGGCTTGAGGGTTCCGCGAGGTGTACCGGATCGGGCTGGCTTGCTACCGGCGACATGCTCGGTCTTGGATCTGCGGAGGGGCTGCCGGAGGGAGGGAGCTTAGGGCTTTGAGGTTCAGGCTGTTTTGGAGCTGGGGTATCTTTGAGAGTGCTTGCAGGAGGAGGGGGCTCAGGTGAAGGGAGAGGTGGCGGTGCCACTGTACAGGAAGCAAAGATAAGGCAGAGACATACGAGCAGGAACATGCATCATGGTAACCTGAAAAGGGACTTCTCGTCTATCCTACCCCGCCCGCCAGCGGTTTAAAGCCCCTGACGGGCAGTGGTGATTAAGGAAGCGAAGCGCCCTGTGCCTCCAGATAGGCGATGATCAGGAGGAACTTCCGGGGGGCTTGGGGGGCCTTTCGGCCCTCCATACATCCCCAAGCGGAAGGCCCCATCCAATCCGGCCCGCTCCGCCAGCGGGTTTAAAGCCCATAGTATCGTGTGAGCTGAGAGGCAGGAAAAGAAGGACTGATACAGCCGATTTCGCATGATCATATTCCCCCCTGCTTGACTCAGACAGGGCCGTGAATGATTTCCCGACTGCGTTCCAGGAGTTTCAGGTAGTCTTTGAAGAGCAGTTGGAGGGCGCTGAAGAAGCCCTAGCGCCAGTCGGTAGTGTCTGACAGGAGAGCAAATATTATTTTTTCAGAATCTATTATAACATAATAAATTGGAAGGTGATCTACAACAGCAACAGCAATTCCAAATTCAAGAATCATCTGGGCCTCGCCCGCAATGGTGAGTAAAAAGTCAGTCCAATCGTCGTGCAAATACCGGCTCATTTCATACCTCAGCGCCCAGAAAAACGCGGCCCGTCTCCCAAAGCTCCCCCGCGCCTTCCGGTACTCCTCATCCGCCAATTCCTGTATCCCGTGAATCAGATAACTCAACACGTTCAACAAACAAAACACCTCGCTCGCATGTTCCTTCCCATGCCCAAAATTATGCTTCAG
>JAITEL010000061.1 GCA_031282065.1 Treponema sp.
CAAAAGTTGAAACTAATGACCCAGAAGTTTTAACTGGCGAGTCTACAGTTACAACTTTTAACTCCACAGTTTTAACTGGCGAGTCCACAGTTACAACTTTTGATCCAACAGTTTTAACGGTTGACTTAAAAGCTATAGCTAATGGCTTAAAAGCTGTAACTGATGATCTGTCCGCTACGCCGAATGAGTAGATTTGACACAGTTTTGGGGGATTAGGATCAAGCTGCGGTTTGTCCGCATAGGAAAGCGGGGAGTCAGGCGTCAGGTACTTGACAAACCGTCTTCTTAATACAATATAATGTGAGCCGTGAGCCGTGAGCCGTGAGCCGTGAGCCGTGAGCCGTGAGCCGTGAGCCGTGAGCCGTGAGCCGTGAGCCGTGAGCCGTGAGCCGTCTTGTTGCCTGCCGGTTTCAAAAGCATGAAAGCAGTCTAAATACTTACACAAAGAATGTCAAGTGAAAAATGATTTCTTTACCTTACCACTACTGCCAGCCAGGAGCTTTAACGCCCCTGGCGGGCGGAACGAGCCGGACAGCTCAGGGCCTTCGGCTTGTTTTATATGAAGGGGGCCCCCGCCCCGTCATTGCGAGCGAAGCGAAGCAATCCACTGCGCGGACTGCCCTGTCTGGATTGCTTCGGACTTCGCCCTCGCAATGACGAAAGCCCACGCCACCCCCCGGATGTCCGTCCTTACCAGTACTGCCCGTCAGGGGCTTTAAACCCGCTGGCGGGCGGAACGAGCCGGACAGCTCAGGGCCTTCGGCTTTTTATATGAAGGGGGCCCCACCCCCTCATCGCGAGCACAACGCAAAGCCTTGCCCCGAAGCATTCCACCGTGAGCACTGCACTGTCTGGATTGCTTCGGGCTTCGCCCTCGCAATGACGGCCTTCCCGCAACGCCCCCCCGTCATTGCGAGCACAACGCAAAGCGTTGCCCCGAAGCAATCCACTATTACGGAATCACCGCCGAAGCCACCGGCCCCCACTGCCCGGCCTCGCCCTTGCGGTTCTCGTAGCGGTAGCACACGTAGACCGTCATACCCGCATCTCCGCATCGAACAGCAGCTTCTCCTTACGCTGCCGGGGCTTGGCGATGAAGGCAGGTGTTTGCGTCAAACTCCGAATGCCAAGCTCGTAGCGCTGGCACGATTGCTTCGGGCTTCGCCCTCGCAATGACGAAAGCCCCCGGATGTGCCTCCTGATCATCCCAAGCTACAGGCAAGGGGCGCTTCGATCCCTTACCACCACTGCCCGTCATGGGCGTTAAACCCCCCTGGGGGGCTGGCGGGGGAGAGGGCTTTTAGGATGCTTCGTTCTAAGCGGCCTGGGGCTGCGCAATAGTCCCGCTCTTCCTGGGGCAGGCCCGGGATTTCATCAAAACAAATCCCCCCGGGAGCTTCGCCTAACACGATGATCCGCTGCCCCAGAACAAGGGCTTCCCGGGGATCATGGGTAACCGCAATACAAAGCCGCTGCTCTACCCTGAGCAGGCCCAGGGTCAGCTCCATAAGCTCTATCCGCAGGGGTATATCCAGAGACTGAAAAGGCTCATCCATAAACAGGACAGACGCAGGATAGGCAAAGGCCCTGGCTATGGAGGCCCGCTGCCGCTGGCCCCCGGAAAGCTCATGCGGGTAGCAGCCCGCCTTAGCCTCTAAGGAAACCAATGCCAGGAAATGCCGGGCCCTGGCCTCCGCATCTTTTCGGGGAAAACCCTCCTTCAGGGGGAGCATCACATTCTCCAGGACCTTGAACCAGGGTAGCAGCCGCGGCTCCTGAAACACGAAAGAAACCGCCTTCGGCCCATCCCTGTAGACAAGCTCCCCTTCCTGGGGCTCTAAGAGACCTGCCCCAAGACGTAAGAGGGTGGTTTTTCCACACCCTGAAGGCCCCAGGATGACTACCGGGTTCTCTGCTCCCAGTTCCAGGGAAAACCGGTCAAAAATTAAGGTGTCATCAAAACCAAAGCTCAAAGCCTTAAACCCTATCCTGACAGGAACCGGTATACCTGGATTCATGGGCCTTTCCTGGAATAGGGCGGATAGCGGGACGCAAAAGGGCTAAGCCGCAGCAGCACGGTGAAGAGGCCCTGGGATAGGGCCGCGGCTATGACCGTGGCAAGGGTCCAGGCGAAAAGCTCCGGGGTCTCCAGCTGGGCCTTGGCCATCTGCATCCGGGTACCGAGCCCCTGGAAGGGCTGGACCAGGACTTCCGCAGCCACCACCACCTTCCAGCACAAGGACAGGGAACTGCGCAGGCCCCCGATGATGAAGGGAAGCAGCGTAGGGATATACAAGGAGCGGATTTCCCTTCCCCGGGATACGGGGTATACCCTGAACAGTTCCGCAAGCCGGGGATCCACTGAGCGCAGCCCCTCTATGGTGGTAGCGGCCATTACGGGAAATACCATAAGAAACGCGGTAAAGACCGGCGTCTGTTCCGAGCCTAAGATGAGAAAGGCAATGAGTATCACCGACATCACCGGCGTGGCGGCAATAATCGAAAACAGGGGACGGAAAAAAGCGCCCTTCCGCGTGTCCATGCCCGCCACAATACCCACGCCCACGCCTAAGGGCACAGAAATGACTATCCCCAAGATGACCCGCAGGAAACTGTACACGAAGGCCTGGTGAAAATGCGCTTGCGGGAGCAGGAGGATAAAGCGCTTTAGGACGAGAAACGGACCGGGGAAGAGGAGATCGCTCCCCCCAATCCGGGAACCCAGTTCCCAAGCCAGGACTAAGGCCCCCATACCCAGGCAGAACCACAGGAAGGAACTCTCCCGGATGCTTCTTTTGCTGCTTCTGAGTCCGGGGGAGGGTCTTTGAGCGTTCAAGAATCTGCTTTCCTGCTACTTGAGGGTGAGATAAAAACTATCCGCCGGAAGCGCTCCGCCTATGGAAACCGGTGCAAACTCAAGAAAGGCCCGAAACAGGGATTCCAGGGCAGGCCGGGCTTCCTGGGCCGGGATAAATACATAGTTGCTCCGGGGTATGGCGGCCTGCACCACCGCTGCCCGCAGTCCCAGCTGGTGCTTCTCCACCAGTTCCCCTGCTTCTGCGGGGTGGCTTATGACCCAGGCAATAGAGGCTTTCACCGCCTCCAGGATGGCCCGCACTGCCTGGGGATTGGAGGCCGCAAAGTTCCCGTCCACCACCAGCACGGTCATGGGATAGTTTCCGTTCCCCCCGGCCTTCACCCATTCGGCCTGTATATCGCTTACGAGCTTAAGACCGGCCTTGCCGGATCGCGCCATAGTGGCAAAGGGCTCAGGCAGTAAGGCCGTGGAAATCCGGCCTGCGATGAGGGACTGGGCTATTTCCGGGTAGGCCAGGGCATAGCCTAAGCTGAGGTCTTTATCGGGGTTAAGGCCCTTGGAACGCAGGATACGGCGGAACACATAGTCAGGAGTGGCTCCTTGACCGGCCACTTCTACCGGTTTGCCTTTAAGATCTTCGATACGCTGCACCCCCGGATCCGAGGTAAGCAGGCTCAGCATACCGGTTCCCAGGACCGCGGCAACCTGCACGTTCTTACCTGATGCGGCAAGTTTTGCGGCTACATTGGCAGGGAGTATGCCCACTTTGGCATCCCCGGCAATAAACCGGGCAGCCATGAGGTCTGCCTGGGCGAGGGCTTCTACCTTCATGGTGATTCCCGGCGCCTGGGGGGGCTGCTCAAAGAGGCGGATCATACCCACCCCGGAAGGGCCTTTAATGCTGTAGATGGTGACTGAGGACTGGGCCGCTAAGAAGCCGGCAGCCCCCCCGAAAAGGATACTAAGAACCGTGAGGCGTACAAAAGAGCATTTCATAGGGCTCATCATAGCATCAGCCCAAGGCCCGTAACAAGAAGTCTCCACCTATCCATTCCCTATGGCCTGGCTTTATGAAGCAGAGGGAGCGGCCTGGTCTCCTGCCGGATCAATGAGGCCCGACAGATCCTGATTTCCCTTGAAACGCAGCACATTGACCATGAAAATATTGAGCTTGTTCACGATGTTGGGGGGCAGCAGATTACCGTCCACCTCCACCGAGAGCACCGGATAGTTCCGTTCCCGTGCCCAGGGGGTGAATACCCCCTCAATGACCCGGCCTATGAGACAGGCAAAGGGACTGATGTTCACCACGCCTGAATAGCCGCTTTCCATAGCCGTGGCAGCCACCCCGCTGGAGACCGCAATCTCTGAGTTGAGTTCCAGGTTGACGAAATGCTTCTGGGTGTTCTCCATGATGCGGCGCATGTCGTGAGGGGTTTCCGGGATAAGCCCGGTGGGACCGAGAATGGCGAGCACCTTTTTCTCTATGGAGTGTTTCCACCATTCCTCGATCTTCAGCTTCTGGAGATCCTGCCAAGGCTTAGAAAAGAGCCGCTTCCCCGGTTTCTTCAGGGCCATGAGTTTCTTAAGCGCATATTCCCGCACAAAATCCAGGTAGTGGATCCACTCGGCGATCCCCGACACCTTTACCACTATGCCCCGCTCGCTCAAGAGGTCCGTAAGTTCTCCCACGGCAAAGTCGTCCCGCCGCACGTAGATCTCCCCCACGATGAGCACCTTGGGACAGTCGCTTAGCCGGCGTTTAAGGGGTATCTTCTTGAGATCCTGGGCCACCTGCTTCAGTTCCTGCCATATCCGCCGGGGCTCATACTCCACCGCATGCATGACCCGCCGCCAGGATACCTCATACGCTGCCAATGCCTCTTGGGGCTCTGCTGCTACGGCTTTAAGGCTCGTCTGAATGTCCTTGAGGTAGTCGGAAAGTACAAAGCCCTTCCACATCTCTTGGGCAAAATGCGGCCCCAGCTCGGTGTAGGAATTATCTGCCGAAAGGGTAAAGACCAGCAGGTTTTCCAGGCGCATATCCCGAAAGAGGTTCTCGTAATACACAAAATACTGGCCGGTCCTGCAGGGCCCTGTGGTGATGGGGACAAACAGGAGGTAGATCTCGTCCTTGCGGTACTTCTCACTGAAGATAAACTGCAGGGCGCTCCCCAGAACCAGATGGCTTGGAACGCACTCCTTCCCGGAGGCATGGGCCCGGGCGATTTGTATGGTCTTGCCGGTGGCCACGGGTAAGGCCTCGGCGTTGATGTTAAGCCCCCGCACCGCGGCTCCTATATATTCGGTGGATATGGCCCCCATGTTGGAAAGGAGGACTTTCACCCGTTTGTTGCCCCGAATAGGCAGCTTTTCTCCGGTCTTGTCGTTCTCCAGGTGCAGATCCGCATCTATGCCCGCAGCCTCAGCATTGCCAAAAGCAAGACGCCACCCATTATGGTAGCGCTCCCGCTCCAGCTCGCCTTTTTTAGCCCGGTACCCGTCGATGATATCCAAGAAGGCTTCTACCCGGGTGTCCACTCCGGCATCTGCGGAATGGGAGTCCAGTTCCAGAATCAGGAAGGGCTTTTGACCCATAGCCCATTTGATGTAGTGGAGGATGAAAGAATCCGGGGCGCAGGAAAAGTTGGTGATGTAGGTAACGTAGATGTTTTCTTCCTGCTTGATGAGCCCTGCGGCCTTCACATCCTGCTGCCCGTAGTACCAGTACATGTTGGGGAGTATCTTTTCATCTTGAAAGGGCAGTATGTCAAAGGGGATGACCGAGTAGCCCCGGGTGGTGAACTTGCGGGGGATGCCCATATTGGCTTCCGGGGTGAAGCCGTTGTAGGGCCTGCCCAGGACGGCAATCACCGGCCGTGCTGCTTGGCGGGCCTCTGCCAGGGCCTTCTCACCCAGGGCTTTCAAGGCAGCGAAATACTCCTGCTGTTTTGTCAAGGCCCGCTCAAAGGCCCTGCGGGTTTCCGCTTCCCCTATACCCAGCAGACCGGTCATCTCCATAAACAGTTCCAGGGCCTTAGCTTCGCCGAACTTAAAGCTCACCACCAGGGGGAGCAGGCGTTTCTTGTCCACATCGGGAAAGGCCTTGACCATATAATAGGGCAGGGCCTGGGTTATGGGACAGAAGTTCGCGTGGACCTCCTCTTCATAGCTGGGCATGTCCCGGAAATGGGGAAGCAGCACATAGTCCGCTCCCTTATCCAGGCAGTCCTGTACCGCACCGTGGGCAATCTCCGCGGGGAAACAGTAGGTTGATTCTGCCCGGGCCACCCCTGCATGGGCTACCTCGGTAGACAAGAAGGTTTTGATCCCCAGCTCATGGAAGAACCAGGAGTACAGGGGATACAAGGTATGGACTGAAAAGGCACGGGGTATCCCTACGGTATACTCCCTCTTTGCCTCGCCTAGGACCTCCGGGGCAGCGAAGGTTTCAAAGAGCAGCTTCTGCCGCTCGGCCACGTAATCGAAAACCGCCTCCTCCTTCAGGGCCTTACGCATGTTGGTGTACTTATTGCAGCGACCGCCGAACATATACCGGTGCTCATTGACGTTGAGCACCTGGATGGGGCAGCGGTTATCGCAGGCTTTGCAGGTGAAGACCCGCTCATAGCCTATTTCCCGCGATAAGAGGCCCGCTAAGTCCACGGTTCGTTCAGGGAGCAGCCCTTCTGCGTGTTTGCGTTTGGCTAAAAGCGCCACACCGAAACAGCCCATGAGTTCCGGGGACGGCGGAACCAGGATGTCCTTGTTCAGCATCATGGCAAAGGCCAGGGGCACCGCGAGGTTCTTGGCAACACCGCCCTGGAGGAAGATCTTCCCCCCTATGGTCCGGTTTCCCACCACCCGGTTTAGGTAATTGGCCACAATAGAGCAGACGATCCCCGCGGTGATGTTCTCCTTAGTAGCCCCCTGCTGAACCGCCTTGCGAATGTCCGAATTGATGAAGGCAGAACAGTGTTCCCCGAACTTCAGGGGCGCGTCCCCCCTAAGCGCGATGGGGCCTATGTCCGCAGCATTATGAATGGACAGGTCCCCGGAAGCGGATTCTTCCAGGAAGGACCCGGTCCCCGCAGAACAGGCCTCGTTCATCGCATAATCAATGGGTACCCCGTTCTTGAGAAACACGTACTTAGCATCTTGGCCGCCGATCTCGAAGATGGTTTCTACCTCAGGATCGAAGAAGGTGGTCCCCACGGCGTGGGCGATGATCTCGTTGTACACGCCCGCGGTCTCAAGAAACACCCCGAGAATTTCCCGGGAAGAACCCGTCGTAGCCACGAGGCGTATATCCGCCTCATAGGTCCCGGTATCCGCGAAGATGGTATCCCGGATACGGGCAAGACATTCCTTGAGGGCCTTAACCGGGTCCCCGTGGGTTCTCCCGTAGTGGCTGGCCACGATCTCCTCGGTTTCACTGTCTACCAGGCATGCCTTGGTGGTGGTGGAACCGCCGTCCACTCCCAGGATGTAGGTCCTGCCCGCGCGTACCGTCCCGTTGCTGTGCCCAAAGGTCTGCACCTTATGCTTCCAGTCTTTGAGGGAGCCCAGGCTGCCGAAGCGGACCGCATGGGGTTTAAGGAGCCGCTCTACCGGCGGAAGGGGGCTGCCCGAACTCAGGGCGAGGACTGCCGCACCAAAGGCCTCGAAGACCGCAGCGGTTTCCGGGATGATCAATTCCAGGTCCGGAGCTTTCTCCCGGATAAATCGGATGATGTGGCGGTTGAGGGTAATGCCTCCTGCCAAAATCACCCTGCCTGACTGTATTTTGGCCCGCTTGAGGAAATCAATGACCTTGACGGCCATCACATCTGACAAGGACAGGACGATGTCGTTTTTCGTGGCCTCTCGCTTGTTGAGCCGGTGGGTGCAATCGCTCTTCATGAACACCGAACAGCGGGTAGACAGGGTGTAGACCTGAGCATCCTCCGGTACCTGGTTTATGTCTTCCAGTTTCATGTCCATCCGGGAAAGCTGCTGTTTGAGGAATTCGCCGGTCCCGGAAGCACACTTGTTCCCGGAGAAATTGTTGATGATGCGCCCCTCTTGGTTGAGGGAATAGACCACGAGGTCTTCTCCGCCCATACTGACCACGGCATCCGCCTTAAGGTGCAAGGCTTTCAGTGCCGCTTCTACACACAGGGGTTCCAAGGTACCGGCAGCATCAAACATGAACCGGCCTTCGTTGCCGGTTACCAGGGTGGGGGTTCCCAGGGGAACCTTTCCCTCAGAGAGGACCTTACGAACCGCTGCCCCAAAGTCTCCTTCGTGGGGGGTGCTTGCGGTCCACTGTACCTGAGTACGATCAAGTAAGACCATTTTTAAGCTGGTAGATCCAATATTTATTCCTAAGGACTGCATAGTACCTCTCGTTTTGCTTATATATGACATCCCCTGCCGTATACAGGATGCGCCCTTGGGCTGGTACCTTAGAGCGTTCAATAGGCAAGCAGGAGAAAGGCTTGTAAGGGCTTATTACCGCTCCTGGCGGCCTGGGCTATCCGGGCGGCCAGCCCAGGGGCCGCCCGCCAATCACATGGATATGCAGATGATCCACGGTTTGGCCTCCGTGGGACTTACAGTTAATCACAAACCGGGCGCCCTTTTCAGCGCACCCTTGTTCTTGAGCCAAGGCTTGGGCTTTATGGAGCATCCTGCCTATAAGGGGGATGTCCGCAGCTTCCAGTTCCATGAGATTGGGAATGTGCTTTTTGGAAATTACCAAGAAATGCACCGGTCCTTGAGGAGCGAGATCATGAAAAGCCAGGATTTCCGCATCCTCATACAGCTTTTGAGCCGGTATCGCACCGGAAGCGATGTTACAAAAAACGCAGTTACTCATATTCGCAAGGAGTATAGCATACCGGTTAAAAGTTTCAAGCGCCTAGGGCAGGAGGGCCTTATGAAGGGCCTCGTCAACGGCTGCCAGAAAGCCCCTGCTTGATTCGGTGGCCCCGGAAACCCCGTCGATATCCGTCCCGTTAGCGGCTAAGACCGCTTCCCGCAGGGCTTCCATAGCCGCGCCTCCCACCGCAGGATCATCCTCATGATCGAGAATGAGGATATCCAGGATACGGTTCCCCTCGATCTGCACCGAAAGCCGGATAGGGCCTGCATAGCCTGCGGCCTGGCCCGTATAGAAGGCTCCGGGAAGCGGCCGGGCCCTACCGCTCGCACAGCCTCCCAGAACGAGGGTAAACAGCAGCCCCATAAGGAGTATTCCCCGTATCCTATCCATCGTATCCTCCCTGAGGTTTTCCGGGGGCAGCTAAGCCCCCGCAGCTTCCCGCTTGGCCTGAGCTTTTTTAAGAAACGGCTCATTCTCAATGATGAAGCGGCTATGGGTGCCTTCGCCGATCTTGCCGGACTGGTCAAAGGCCGCTACCTGGAAGCAGAGTTTCCTGCCCTCGATTGAAAGGAGGGTGCCGGTTGCCCGGACCTGCATCCCCACAGGGGTGGCTGCGGTATGGGAAGCGGACAGGGCGGTCCCCACTGTGGAAAAGCCCTGAGGGAGTGCGTGGTCAACGGCGTCCACACAGGCCCCTTCC
Organism: Treponema sp.; assembly: GCA_031282065.1. Taxonomy (GTDB): domain Bacteria; phylum Spirochaetota; class Spirochaetia; order Treponematales; family Breznakiellaceae; genus JAIRLU01. The sequence goes on from JAITEL010000061.1 coordinate 9,385, forward strand.
ATAAGAGCGAACATAGCCGGGCTTGCGTATACCGGAAGTCCCCCGCTGCCCCAGGCCTGGGCGCTGAGGTTTTCCGTAACCAGGGCTGTTCTTTCGCCGGTCATGCCGGCTTGTAGGCAATCGTTAAATTCCATAATTAAGAAAGGTACTATACGGCTTAAAAAAGATAAAGCCGCCCTGCAAGCGGGATGCGGCAGGGGCAGCCCTTGAAGTCGGAAGCATGCAGGGAAATAAAAAAGCGTAAAAAGGTACACCGGCCTCTGTCCCTGAACTTGACATACCGCTTCTTAGGGACGTATAATAGACCTCATGAAAGGGCTGTTAAAGAGCGGAAAAATGAAGCTGCTTGAATCTTGCTTTCGTTGGGGGGGGGGGGGGGGGGGGGGGGGGGGGGGGGGGGGGGGGGGGGGGGGGGGGGCGGGGGGTG
>JAITEL010000066.1 GCA_031282065.1 Treponema sp.
GCGCCCCTGGACGGGGAGGAGCTGCTGCACTACCGGTTTACCCGGCGGCGGCAGGAGCTGGTGGACTTTGCGGCGGAGGAATCGGGGATGACTGCGTACTTCTGCTCTCGTTATGAGAATGGGAAAGGGGAGTTTGGGAAGTGGGGGCCGGTGGCCTCGGCGGTTATCCCTTAAGGAAGGTTTTAACAGGGGCGCAGGTCCCTGATTAAAATAACAGAGGAGCCCCGGAAACGGCGCATCGACCAAGATTCAACCGCGTCCGGGGCCGAAGCTAAACGCTCTTGAGAGGAGTATAGGGCAAACAAAAGCCCTGTCTCAAGAGCATTTAGCCCTCTTTTCTCAAACCTTTCCCGTAGGGGAAAGGAGTAATGGTAAGGAGGACTTTATGCAAAAGAAGTTCTTGATGGCAATGGCCGCTCTCGTGAGCGTTTCATTGTTCTTTATGGGTTGCCCCAGCGAAAGCAAGACGGAAACCTACACGGTAAGCTTTGACACGCAAGGCGGGTCAGAGGTAAAGGCCGTAAGCGTGGAAGATGGCGCTAAGATCACCAAGCCAGCGGATCCAACTAAAGAGGGCCAAGTATTTGGCGGCTGGTACGAGGACAAAACCCTGGAGACTGAGTGGGACTTTGATGAGGACACGGTAACGGGGAACATCACCCTTTATGCCAAATGGTCCGCAGCCCGCACCGTAAGTTTTGACTCGAAGGGCGGGTCAACGGTAAGTGCACAGACCGTTGCAGAGGGCGCTAGGATCACCGCGCCCAGTCCTGCTCCGACCAAAGACGGGTATACCTTTGTCGGCTGGTACAAGGAAGAGGCGCTGACAAATGTGTGGAACTTCAGCACCGACACGGTAACGGGGGACATCACCCTCTACGCCAAATGGGAGGAAGGCTCGCCCGGTAGCTTCACCGTAAGTTTTGACTCGAAGGGCGGGTCAGCGGTTGAGGCCATTACCAACGTTACTGCCGGCAATACCATCACTGCGCCCACTGCCCCGACTAAAACCGGTTATGGGTTTGGCGGCTGGTACAAGGAAGAGGCGCTGACAACCCCGTGGGACTTTGCAACAGACACGGTAAGCGCAAACACCACCCTCTATGCCAAGTGGCTCTCAAGCAATGCCGGACTTACTTCAGTATTGGGTAAAACCATTACAGCCGGAACCCAAGCGGGTACCCAAGCCGCGCCTAAAGCCGCTTCGATTACCCTTGCAGCAGCTACTGCGGCCGGCTCAGTCAAAGCAGACAGCATTGCAACAGCAGCCGGAGCAAGCACTAAACTGTACTCGGATGCTGCTTTTACCTCTGAAGCAGCTGCGGCAAGCGGTATTACGCTTACCCTCACCGGAACTAAAGATGTATACATTCTGGTAACGGCGGAAGACGGCACCAAGCTGTACTACAAAGTATCCATTACCTTACCGCAGGATGTGTCCAGCACCGTAGCATTGGACGGGACTGCCGGGACCCATTATACCACTGGTTTGTCCATTAGTTCCGCAACCAAGCTCGGTACCACGCTTACGGTCAAGGTGGCGGGTACAGGTATTACAAGCAACCTCGGTACTGCCAATGAGAATGACTTTATCATGGTAAGCGGTTCTAAAGGGCATGGTTCGAAGGTGGCGCTTGTGAAGATCGCCGGTTTCTATAACGGCTTTAATCCTGCAGCAGATCATACCGAATGGTGGCAGGGTCCTGCACTAGGGGGTTATGAAGACGCGGATGGGACTTGGCCGCCTGCCTCCGGCACTACCATCTATAAAGTGCTTACCGATGCCCAGGCTTTTACAAACCTTGCTAATGGTAGCGCCACTTATATGGATCATGGGGTGAACAACGGTACGGTATTTTGGAAAACCACTGCCGGTGCTTACAACAAAGCGGGGAAAATAACGGGCAGCGACAACGTTACAACAGCGACTGCCCGGCGTGTAGTACTGCAAAAGCAAGATGACCCCACCCATCAAGTAGAGGTCTGGAAGTTCATACCGAAAGACAACGTTTACACGGCACATACCTACACGATAATAATTGATTATACCGGCGTAACGTGGAAGTAAGTTTGATGATTCTATGACATGCTGAATGTCGAAGGGGGATCCCTTAACTCAGGGCTCCCCCTTTTTTTATTCGTTCCGCCCTTGCCCTAAGCTAATGACAGACCCCCGCCCTGGAGGGACAGACCCTAACCTGCCGGTGGAAGGGGTCTATATGTGAGAGGCCCTTGAGGATAGTCCCTATAGAGAAGCCCAGGATCCGGGAACCGGCAGGAATTGACATACCTGCCGGAGATGCCTTAGCCTAAGGGAGACTACGCAAACCAATACATGTAAGGAGCACATATGCAAGAAAACCATCTCCATGAACATCCCCATGATCATGAACACCCCCACGATCATGATCATCCCCACGATCATGATCATCCCCACGATCTCGGCCAAGTACAGGCTTTGCTGGAATACATGCTTGATCATAACGGGCACCACGCAGCAGAACTGGGGGATGTAGCTCACCGCCTCTCCCATGCAGGCTTGGATGAAGCCGCGGGCATCCTCACCCAAGGGGTAGAGGCTTTCAAAAAAGGGAATGAGCACCTCGCCCAAGCCCTGGAACTCCTCAAGGGAGGGCGTTCATAATGTGCCTGTCCACCGTTTATGAGCTTGGCGCCGGAGCTTCCCCACGGATGCTGGCCGAATATGTACGTGACCTTAGGGTCAGCGGGGATGTTATAACCCTCACCGACATTATGGGTAAGGAAATGCAGGTCCGGGGGTACTTGGAAAGGGTGGATCTGGTAAAAAATGCGATTCTCATCGCAGGGCAGCCGCCAAAGACCGCACATACATAAGCCCGGGGGTACCCTATGAAGCGATACGAGATGGTCCGGGAAATATTCAACTCCTGTAGTAATAATCAGATGCGGGACGTGTTTATTGAAGAGATCGAGACCGATGCCCTGGAGCCCCGGCTCAAGCCCTTCCTCACGGGTACCCAGGTATCCTGGGAAAAACACGAGAACCCCGATGGGGGGGTAAGCTTCGACATAAACACCGACGGCCTGCTGCAGCGGATTACCTTCACCGAACTGACAGGATAGACGGACGCCGGCAGCTGCGGCTCCTCTTTTATTTCCTGCCTTCTTAGCGTATAGTTAAGCTAGTTTCCAAACCGAGGTATGGGAACTAAGGCAACCGGTATATATACCGTAAGGAGGAGAGCCCATGAAACTATACAGCCGTGGGCAGGTGCTATTGTTCTGTGGCTTAAGCAGTCTCATCGTAATCATGGGGGCTGTGGGTTTTGGATTGATGAAGATTCCCGCTCAAAAGGAGCTTCTTTCTACTACCAGCGACCTGGATTCCCGCGAAAAGGAGCCGCGGGAACTGCGGCAAGCAAGTCCCCCACAAGCCCTCCAGATCAATACCGCGGATCTCCTGCCCTATACCGAGGATGAGCGGGAGAACATCACCGTCTATGAACGGCTCAACAGCGCGGTGGTAAACATCACCACTGAAACCGTGGCTATTAACTGGTTTCTGGAACCGGTGCCCCAAGAGGGAGGTTCCGGTTCAGGGTCCATCATTGATACCCGTGGCTACGTCTTAACCAATAACCATGTGGTCGAAAACGCCTACAAGGTGTTTATCAACCTTGCGGACGGCAGCCAGTTTGAGGGAACCCTGGTGGGAACGGATCCGGAGAATGACATCGCGGTGCTTAAATTCACCCCTCCCCGGGGCACGGAACTGCGGACCATACCCTTCGGGAGCTCGGAAAACCTCAAGGTAGGCCAGAAGGTCCTGGCCATTGGCAATCCTTTTGCCCTGGAGCGGACCTTAACCGTGGGTATCGTCTCGGGCCTGGGCCGTCCCATCCAGACCTCCAAGCAGCATATTATCCGGGACATGATCCAGACCGATGCCTCCATCAACCCCGGTAATTCAGGAGGGCCCCTGCTGGATACCCAAGGCCGTATGATCGGCATCAATACCATGATCTATTCTCCCTCCGGAGGCTCTATCGGTATCGGCTTTGCCGTACCAGTGAATACCGCCAAGCGGGTCGTGGCAGAACTCATCGAATACGGCAAGGTTAAACGCGGCTGGATCGACGCCTCCGTGGTACAGCTCTTCCCGGCCCTGGTCCGCTATGCCAAGTTGCCGGTAGCTACCGGGCTCTTGATCTCCCGGACCAAGCGGAGCGGTCTTGCAGAGCGCGCCGGTATCCGTCAAGGCAGCGAGCCGGTACGCTACGGTTCCAGCGTGATCTATCTTGGGGGAGACATCATCACCGCGGTAGACGGTATGAAAACCGCGACCTTGGCGGATCTCTACTCTGCCTTGGAAGACAACAAGCCTGGAGAAAAGGTAGCCGTGGAGATCCTGCGGGGGAGGGAAACCATACAACTGGAGCTGACCTTGGCGGACCGGGAAGAAGTGTTAAGCCCCGAAGGGATACGCTACAACTAGAGCCTGCCGGTTTGCCGGTAACTGAGATAGGCGGTTTCAGAAAATATCACATGATCGAGAAACTGTAAGCCCAGGATCTCCGCAGCGGTCTTGAGACGAAAGGTGATTTCATCATCTTCCTGAGAGGGTGTCAGTTGACCGGAAGGGTGGTTGTGGGCAACAATCACCGCACTGGCCCGGTCCAGGAGCGGGTCGGCAAAGACTTCCCGGGGATGTATGATGGTCCGGTTGACTAAGCCAATGGTTACGAGCCGCACGGCCAGAATCTCATAGGCTCCATTCAGTGAAAGAGAGATGAACCGTTCCTGTCTGCGGTCTGCATGATGGCGGATAAGGGGGTAAATATCCTTGGGGTGGGTAATCCGGGTTCCTGCAGCACCCCAGCGCCGTCTGCCGAATTCCAGCATAGCCACGATTGAACAGGCCTTGAACTTCCCCATGCCGGGGAAGAGGGCCAGTTCCTTTACCGGGGGTATGCCTTTTTCCTGATCTAAGTGTTCCAATACTGCTGCGGCTAAGGTGCTCTTGGGCTTGCTGCGCATACCTCCATTGAGGAGTATGCTCAGTAATTCCAGATCCGACAGTGCCTCAGGCCCGGCACCGATGAGTTTCTCCCTGGGACGTTTCTCCTGGGGGAACAAACAGGGATCGGCTCCCTCCCCGGCATCCCGGACTTCAATGGTTTCATTACCACAATCTAAGTAGATACGTTCCATACCCGAATAATGGCACCCCTATGGCCTGTGCTTTAAGGCTGCCGCAAAATTATCAATGGGGGGATACGCCCGGTACTCACCGTTGTTCGAGGGCCGCTTCCAAGGCACGCCGCGGATCCCCTTTGGGCTTTAGGGTTTTCGCTGCCGCGATGAACCGCTTCAGATCCCTGCCGGAACGCTCGTACAGGGCCTGGAAGTAATCCCCTCCGTCGTAATAGAGGCGGAAGAGTTCCAGGTACCCGTTATTCACGGGCAAGCGGGAAAAGCCCCGGTAGGCATCGCTGAGGAAGGAGGTCTCATAGCTTGCCTCAAAGCGGCTTTGCGCCTCTTGGATGATGGCTGCCTTCTTTTGCAGCTTCTCCGGGCGCTCCAGGGGGCCTGAGTACAGGGCGTCCAATTCGGCAATCAAGCCCTGGATGAAGGCGAGGTAGCTTGCACTGTCTTTCTTGGCATCTTCCATACGCCGGTATTCCTCTGAATCACGGCCAAAACGGCTTTCTATGTAGCGCCTTGAGCCTTCACTGCCCACGAATTCCGCTAATTCCTCATTGAACTGGGACCGGCCTTTGAGATAGACCGTGGCATGCAGGGTTTCATGGATGATCAGGTCCGCCAGGTGGTAGAGGGGATAGGTCTGCATATAGGAATAGAGGGGGTCTGAAAACCAACCCAAGGTACTAAAGGCGTCAACTCCCCGTATCCACACATCCAGGCCCTGTTTCTTGAGCTTTTCCGCTTCCTTTCGAGCATCTGCCGGATTGAAAAAGCCCTTATAGGGGACCTTCCCCACCACGGGAAACCACCACTCATGCCGGGCAAAGGAATCCGCTGCTGAAGCGGACACCACCGCGGCCAAATAGTCCCGGTCAATAGCCACATAGCGGCTGTAATTGGCGCTTTCCTTGAGCCCCAGTTCCCGGGTGGCAAACGCGCGGATGTCCTGAATGGCTTCCACAAAGCGGCGGTTTTGCTCCGCATCCTCGGCTCCAGGAGTGTCCAGGAGGGATTCTAGGGGGACCGCCTTGTGAAGATAGCCCAGCATGGTGAAGCCTTGTTTCAAGGTATAGCAGCCGGAAAAGAACAGCATGGCCCCAAGGAATATAAGGGCCCCGCCGGCTGCGGCTAAGAAGGGATACCCTGGGAAAGCTAAGGGTTTCATGGAACTTGAGTATACTGAAGAAGGGGAAGGGTGAGAAGCGTTTACCTCTTGCCTTAGATACAACACTCCACAGCCACGAAGAAGGCGTAAAGCTGCTGAGGGGTGAAGGGAAGCTCCACCAGAGGGATCCCTGAGAACTCCGCTGAGGGATCCCTGAGAACTCCTCTAAGGGATCCCTGAGAGCTCCTCTAAGGGATCCCTTAGAGCTCCTCTCAGCTCCCGGACGCTAAGCGCTACGGTAGAACTCAGAGTAACGGACCGCGGCGCTTAGGTAAAAAAAGGATAAGGCCCTGTGCGTAGGCAGCAGGGCCTTATCCTCATGATACTCATGCAATCCCTAACGGGTAAGCCGTGCGATGAGATCCATTACCTGCTGGCCCGCCTGGGCGCTGGTGAGCTTACCATAGGCCACATTCTGGGCAATCAGGAAGAAGCTGCTGTTCCATTCGGTATCCCCCGGCATATTGGGGTCCCGCGGCCGGGTATGGGCACCGGCCACATCCAAGTACGCGGCGATCTTCTTGGCAGCCGGGGTGGTGGCCACAATGGACCGGCCTTCGGCGTTGACCGGCGTACCGGGATCCGCGCCCATGATCTTCCACACCGAAGCATCGTTCACCCGGTAATTGATGAACTTCGCCGCGGCTTCCGCGTTCTTCGAGTTTTTATTGATGGCCATCATCTGGCTCATCTGTCCCCAGAGGGCTTTCGTTACCGCGGCATTGGGCAGTTCCATGAGGTCCAGTTCGTCTTGGGTGGCGTTCTGGTAATTCAGCAGCTGATTCGACCAGATAACACAGACCGCCACCTTTCCGGCTATGAGGGAAGAAGAGGACTCGTTGGCTTCCGAATAATCCGCTGCGGTCTCTGCCGGGGGAATAAGACCGGCGCTGCGGTAATCCGCCCACAGATCAAAGTATTTCTGTGCCTCCCCGGCAGTGAGGTGGGTTTGCTTGCCGTCCCACATGACGGTTCCGTTCTGACCGCACCAATACCCGAAGAAAAAGGACTGGTCCGCGTTGGCGCTGTTATCCGCCAGGGGGTATACGCCGCCGGGAAGTTTCTCCTTTACCGCGCTCAGCCACGAGCGGAATTCATCCCAGCTCATGGAAACCTGGGGCAAGGGAGCGCCTACCCTTTGCAGCAGGGCCTTGTTGTAGAGCAGGGACGGCATATTGACCGCCAAGGGAAGGGCATAGAGCACCCCATTCACCGACCCCGCACTGATGGCCGAGGGGTCCACCTTGGAAGTGTCGATGATCCCGCTCTTCACGAAGGCGTCCAGCGGCAGGAGGACAGACCCCACCTCGTCGCCGACCTGCAAATTAGAGAAGTCCCCGCCCAGCTGGATGATGTCCGCGGCATTGCCTCCGGCAAACTGGGTCTTGAATTTGTTGAAATGATCCCCGGTTCCCGGAGCAGGCTCCGCGGCAACGATGATCCCCGTGTTCTGGGTGAACTGGTCTATGGCCAGTTGGGTGTTCTTGATGCGAGCCTCTCCACCCCAGAAAGACCAGCGTACTGCCGGCGAAGCCGCGGCGGTCCCTCCTCCCCTGGGCTGGGAAGCGCCGCTGGCAAAAACCATTGCACTTGCTACCACAAGCGCAACCAAAACAAACATGCCTTTTTTCATGTTTACCTCCTAAAATATCCTAAAGGGTCTTACCCTTTGATACCCGTTGTAGCTACTCCCTGGACAAAATACTTCTGTAACGAGAAGAACAAAATAAAGCAGGGAATCAGAGACAAAACCGACATGGCGAACATGGAGCCCCAGGAAGAGACCCCGGAAGTATCCAAAAAGAGCCGTAAGCCCATAGGCACGGTGTATTTATCCGGTGAATTGAGATAGAGCATCTGGTTGAAGAAGTCATCCCACGTCCACAGGAAGGTAAAAAGCACGGTGGTAATAAGGGCGGGCACGCTCAAAGGTACGATGATCTTCAGGTAAATGCCCAGCTTCCCGCAGCCGTCAATCCGCGCGGATTCGTCCATATCCTTAGGCAGGCTGCGGATGAACTGGACCAGGAGAAACACAAAGAACGCATCCGTGGCAAAGAGCTTGGGGACGATAAAGGGCAGGAAGGTATCGATCCAGCCAAAGGAACGGAAGATGATGTACCGGGGAATGGTGGTTACATGTCCCGGCAGCATCATGGTCAGGATCATCACGGCGAACCAGAAATTCCGTCCCTTAAAACGCAGCCGGGCAAAGGCATAGGCGGTGAGGGAACAGAAAACGGCGTTTGCCCCTATGCAGAAGCTGCAAATGATAAAGGAATTGACAAAGAAGGTACTGAAGGGAACTATGCCTATGCCCCCCCAGCCATTGCGGTAGTTTTGCCAGGTCCAGGTCTTGGGCAACAAACCGGGATCGCTGAAAAGCTGGGAACCTTCCTTAAAGGACGCCATAATGAGCCAGATCACCGGATAGAGCATCGCGAAACCCAGCACAATAATGATAAGGTTGGAAAGACCGGCTCTGAGGACCTGCCCGGTATGCCTGTTCATTCGCCACCTCCATAACTTACCAGGGAATTGGAACCCTTAAAGGTCAGAGCGGTTAAGACCGCAATGATACAGAGCAGGACCCAGGCCATAGCCGCTGCATAGCCCATCTGGGAGTGGGCAAAGCCCCGCAAATACAGGTACAGGCTGTAGAACATGGTGGAGTCCACCGGGCCGCCATTACCCCCTGAGATGATATAGGCCTGGGTAAAGGATTGGAAGGCGCTTATCATCTGCATCACCAGATTGAAGAAAATAATAGGGGAGAGGCTCGGCAGGGTGATGGAAAAAAACTGCCTGACCTTGCCCGCACCGTCCACGCTGGCGGCTTCGTAGTATTCCTGGGGTATCTGCTTGATCCCGGCAAGGAAGATGATCATAGGAGAGCCAAACTGCCACACCGCAAGGAGTATCAGGGTGTAGATGGCGAAAATGGGACTGGATATCCAGGAGGGCGGGTTTATCGCGCCGCCACTGAGCATCCTGATGAGGGTGTTGATGGCACCGTCCCCGGCAAAGAGCCGGCGCCACAGCACAGCAATGGCCACCGAACCGCCCAGGAGGGTGGGGATATAGTAGATGGTCCGGTAAAAGGGAATGAGGCGGAGCTTCTGGTTCATCAGCATGGCCACGGCCAAGGCAAAGGCCAGCTTCAGGGGCACGGAAATAAACACGAAACGCAGGGTTACGAAAAGGGAATTGAGAAAGCGCTCGTCCCGGGGATACTGGGCATTACCGACAAACATGACAAAGAAGTTGCGCAGTCCTACCCATTTGGGGGGCTGCAAAATCGTGTACTCGGTAAACGAGAGATACAACGAATAGATCATGGGGTACAGGGTAAGCACAAAAAACCCCACCAGCCACGGCGCCAAGAACAGGTACGAGGATACCTGCTCTTTGATACGGATACCCTTTCTGGTATTCATACTTCCTCCTCACGGTTTACTCCGATCACCAGCCCCCGTTCAGGGACTTCTGCTACTGCCACAAAGCGGGCCCGCTCAAAAGGGCTCTGGTTCGGGGTATGGAGGGCCAGGTACAAGGTTCCCTCCACACTGCGGAACAGCATCCCATGCCCGCCGTCTGCATGGTACAAGGGCTGCTGCTCCTGTACCCAAGGCCCGGCGAGGGTCCCGCTTTCCGACCGGGCAAGTCCAACACAATAGTTCCCTGCGCTCCCAAAAGAGGACCACAGCATCAGTAAGCCCCCTGTTTGGGCAGGGTACATAAAGGGCCCGTCGGTTACATAAGACCCCGGCTTACGCCCTGCCAGTGCACAGGCCCAGGGGGCTTCGCTCGCATGGAAAAGCACACTCGGCCTACCGGCGGCTTGACGTAAGTCCCCGCTTAAAGGCAGGGCGCAGATTGCACCGTCCCCCACCTGCTGCCATTCGTGGCAAAACACCAGGTAGGGGATGCCCTGTTCGATAAAAAAGGTGCCGTCCAAACACTCCCAATCTCCAGGGCTTACCGGCCCTGAAACCCCTGGAGCAGACCACGACCAGGGCTTGTAGGGACCGAGCAGGCCCCCATCACTTTTGAGGATCGCCGTCCCCCGGCTTCCTTGCCTCGGTTTGAAGGTGGCAAACATATACCAGCCTCCCCGGTAGGGGTGCACTTCAGGGGCCCAAAAATTCGTGAGCCCCCAAAAATCCGCAGGGGGCCGGAAGACCGGAAAGGGCCCCTCAAAATCCTGTAAGTCCCCCGGGCCAGCACTGACATAGGCGTCAAAGCCTATGCCCGGCCCTTTCCAAATTGCTCTATCCGTAGAGCCGAACAGGTAATACGTCCCCTGTTCCTGTACCACAAAGGGGTCCCGGATGGGTATATCACAGATACGCATACAGGCCCTCTGCTTGAGCGTGAAAGCCTGGGGGAAAGCCCTGGGTATCCGTAGCCATCATCCCCGCGGCAAGGAGCAAGCCCCCGTTCCCAGGTAAATACAGGGGCAGCTCATTACTACCGATCTGCCGGTTATGCCCATTGGGAAGGTAGGTGTTTTTGGGACTATCCCGCAGCAATATATCCAGGGCATCCTCAAGCCGTCCCAGACGGTACGCGGTCATAGCCATCATGGGGAAGTCCCAGCCCCACAGGGATTCCCAATCCCAGACCGCCAGGACCTTATCCAGCGTAGCGGACATGCGCTCAGGATCGACTTTCTCACTCTTCAGCACCCCGTACATGGCAAGCATGGCAGGATGGTCCGTGTAAAAGGGGAAGGTGCCAAACGTGTCCGGGCAGTTCTCCGCGGCAAGGTACAGGCCGTCTTTTTGCGGCGGCAGGGCGAGCTTTTCTGCGGTATCCCCAAAACAGGGCCGTTCTCCCAGCCGGGCGAGCCATACATCCGCCTGCTTCAAAGCCCAACGGAAATACTCAAGCTCATAGGGGGCGTTCAGTACGGCCCTCGGATCGTGCCGCTCTTGAGCAGGCATATAGGGCGCTCCCAAAACGGCACGGCCGCCGGTCCAATGGACAAAACTTTCCATAAACTGCGCGGTTTCTACGATGATGTCCCGGTATTCCCTTAAGAAATCCGCTTCAGGGGCAGCGCGGTAACAGAGTTCTGCCAGCAGGATCGGATGAGGCTGCTGCCACAGTAACAGGACCGCAATGGACGAAGGCGTATTGTAGCCTCGGGGATCGCACATCTTAGGCCAGCGCGCGCCCTTATAGCCCTGAGCCGCGGCAATGCTGCGGGCCACGGGCAGTATCTTGCGGTAATAGGCAAGACTCTTTTTGAGAACCTCCACCCTGCCCCACAGGGCAAAATGCGCCGTATGCCAAAAGTGCATCTCCAGGTGGAACTTGCCGTACCAACTGTTGCAGCTCAGTCCGGTTTCTGCGGGGGGGAAGCTGCCCCGGCTTTGAATCGCCATGAGATACTGGGAAAGAACCAGCCGCCTTTCCAATTCCCCGGCACGGCCGTCAGTGGAAGCTGACAAGTCAAGGGCACCTCCGCGCATCCAGTAGCCTTCCCAGAAGGCCCGGCAGGATTCCTTGGCTTGGGTAAAGGAGGGGAGCTCTTGTTCAGCTCCTCCTTTTATAAAGTCCTCCAGGGTATCCAGTACGGGTATGTATATGGGCTCAAAGCGGAAGGCCAGTTCCAGGATGTCGGTCCTGCCGGCCCCGGCGCCCAAGGTGAGGGTATGATCGGGAAGAGCAGCGCTCCCGGGAAGGCTATCAAGGGATAGACCTCTAGCCTTCACCCTCAGCCGGTACCTGGTGCCGTCCATCACCCGCTCAAGCACGAAAGAGCCGCTGCTTGTACGGATAAGCACCGTACTATGCCTCTGGGAAGAGGTAAAATCCGCTCCTGACTTTTTGTGGCTGCCGTAGGGAAAGCGGAGCGCAACCTGGAGTTTCCCTGCGGCAATAAGCGGCGAGAGGACCCGCACGTACAGGGTATCTTCCCAAGGGTGGACAAAGGTTTCCGTATGCACCGGTGTATCTGCCACGGTCCAGTGCGAATACAGGCAGCCTTCCCACAGATCCAGGGTCTGCTGGTGCACCTTACAGGTATCCAGATCAAGGGGCGAGCCTGCCAGGGTAAAGCCTAGGTTCCCCAGATGGAACTTATGCGGGTTCTGCCGTAACGCTCGAAACAATGCTTCCTGACCGCGTGCATCCACCGCGTAGCCCACGGTTCTGCCAAAGGTATCAAAGGGGCTGAGGCGAAGTTGGGAATCATCTTGAGGGGCATTGGGGTAGCTATGCCAAGCCCATTCGGCCATGGTACACAGGGGAAAGCTGTCGTCCGCTGCGCTATAGGCATCAAAAAAGGTTTGCAAACCGGTACAGTCCGCGGTAAAGCAAAAGGTCCCGTTTCCTACGGAAAGGGGAGCGCTGCGTTCAATCGCCGTGTATAGCGGATTATGACGGCTTACCAGGCCATAGCGATCCAGCATACTCCCCGCTCCTTACCGTGCCCTGCTCGTTTCTCTATAAGGCTTAAGCGTTTGGGTACACATACGATTAAAAAGCGCACGGGCATCCTGCAGGGACAGGGTTTGTACCGCCAGATCCTGGGAAAAGACCCGAAAGGCCTTTTCCAGGTCCTGCTCAAAGGCCGCTTCGATGATCCCTTCCTGGGCTAAGATGTGGTGCATCACCAAGGCCCGAAGGTCCGTGGGCAGTTCCCCGCCCGCCAGAGGCTGAATCCTATCCCGTAAGAAGACCGCATTGGTTTCAAGCACCACATCCCGGGGCATATCCGGCATCTGCCCCTGATTGGGGAGATTCACGTTGCTTACCAAGGTGCCCTGGCCCATGAGGGCCTTCACGATGGCCAAGCCCTCTTCCCCGGAAGGCTCAGGGCTCATGGTCTTTGTTCCTTCCCGGTAGGCTTTTGCCAGGGCTTTCAAGGTGTTCCGGTTGGCCATACGCCAGGACACCGGCGTAAGCGCGTATCCCCAGGCTTCCACCTGTTCCGGGCTTGCAAGGTACCAGGCATGGGGGCAAAACTCCGCAAGGTGCCGGTCTCCTGCTGCGGCAATGAGCCCGTAGCGCCGGAAGAGATCCATCTTGACCCGTTCAGTGCCGGAAAAGAAGCGGCGCCGGGCTGCTTCTTCAGGATCCTCTGCACAGGCGCTGCCGGAGGCAAAGGTGGTGGCAGCCTGTGCACCCCTAAAGCCCTCATCAGCATAGCGTGCTACGAATTGTTTATAGTAGGGAAGGATGTCGAGGTGTTTCCAGGATGCCCTATCAATCCAGGTAAAATGATTGATCCCCAAGACACGGGTATGTATCTCCTCCCGTGCAATGCTGCCCTGAGGAGCGCATCCTGCGAGCTCCAGGACCGTGGCCAGCAGTTTCTGGGTGTTGAACACTTCATGGCAGCACCCGGCAGCCTTGATCCGGGGAAACTCCTTGTACAGGGTCCGGATACAGATACTCATGGGGTTGGTATAGTTAATCACCCAGGCATCCGGGGCGCAGTGCTCTACGGCTTGGGCAATGAGGCGAAACTGGGGAATGGTCCGCAGGGCCCGGATAAGACCGCCGGCTCCGACGCTGTCCCCCACGGACTGGTAGATACCGTAGGCTTCAGGGGCATGCACATCCACGGACATCGCTTCAAAATCCCCGGGAAGTATGGAAATAAACACCACATCGCTGCCGCTCAAGGCGTCTTCTAAGGAAGGGTTTGCGTGAAAGGTCCAGTGTCCCGGCTTATGCCGGGATACCAGGGCATTACCGATACTGGCATTGCTTTGGGCGTCTTCCAACACGGTATCGTAGAGCTCAATACGCCCGGTAAGGTCCTGCTCAAAGACCAAGTCCTGCATTAAGACCCAGGCCCAGTTACGAGAACCCCCTCCAATGTAGCATAGTTTTATCGGTTTCAATGCCGCCTCACCCCTCAATGGTATCGCTTTAGTATAGGGTAAACCCCTTTCTTTACCTTGGCAAGAGTAAATAGGTTTCTTTCTTGCTTATTTCCTGCGCAGGGGCCCTGGGTCTTCAGTGCGGAAGGGGATTCGCTTCTTACGTCAGGAATGGGCAGTTCTTAAAGACATGCAGGGGTTCCGATCCCCGCCCTTACGGTGGCTGCGGGGACCATCGTGGATGATAGGGAAGGGCTCATTCTGGTGAGCGGTCATACCAAGGCCCGGTCGCTTCAGGCTGCGCTGGAAGGAGGGCTTACCCCTGCCCCTTTCTTGCCTGCACATGCAGTCCAAAGCCAAGGTTGTCTGTGCTGAGAATGCACCGAACGAACTGAAAGGAGGGACGCTTCGCTCCTTATAAGGACATTGAGCACTGGCACCGCCCTGTTCAAGGTATTTGAACCGCTCTGTTCAAAGTGTCTTAACCGCTCTGTTCAAGGTGCTCAAACCGTGTTGGCGACTTTGCGGACAGACGCTAGGGGTGAACTAATCGCTGGTTAACGGACCTAGGCAATGCGGGCTATTGACAAAAAATCAAGGCAACGACATAGTAAATAAACGCTTTTCCATTCCATGAAGGGATGGGCCTTCGGAGATGAACTCCTATAAACGGGTTTTCGTAGAGAAACCGTATTTTTTTGTTCGCAATTATACCCTCGTGTAAACCTAGAACTTTTACTCCCAAAAACCCGTTTGAACCTTCCAAACAGTAGCTTACATGACCTTCAAAGCTCAAGGAAGGGATATGACATTTTTAGAGT
>JAITEL010000101.1 GCA_031282065.1 Treponema sp.
ACCCGTACCGGAATCTGGTCCCGCAGAAGCGTACCGGGCTTGGTCAGGCTCAGTCCCCGCAGCCGCCCGTTGTCTTTTACCGGTTTGAGGATGCGGTCGATGGTGCGGGGACTAACGGAAGCCAGCAGGTTCCGCATTTCAGGGGCAAGGGCATATTCAGCGGTCAGGAAGTCCAGCATGAGGCGGAGCAGAGGGGCCAGGAGTTTCCCGCACAAACAGTCGAAAAGGCTCCAGATGTCCTCCAGCAGTGCCTTGAAGGCTGCTCCCTGATACTTTGGTCTTCTGCCCTGTTTGCGGCCTGGGGAGGCTGTTTTCAGGGCCTTTCGACCGCATCGCGGGGCAGCTTGGGCGATGATTTTAACGGGTTTTCCGTCTATCCGGGCATACCGAATTTTACCCCAGTTTGACAGGATATGGGCCAGATAGTCCCGGTTATAGCCAAGGGTCACCGTATACTCGTCCAACAGTTCCCCCCGGCCCTTTTTGTCCGCCTTCCGGTATCGCCGGGCAATTTCCGCGCAGACCTTTTTCTTGTCGTTCATGTCTAACCCCATGTGGCGGCCCCCTTGTTTTCAGGTAGGGCCAGTTTAGTTTGGGCTAGATTTTTATTTTGGCTCACACACCCCTTTTCACTTAGAAAAATTATGGCGCAACGCGAGGACTTGACAGACCATAAGAGAATAGCCTATGCTTCCACTATAAAACCGGTACAGGTAAAAATCGGGCTGTAGCGCAGGGGTAGCGCGCTTGGTTCGGGACCAAGAGGTCGTGGGTTCAAATCCCACTCGCCCGATTGTTAATCCTTGTTATCCAATGAATGGGATACTTTTCTAAGATGCTGATAAGGAAAATGTCACGGAGGAGCAACGGTTAAGAAACTGTTCCTGAGGGCTGATTCACAGATGGTATTACGAGTAGTAGATAGACGCCGTCGGGAAGCAGCATCAAAATGTCCATGCCAAGCACCGTATCCAATCGGCAAATCCGCCGAAACCGAGACTCCCATGGATTGCAGACGACGCTCCACAAAGCGGATCAAGCCTTTAGGGGGACATTCCTATATATATTACGTACCAAAGCATTAAAAACGTGAGCTGGTCGGTCACATTCTTCTTCCCTGACCTGCGGGGGGCGGGAGCATCGGATGGAGGGAACAGCGAAGAGAGGTTGTACCGGTGGGCAAAATACGGGGTGTCAGGGAGGCGGACCGGTCGCATCCTTGGTCTCACCTCGCCTCCGCTCCTCATAGGTTTACTTAGGGACAAGCAGCCTATAAAGTACCGCAATGTGATGCATGGTTTCAAACCATTTCCTGAAGGAGACGCTCTCCACAAGTACATATGTTACCATGACCAGCATAAGCCGTTGTTCACCCCATAACGACCGCTCTTTATCGGGAACTCTTTCCTCTAGCAGGGGAAAAATACCCTTTGGTTACCCTTGTCTGACCCAGGGCCGCCACTAACCATTTCCCTTAAAACCATGCACGGGCGCTCTGTTCACCAGATACCGGTATCTCAGGGTATTTGAATAATGACGTTAACCTCCTGAACGCCACCTCTGACGGTACAAGTCAAGTATCTATTCAGGGGTCGCATTGGTTATTGCGGTATCGCCTAGCGCTTCTATGCCTCTTGCACCTTGCTCAGCCCTATCAGTATCTCCTGCTCCCCAAACGGCTTGAAAAAAGTAAACGCCGATGCCTGCCGAACCGTCAGCAAGGCAACCGTACAAGCATACGTCCTTCCTAGTGATTGCAGATGCAGCCTTGGGGATAGGAAGCGCAGGCCCACATGAAAGCTCCTCTCACCTACTGATGAGCGCTCCTCCTCACTACAGGGAAACCGGTACTAGGCTTATTGATACCTGTTGGTACGGTTAAACGGCTGCCGAGCAAAGAGCTTGACCCGACCTAGCCCATTTGGGTAATCTGCTGAATCTCATCGCGGATTGCCGCAGCCTGCTCAAACTCCAGCTTCTTGGCGTGTTCCAGCATCTCCTTGTTCAAAGCCGCAATGAGCTGTTTCCGCTGGCTGGGGATGAGGAGGTTGTAGGACTTTTTGAGGACCTCTATGGATAGGATAGCGGCATCTTTTTCTTCTGCGGCATGGCGTACCAGAATGTCCGCAATGGCCTTCTTCACCGTCGTGGGGGTGATACCGTGAGCTTGGTTATAGGCCATTTGGATCTGACGGCGGCGGCTGGTTTCGGCAATGGCCTGTTCCATAGCATCGCTCATGCGATCCGCATACATCACCACCTTCCCCGCGGCGTTCCGGGCTGCCCGGCCTATGATCTGCACCAGGCTCGTGAGGGAACGGAGGAAGCCGATCTTATCCGCATCCAGGATACCAATAAAGGAAACCTCCGGCAGATCTATCCCTTCCCGTAACAGGTTTATCCCTACCAGGACATCGAAGGCTCCCTGCCGGAGCTGGGTGAGAATCTCCACCCGCTCTATGGTTTCCACTTCGCTATGGATATACCGAACCTTGAGACCCAGACCAGAAAGGTAATCGGTCAAATCTTCGGCCATCTTCTTGGTTAAGGTGAGGATCAGGGACCGTTCCCCTGCGCTTATGCGGCGGCAAAGCTCCCCATAAATATCCTCCATCTGGCCCTCGCTGGGACGGACCTCTATCTGTGGGTCCAAAAGTCCTGTAGGCCGGATAAGCTGCTGTACCACGCGGCTTGACTGGTCCACCTCAAGTTTGCCGGGAGTAGCAGAGACAAACACGGTCTTGCCCAAACGCCGGACAAATTCATCGTAGCGCAGGGGCCGATTATCCAAGGCACAGGGGAGTCGAAAGCCATAGTCCACCAGGTTCATCTTCCGGCTGCGATCCCCGGCATACATGGCCCCTAACTGGGGGACGGTTACATGGCTCTCATCAATAAAGGTAAGGTGCCCCGGGCTCCCGTCCGCTGCCTTGGGGAAATAGTCGATAAGGGTGTCTGGGGCAGATCCTGGAGCACGGCCTGCCAGGGGTGCTGAGTAGTTTTCGATGCCCGGACAATAGCCTATCTCGGTGAGCATCTCAATATCGTATTCCACCCGGGTCTTGAGCCGCTCTGCCTCCAAGAGCTTGCCGCTGCTTGTAAGAAAGTCCCAGCGCTCGGCAAGCTCGGTTCTAATCCGCTCAAGGGCATCATGGATCATCTCGTGAGGTAGGACAAACTGTTTTGCCGGGTAGATCATAGCCCGGTCCAGTTCCTCAAGGACTTTACCGGAGACGGGATCGAAGCTACGGATCCGCTCGACCCGGTCCCAATCCAGGTCAACCCGGTAGGCTTCCTCCAGGTAGGCAGGGTAAATCTCCAGGGTGTCCCCCCGCCGGCGAAAGCGTCCCCGCTCCAGGACCGCATCGTTCCTATCGTATTGCAGTTCCACCAAGCGCCTGGTAAGGGCCTCCACATCAATGGTCTCTCCTTGGCTGAAGGTGGCGGTCATCTTCCGGTATACCTCTGGGGTAGCCAGACCATAGATGCAGGAAACCGTAGCGACGATGATCACATCGTCCCGTTCCATGAGGCTGCGGGTAGCAGACAGGCGCAGCCGTTCAATCTCCGCATTAACCGAAGCGTCTTTTTCGATGTATAGGTCCCGGCTTGCCACATAGGCTTCAGGTTGGTAGTAATCGTAGTAGGAAACAAAGTACTCCACCGCATTATGAGGGAAGAAGCCCCGGAATTCCCGAAAAAGCTGGGCTGCCAGGGTTTTGTTGTGACTGATGATAAGGGTAGGCATCTGGACAGCTTCTATGATCTTCGCCATCGTGAAGGTCTTCCCCGAACCTGTAACCCCTTGGAGGGTTTGGTAGGGATCCCCTGCTTTAATACCTGCTGCTAAGGTCTCTATGGCTTCCCCTTGATCCCCTGCAGGATCGAAAGGGGAAACCAGTTCAAAGGTACGCATATAGACCGGGGGAATTATAAAAAGCTTTGCAAAGCTCTCTGTTTCTTGAGGGTCTTGATATATTCGGCATACTTTATATCGGACATGGCGATGTGGGTTAATACCCAGTCCCGCAGGAATCGGACAAAGGCATTAGGTACAAAGCTCTTACCCTGCTCAAAGTGCTTCACTTCTTCTAGGACCTGTTTAACGAAGTTGTTGTGCTGCGCTTTATGGCTCGCCAATTCAGGGAAGTTGACCCGTTCCATGAGCCGTTCTTCTGAGGTAAAATGGAACTGGACATATTCCACCGCACTATGGATGGCTTCCTTGAAATACACCCGGGCCGTTTCTTCCCCTTCTCGGCAGGCATCATAAAGCTTATTCGTCAGAACGAGCAGTTCCTTATGCTGCTCATCAATGGAGGGTATTCCCACTGAATACCGGTCTTCCCATACTACAAAAACCTCTTTTTCCTTTTCCATCTTTTCCATCCTTACCATAATTTAAGTGCTCCACCTATACCATAGGTGTTTTGTGCGCTCAGATCCGTAGACTTTTAGCGAGGGCCCTCTTCCTTAGCCGGTTCTGCAAGAATAAACATATCGGCCACGAGGGCTTCCTTCTTAGCGTATCTAAGATAGTCCCCGTACTTTTGATCTTCTTTGGCGATATGGGTTAATATCCAATCCCGTAGGAACCGGACGAAGGTACTGGGCACAATTCCCTGCCCGCTTTCAAACTTTTTCACATCCTCCAGTACTTTTTTTACAAACTGTTCATGCTGCTTTTTGTGCTCAGCGAATCCGGGAAACTCAATCCGTTCCATGAGCCGTTCTTCCGCGGAGAAGTGAAAACTTACATACTGCACAAGATCATGTACGACCTGCTTGAAATACAGACGTCCTGACTCAGCCCCACGCATACAGGCAGCAAAAAGCGTAGCCGTAAGTTGTACCAGTTCTTGATGCTGTTCATCAATTTTCGGTATACCTACTGAATAGGTATCTTTCCAGGTAATAAACGCAGTTTCTTTCATAACACACCTCTTTTTGAAACAGCCCGTTGTAGTAAGAAAAAACCTCATGGTTCTTAGTTGAATAGTGTGTTCAGTTTACTCCTGTGTATGGACTATGTCTACCGTATTATGAAAAGATGCCAGAAAAAAAACGCCCTTTTCCTATAAATAACACAAATCCGTTCCGTGAGGGGATCAGGTGAATCGCTTTTTAAGCAAGGTGAGGACATCCTCAGCTTCAGCGGCGCAGGCTTCTGGAGTCTTAGACTCAACGTATTCCACCAAGTGGGCGGGAATCTCCGCAAGAAACGGAGAGGGACTGCACTGGATAGTACCCTGGAGTCGCCGGCGCTGTAAGCAGCTTGAGATGAAGAGCTTGTCCCGGGCCCTGGTGATGGCTACATAAAAAAGCCGCCGCTCTTCTTCCAGATCGCCGTCCCCTGCTTCAAGACTCCGGGCATGAGGGATGATGCCGTCCTCTGCTCCGGCAATGAAAACTACGGGGAATTCCAGCCCTTTGGCAGCGTGGATGGTCATAAGGTTTACCTTACCCTTATCTCCCTCTTCTTCACTATCTTCCCGGGTGATGAGGCTTATGCGGTTGAGGTAGGGATAGAGGGTGGGGTCAAGGTTGTCTGGATCCTGCTCCCAGTGGGCGATGGACTCAATGAGGGAACTGATATTGGCAAATTTCCACCGGGCCACCTGTTCGTTCTTGCTGAATTCCGTAACCAGGTATCCCCAATAATCAATAGTATCTACCAAAGCCCTGACTTTTTGGGAAAGCCCCCGTTTCCCCAGCATGGTTTCTTTGCATCCTTCAATCAGGGTCATGAAGCTATCCATATCGGCGTTATCGGTCTCCTGGAAGCTCTGGTCTTCAAAGGTGTCCGTAGCATACCGGAAGGTACTCATGGCGCTCCAGAGCGAGCAATGGTTTTGCCGGGCTCGTTCAGCCAGGGCTGCCACGGTGTTTTTGCCTATGCCCCGCCGGGGGGTGTTAAGGATCCGCAAGAGGTTCACCTCATCATCCACATTGGCAATGACCCTCAGATAGGAGATAATGTCCTTGATCTCCTTGCGCTGGAAGAAGCTGGTTCCACCGGAAACCCGGTACGGGATTTTTTCCGCTAAAAAGGCCTCTTCAATGCTGCGAGTGAGGGCATTGGTCCTGATGAGCACCCCGAAATCACTATAGCGCAGCCCTTCCTTGAGGCGGATCTTCATAAGCTCCCCGGCAATAAAGTCCGCTTCATCGCTTTCGTTTTGAGGGGTGCAGATCACAATAGGCTTGCCCCCGGTATTGCCGGACCAGAGGGTCTTCTCTTTCCGGTTCGTATTGTTGGAGATCACCCCATTGGCAGCTTCCAGGATGGTGGTGGTAGAGCGGTAATTCTGTTCCAGCTTGATTTCCAAAGTGCCTGGAAAATCCTGCTCAAACCTTCGGATGTTCTCGTAATTGGCCCCCCGCCAGGAATAGATGGACTGATCATCGTCCCCTACTACGCAGACATTCTTTTCGAGAGGATCCGAAAGGAGACGCATGAGCTGGTACTGGGTGAGGCTGGTGTCCTGAAATTCATCCACCATGATATACCGATACCGGCGCCGGTATTTTCCAAGAACCTCCGGGTAACGCTCAAAAAGTTCTATAGGGATGACCAGGAGATCCTCAAAATCCAGGGCATTGAAGATTTTCAGGCGCTGCTGATACTCCTCATACACCGGCTCAAAAGCGTCATTAGCCTCTTGCCCCCAGTGGAGGCGGCCTATCTTAATATTGGCAAAGAGCTGCCCCAGGGCATAGAGGTCCACCCCTTCCAGGGAGAGCTTGCACTCTCTAAGGCTATCTTTGATGAGCTGTATCTTGTCGGTTTCATCGTAAATCGAGAAATTCTTGCGGTATCCCAGGCGCTCGATTTCATCCCGGAGGATCTTGACCCCAAAGGAATGGAAGGTGCTGACCGTCAAGTTTTGAAGCTTCTTGTGGGTAAGCCCTTTGACCCGCGCCTCCATTTCCCGGGCCGCTTTGTTGGTGAAGGTCAGGGCCAGAATCGCGGACTGGGGAATGCCCCTTTCCAACATAGCGGCAATACGGTAGGTGATGACCCTGGTTTTCCCGGAGCCTGCACCGGCAATGATCAGGACCGGCCCCTGGATGGCTTGTACCCCTTGAATCTGGGGGCCGTTTAAGGGTTCGGCCCCCTCTTCGAGGGCATGAGGGGAAAAACGTTTCTGGTGAGCCGTCATGGGGCGTCAAAGCTTCCTGCGGAAAGCAGTGCAGCAAGGCGGTTACCTGCTTTTCCCCGGTGGCTTATGCGGTTCTTCTGCGCAGCACTGAGTTCTGCCACGGTACGGCCCAATGTGGGGATAGAAAAGATAGGGTCATAGCCAAAACCCGAAAGGCCCCGCGCTTCCCTGAGAATCTCCCCTTCCAGAGTTTCTTGGACAGCAAAGAAGCGATCCTCTGTTAAGAGGACCACCATAGCGCAGATGAACCGGGCGCTTCGAAGCGGGGTATCCGCGAGTTCCTGCAGGAGCAGGGCGTTACGCGCCGAGTCTGAGAGGGGTTTCCCGGCATCTGCGCCGTACCGGGAGGAATAGATCCCCGGTCTCCCTTCCAGGGCATCCACCGAGAGTCCTGAGTCGTCGGCAATGACCGGTTCGTTAAGGATGCGGTAGAGGGCTTGGGCCTTGATGAGGGCATTATCAAGAAAGGTCTTTCCCGTCTCCGGGGGATTGAAATCGAGGATCCCTTCTTCAGCGGGGATTTTAATGCTATGGCCAGATAAGATGGCCGCTAGTTCCGTCTTTTTATGGGCATTACCCGAGGCAAACCAAAGGGTCATGGGCTGATACTAGCATATCAGCGGAAGGAAGGCTACTACAGGAGACTTCAGCACCTACCTGCATCTTCTGTAAAGGCGGTACCGGGGCCTCAGAAAATGCTCGGGGCGGCCCAAAAAATACTGCCGGAAGTAAAAAACAGATTATGGGTGGTACAAAAAGGGAAAGCGGCTGTGCCTGTGCGGGGAATCCTATATCCTCATGCAAGGCCCAGGGCTTCTGCATTTAGTTTTAAGAACAGATGAAGGGGGAGGGATCATAGTCCGAAGAAAGGAGTATGGACATAGCAAGACTGAAAGAAAAACTGGAAGGGATAGCAGACCCCCGG
>JAITEL010000103.1 GCA_031282065.1 Treponema sp.
TCGGACATCCTCACTTGCGCAAAATGGGCATTTTAATGCTACCGCTACCATACCTTCCCCCTCGTAAAGTTTTTCGTATATTATATCTGCATTTATAACAATAAGTCCAGAACATTACCCAAGATTGTTCTTGGTGACTATGGGTTTATTGATTTCTATAACACCAGCAGTCTTAATCATAATTTCTACAACAGTAATGGCAGCAAAGAGATGCCGAGAGGTCTGACCAAGAAGATCTACGCTTGGGACGCATCGCTCAACAGCAGTAACGGCGGCTGGAAGGCCGAAGGCTAACCAGGACGTGTCCCCGGCGCACTTCGTGGCCGGGATGGGCGGAGCGACAGGGACTTGAGGTACACAGGATGTCCCGCCCTGAAAATTATGCCCCGCCGGTTGGCGGGGTTATAAGGAGAAGAAAATGAGTAGTGATAAGGCAGTTATTCAACTGGGAGCTATTCCCAAGGGTGAGAGGATCACCATCATGGCTATAGCGGCTTGCGGCAGCACGGGAACCATAATTTTGCGCGACGATTCCACTGTCTACGCGACGCTGGAGAAAACGAACTCGAGCATCCAGGCACAGCTTTTGGGGCCTGTTTCCGGCGTTTACACCGGTGCCAACCTGCGCCTCGAACTTAACATCTCTCATACGAGCTACAATATAAAGCTGAAGTCGCTGGTACACTACCTTGCCATATCCGACGGACCCGGCGACATCAAAGGCGGGGCCTACACTGTAGCCGTCGAAGACTATACCGACAATGATTACAACGATTACGTCATTAGCGTGGTATCAACGAAAAAGGTCAACAGCTAATCCGTACGTGTCCCCGGCGCACTTCGTAGCCGGGTAACGTGTTCCCTTCGGGAACACTGGCGGGACGGGGAATTGAGGCGCACGGGATGTGCCGCCCTGTCCCGCCTGACAAAAAGCGAGGCGAGCCTTAATCAGGGCCGCCCCACAAGAGGGGCAAAGGAGTTGTTATGGCTGAAAAAATAAGTTTGAAAGCGGGGGATTCGCGAAAGATCGCGCTGGAAATCCCGGCGGGGTGGTATGTCGGTGTTTTCTTTACAACACAGGCCGCTTACGAGTGGAGGGTTGTGATCGGCGACGGGGGATCCCCCTATTTTGATCACAAACGCAAGAGCACAGATCCCAATCCGCCCATATACGGTTTTTTCTATGCGCTGTCCAATAACCTTACAGTGGAAATTAGCGTGTCTCAGTCGCCGCTGATACGTCTGCACTACGAGAGAATGAATGTTTCGGCCGACAGTGGCGAGGTCGTGGCGAAAACCATCACCTTTGCCGGCGAAGACAGTACCGATCAGGATTACAACGACTTATCCCTGTCGATCACGGCCTGGAAAAAACGCGGGTAAGAGGCGGACTGTCAGCGGGCGTTTCTGTTTAATAAAAGCAAATTGTAAAAGGGGGGTCTCAGGACTCCCCTCTTTCTTTTTACCTGTTCCACCTTGCTCTAAGCTAGTGATACCCCCCGGCTCTCGATAAGGGACAGGCCCCGGCTTGGAGGGACAGGCATCGAAGGGGATGCCGCTGTATGGCACTAGTGATAAGCACCCCCTGCCTCAGACACCGCGTATTCACGGCTCAACGCAGCCGCTCAGGCAATGAGCTGCTTTGCCTTTACCGCAGCGCTTCCTGCATCCGGGGCATATCCGTCGGCCCCAATTTGTACGGCATAGTCTTCGGTAATAGGCGCCCCCCCCACGATGATCTTAAAGCCCTGCAGCCCGGAAGCCTTTACCGCAGCCACCGAAGCCTTCATGGCAGGCATGGTAGTGGTGAGCAAGGCCGAAAAGGCCACGAGCTTGACCGCGGGATGGTCCTGGATGGCCTTGATGAAGACCTCGGTAGACACATCCACCCCAAGATCAATGACCTCAAAACCCGCGCTTTCGATCATCATGGCCACCAGGTTCTTACCGATATCATGCATATCCCCGGCTACGCTGCCGATGATGCAGGTACCCAAGCTCACATCCGCCTGGCCTGTCAGATGGGGTTTCAGGACTTCCACCCCTTTTTTCATGGCCTTGGCAGCGATGAGCATCTCAGGAACAAAGATGTCCCCACGCTTGAACTTATCCCCCACTATGCCCATAGTCTGGATCATCCCCTGATTCAGGATACTGAGGGGATCCACCTGTTCTGCCAAGGCTTCCGCTACCAAGCCCCCTATGATTTTTATCTTTCCCCCCTCAATTGCCTGGGCAATCGCCTCAAGTTTCGCCATATATATGCTCCTTACCTGTAATGAACGCACCAAGGAATTCCCTGCTTCCCGGTGCACTGCTCTCCTTACTTCCCAAAGCGCCCTTCCCGGAAAGCACCGATATACTCTATGCAAAAGTCGTCCTGCCCCAGGAGGGCTTCGGTAGCATAGATGAGGCCCTGTATGTCCTTGTTAAGGGGATCTAGGATCACACTGTCCATGCCTGCTTGCATGGCTAACACGAGAAAGCCCTGATTGACGTATTTTCGCGCAGGCAAGTTAAAGGAAACATTGCTCGCCGCACCGATGATGTGGATATCCTCGTACCGTTCCCTCACGGTTTTTATGGTATCGCTTACCAGGGTAATGCCTTCCTCCGCGGTACAGAGCATCTCCACCAAGGGATCGATATAGAGGCGATTAGGCGCTATCTTATAGACTGCTGCCTGCTCCAGGATCCGCTCAAAAACCGCTATACGCTGCTCTACGGTCTTGGGGATACCCAGGTCATCGCACAGCAGCGCGATACATTGCCAGGGGGTATCCGCGATCACCGGGAATACCTGCCGGATCTTGTCCCCTTCCCCGGATACCGAATTGATGAGTCCCGGCTTTTTGCACAGCCCTATAGCCTGGGCGCAGTGCGCCGCCTGGGGACTGTCAATGGAAATCGGGACATCGCTTACTTCCTGAACCAGCCCAATCAGCCATGCCAAGGCTTCCATCTCCGCTTCTCCTGGTACCGAAGCGCATACATCAATAAACGCAGCCCCTGCCTGGCTCTGTTTCTCTGCCAAGCGCCGGATGGCATCTCCATCTTTTGCGGCTATGGCCTTGGCCACCGAGGGAATAGAACCATTGATTTTTTCCCCGATAATAATCACCTGCGACCTCCTCGTCTCTTATATGTTTTTAAAGATTGTATAAAAGTAAGAACAGTATAGTAGTGAAGGGGGCCGGGGTCAATGAGAGAATAGAACAGGGGGGCCGAAAGAGCCCCCCAAGCCCCGGTATTAGTACAGGGCTGGCTTGAGGTTCTGGAGATTCTGGGTCATTAAGCTATAGTAGCTTTTCCCCGTATCAAAATCCCGTTTCGTGATGTTGTGGACCGCATGGAGCAAGCGTTTTTGAGCCCCGGTTTCCTCACAAAGGGTATCGGCGATCTTTTCATTGGAAAGCTCAATGTGGAAAACCACCGGGATAGTTTCGGCCCGTATTTTATCGACCAAAAAGGCAATGGTGGCCGCACTACACTCGGTCTCGGTGGAACACCCTGGGAAGGCAGCGAAATACCGCAGGTCATAGGCATCGGCAAAGTAACGGAAGGGAAAGCGGTCCCCAAAAATCAGGGTTCGCCGTTTTGCCCCTCCTGCCAATTCCCGAAAAGACCTGTCCAAGTCATCTAACTTCGAAAGATAGGCGGCGGTGTTTTGCGCATATACCGGCGCATTGGGGGCGTCCCGTTGTTTAAGGACCTCCGCAATTTTCTGGACTATGAGCTTTGCGTTTCTGGGAGACGTCCAGACATGTTCGTCATATTCCGGTCCTTCCTCCCCTTCTTCTTCCTCCTCTTCCATGCCTTCCACTATCTCCTCTTCTACCACGTCTACACAGTCCATGAGGGTAATAATGCTCATGCGGCTGGTATCCATGGATTTAAGGATCCCTTCCACCCAGGCGTCGGATTCGCCTCCCACATAAATAAAGACATCGCAGTTCTGTACGGTGATAATATCCCGCGGGGTGGGCTCAAAGGAATGGCTTTCCGCACCGGGCGGAAGCAGCATGGTGAGGTTCACCCTATCCCCGGCAATTTCCCGGACAAAATCATAGGGAGGGAAAATGGTGGCAACCACCTGGAGTTTCCCTCCCACCTTTTGGGGCTCCTTCTGCCCTCGGGCAGATGCAAGCATGGTAAGGGATAGCAAGACCCCTATAAAAAGAACTATTCGTTTCATACGTTTAAACTCCTATACATACATCCTGGTATGTTGAAAAAATAAGGTTCCTGTACGTGCTACAGATGAGAAATAAACACAGGGCACGGCCCGCATCATCGGTTCATTTTTACTTTTAACCGGACCCCGCTGAAGGGGAGAATCGGAGCAAAGACTAAAATCACCATGAGTCTCTCCGGCGCGAGGGTGCGTGCGGGTAGGGAGTGATAGGTCAGGGCATATTTGAACTGCTTGAAAACCTGCTGAACCCACTGGAGATGCAAACAAACCGGGCAGCCCTCGCCACAGCACTTATGCTGCTGCTGACTGAGCACAAAGCTTTCTGAAACCAGAAAACCCAGGACAAAACAGAAGCCCCCGATAAGGAAGATGCCTTGGGATTTACCCATACCGTTTCCTCATGCCTTAGCCGCAGCAAGACAGGCGCCACAGGTACCATACAAGGTGGTTTTAAGGAGGTTGATTTGAAAATCGTGTTTCTGTAAGAGATGGTCTTCCATACTGTCCAAGAGGGTACAGTCCGTATGGATCAAGGCGCCGCATTTTTCACATTTCAAGTGGAAATGTTCCTGACATGCCTTACTCTGGTCTATGTATTGATAACAGGCGCCCGTATCTTCGCCCAGAAGGTACTTACGGATCTTCCCTTCTGCCGCAAGTCTTTCCAGATGACGATACACCGTGGTCTGTCCAATGACCGCTTCCGCACTTGCAAAATGCCGTACAATCTGATGAGCCGTAACATGCTGTTCTCCCAAAGAGGCCATATACTGGAGGATGCGTTGTCCTTGGGAGGTGGTATATCTGGTGGGACGGGGCTGTTTCATACGTTGATAGAGAAGATACTATGGGGATCCTATTTTTGTCAATATGAAAATAAAAATGATTTTCATATTGCTTCACCGGTATCAGGGAAAGCGCCATCAGCCAGGGCTTCTGCATTTAGTTTTAAGAACAGATGAAGGGGGAGGGATCATAGTCCGAAGAAAGGAGTATGGACATAGCAAGACTGAAAGAAAAACTGGAAGGGATAGCAGACCCCCGG
>JAITEL010000134.1 GCA_031282065.1 Treponema sp.
TGCGTTTTTCTGGGCGCTCCGGTATGAAATGAGCCGGTATTTGCACAAAGATTGGACTGACTTTTTACTCGCCATTGCTGGCGAGGCCCCCGATGATTCTTGAATTTGGAATTGCTGCCTCCATTGTATTGACATTTTATTTAAAAGAAGTTATGTTATACAATATCATTCCCCGGTTGTGTAATGGTAGCACCGCAGACTCTGGATCTGCTTGTGGGGGTTCAAATCCTCCCTGGGGAAAAGGGTACGGCTGTATAATCAGGCCCCTTCGTCTATTGGTTAGGACATGAGATTCTCAATCTTAAAAGAGGGGTTCAATTCCCCTAGGGGCTAATTCAAAATCACCGAGAGCTACTTCCAAAAAATCATACAAAAAAGTAAAAGCATAGTGCAAACCGTGCATCTTTGGCTTACACTCATAACAGAGTGTTGCATAACACCTACCAAGATACCTTTATACTAAAATGCATTAAGAGGAATCGTCATGCCTGTATGGCTTGAAGACGCGGTTTTTTACGAAATTTATCCCCCATCCTTTCTGGATACTAATGGGGACGGAATTGGGGATTTTGAAGGGATCCTTCAAAAACTCGATTATATCAAAGATCTGGGCTGTAACGCCTTGTGGATCAATCCCTGTTTTGATTCGCCTTTCAAGGACGGCGGCTATGATGTACGGGATTACAAAAAGGTGGCTCCCCGTTACGGCAGCAACGACGATCTGAAACGTCTCTTTATCGCGGCGCACCAACGGGGTATCCGGGTCTTGCTTGATTTGGTTCCCGGACATACCTCAGAGGAGCATCCCTGGTTTATCGAAAGCAGCAAGGCACAGCCTAACGAGTACTGGAACCGGTTTATCTGGACGGATCACTGTTTCAAGCGGGCTGAGGGCCTGGGCTTTATAGGCGGGGAGACGGAACGGGCGGCTACCTATATCATCAACTTCTTTAAGTGCCAGCCTGCCCTGAACTACGGCTTTCTCAAGCCCAAAGAGACTTGGCAGTTGCCCCCGGATCACCCTGATTGTATGGCCACCCGGGAAGCGCTGAAGGAGGTGATGCGTTTCTGGCTGGATGCCGGCTGCGATGGGTTCCGGGTGGACATGGCAGGATCCCTGGTAAAAGGCGACGATGCGGACAAAAGCGGAACCCAGTCAATCTGGCGGACTATCCGGGAAATGCTTGATGCGGAATACCCCGAAGCCGCGCTGGTCTCGGAATGGAGTTTTCCTAAGCAGGCGATTAAGGGGGGCTTCCATGCAGACTTTTTCCTTGACTTCACGGAAAACCGGGGAGGTTACCGCAGCCTGTTCCGCAATTATGATCAACCTGATACGGGGAGCGGTGATACGAGCTTTTTCAAAGCCGGGTCACGGGGGAATATCCAGACCTTTCTTGAGGAATATCTGGATCAGTATGCGGCTACCAAGGACAAGGGGTATATCAGCCTGGTTACGGGGAATCACGATACCATCCGCCTGGCCTACACCCTGAATTCGCAAGAACTCGCCTTGGCCTATGGCTTCATCTTTACCATGCCGGGAGTTCCTTTCTTGTATTATGGGGATGAAATCGGGATGCGCTACCTGCCGCTGCCCACCAAAGAAGGCGGGTATTTCCGCACCGGTTCCCGGACGCCGATGCAGTGGAAGGCCGGTAAGAACCTGGGGTTTTCCGATGCGGCAGCGGACAGGCTCTACTTGCCGGTGGACCTTTCTCAAGACGCTCCCACTGTGGAAGCCCAGGAACAAGACCCCACTTCCCTGCTCTCAACGGTAAAGGCCCTCTTAAAACTGCGGCACGAACATCCGGATCTGCAAGCCAAGGCGAATCTTGAAATTGTCTACCCTCACGACAAGTCCCCCAGTTCAGGGCCCTTGATCTACCGGCGGGGCCCGTTCCTTGTGGCGGTAAATCCTGACCTGGATGCCAAGAGCGTGCTGCTCCCGGGGCAGCTTCCCGCAAAAAAGGTTTATTCCATTGGCCGGTGCGGTATAAGCGGCGATACCTGCCGCATGGAAGGGCAAAGTTTTGGGGTTTGGGGGCTTTAAAAACAGGTTCTCTATCGCTGGTAATCACCGGAAGGCGGGAGTTACCGGCGAGCGTAATGGTTCTATATAACAGGTATATCAAGGAGATTTTATGAAAAAGATGGTTCAAGTAGTGGTGGCGTTCAGCATGATCGCGCTCATGGTTTCAGGCTGTTCCAAGCAATCCGTTGCGGACAGAGGGTATGACATCTACCTCTTCAATGCGAAAGGCGAAAACGCCGCTCAAGTGGATGCTATGGCCAAGGCGTATCAGGAAGCCACCGGAGTACGGGTTAAAACCTTTTCTATCGGTGCGGGGGCGGAACAGAGCGCGCCCATGAACACGGAAATGAATTCAAAAAACATGCCCACGATCTTTTCCGTGCAGGGGATCAACAACCTTGCCATGTGGCTTGAAGGAGGGTATGTCCAGGATTTTGCGCTGGTGGAGAACAACCCGGCCTTTTCCCAGCTTGCCCAGGATATAGCGCCGGAGCTCCGCCTCACCTTAGGGGGAACGACGAATTACGGTATCCCCTACAACCTGGAAGGCTACGGCTATATTGTGGATAAAAAGATGCTCGCCGAGCTTTTCGGCCTTTCCGATGCCGCCGGGCTTATTCAAGACATCAAGAGCGCAACCTATAGCGAATGGGAAGGCTTCGTCACCGAGGTGGACAACTGGATCAAAGATGCACCCACGGGACCGGTTACGGTGAGCGGAAAAACCTACACCCTGGCCCCGTCGAAGACCGCGCTTACCGGTACCCTGAACGGCGTCATTGCCTTTATGGGATCCCAGCGATGGACCTATGGGGATCACCTGGTCAATGTGGCCCTTAATGCGACCTTTACCACCATCAACGATTCCCTTAACGCCACGGAAGCGGACATACGCCGCATTCGCGGCCCCCTCGTCGCATACGCTAAGGCCCTGGACTTCAAGACCAGGCATGTGGCGGGGAAAAACGGCCCGGCCCAGCGCGGGCAGGATCTGGTATCGGACGCGAACTTTGGGTATGACCAGGCGGTGCAGGTCTTTGCCGAAGGAAAGGCCCTGCTCCTCAAGCAAGGCAACTGGGCGTACAACAACATCCTTTCGGTGAACCAGGAAGCCGCGGAGCGCCTGTATTTCCTGCCTATCAAAATGCCCTTTACCCCCGGTGATATTACCGCACAGGGCATGAGCATTGAAAAGCTGGAGCGTTCCATACCGGTCTTTGTACCGAATTACTACACGGTCAACGCGCTGTGTTCTGAAGAAGAAAAACAGAAGGCCTATGATTTCCTGGTATGGATGAATACCTCCCCTGAAGGACAGCGCTTCATCATAGAAGACATGGCCTTTATTCCCTACAATGCGGACG
This sequence comes from Treponema sp., assembly GCA_031282065.1. Taxonomy (GTDB): domain Bacteria; phylum Spirochaetota; class Spirochaetia; order Treponematales; family Breznakiellaceae; genus JAIRLU01. The sequence continues at coordinate 3,400 of JAITEL010000134.1, forward strand.
CGGCGGTAACCACCGTGCCGAATTCCCTGGGGAACTCCATCCTGGAATACATGAAGACCGGGGATACCATCGGCGACCGCTGGCACGGCGCTCCCGGCCCCTGGGCAGGAGACGGGCTCGGATCCTTACTGATGGAACAATACCTCGTAAAACCGGAGTGGACGCAGAACGATTACGAAACCATTGCGGATTTCGGTGTAGCCCGATGGATAGAACTGCTCAATCAGTAGTCCTCAGCCGCTCAGCCTATGGAGGATGACTGTGAAAACAAACAAATCCCTATATGTACGCTGGTTTTGGCCCTTTGTGATTCCGGCGCTGGTATTCTTTATTGTGGTGATTGTCCTGCCCTTTATCGTGGGGGTGTTCAACTCTTTTACCGTATGGCGGGGCAGTTATTACTTTAACCCGGTAAGCAGAACCAGGGCGCAAAGCGTATTTGAGGCAATCAACGGCATAACCAACTATACGAACGCCCTTAAGGACCCCCGGTTCATCCAAGCCTTGTGGTACACGGTCCGGTATACCGTGATTGCGGTGGTGGTCATCAACGTGGTGTCTCTGGCGCTGGCCCTGTTTATCAACAAGATGACCGAGACCTTAGCGGGGATCTTTCGCACCGTGTTTTTCCTGCCCAATATGCTCGGCGGGCTGGCGCTGGGGTATATCTTTCAGTTTATCTTTCAGGTGGTGTTTACGGATATGCTGTTTAGTCCTCAGGGACTCATCCATATCGAAGCCCTGCGCTATATGACCCAGCATAGCGTGAAAGCCCTCTTTGCCCTGGTGATCCTCACAACCTGGCAGTCTTCAGGCTACATGATGCTGATCTATATTGCGGGGCTTAACACCATTCCTAAGGATTACTACGAAGCCGCCAGCATAGACGGTTCTTCCTGGTGGCATACGTTCTGGAAAATAACCGTTCCCATGCTCATGCCTTCTTTTACGGTGGTGCTGTTTACGACCCTTTCAGGGAGTTTCAAACTGCTGGATCAAAACGTGGCCTTGACAGACGGAAACTTTAACACCCGGATGCTGGCCTACCAGATCCTGCGGACCATACGGGACTCAAACCCCGCGGATTACGGCAAGGCCCAGGCTCAGGCGGTGATATTCTTCATTCTGGTTGCGGCGATTACCCTCACCCAGGTCTACCTTACCAAGAAGAAGGAGATTGAAGCATGAACACCAAGGCCTATTTTTCGCTCCAGCGTATCCAGGCAGGTATCCGTTACCTCATTATGAGTGTAGGGGCTTTGTTGACCCTTTCGCCCCTGTGGATACTCCTGGTTAATTCCTTTAAGCCCCAAACCCGCATTGTAGATAACCCTATCGTGCCGCCTGAACAGTTTGATTTCCAGTATATAAGCAACGCCCTCACGCAGCTTCAGTTTCTCAAATCCATAGGGTTTACCATGCTTATTACCACCCTTGCGGTCATACTGATTGTGCTGCTTTCTTCTATGGCCGCCTGGATTATGGTGCGCAGCAAGCTCAAGATCGCAGGATTCATATTCATGGCCTTTGTGTCGGCCATGCTCATCCCCTTTCAGGCCATCATGTACCCCCTCATCCAGTTTTTTGACGCGCTGGGGCTTAAGAACCTGGGAGGGCTTATCCTCATGTACGGGGGCTTCGGGCTTTCCATGTCTATCTTCCTCTACCACGGTTTTGTAAAGAGTGTGCCCCTGGAGGTAGAGGAAGCCGCGTTCATAGACGGCGCCCATATCGTTCAGATGTTTTTTCTCATCGTGATGCCGCTTTTGAAGTCCATTACCGTGACGGTGATCATCATCAACGCCATGTGGATATGGAACGATTACCTCTTACCCTTCCTGGTGATCGGTAATTCGGAAAACAAGACACTGGTGCTTTCCCTGTATTTCGCCCAGATCCTCGCAGGCCAGTACGGCAATCCCTGGCAGCTTATTTTCCCTGCGGTCTTGCTTACCATTACCCCCATTGTGGTGGTGTTCTTATTTCTCCAAAGGTTCATTGTCAAGGGAATAAGCGCCGGCGCGGTGAAGGGCTGATCAAAAGAAGCGGTGCGTAAAAAGGTTCTGCCCAATCCTCCAGAGGATACCCAGGGGCAGAACCTTTTCTTGTATATACGGTGTTCCACTATCTGCTATAGGTAAAGTCCCAGCTATACGGCTCAATGCCCGTGGGACTCTGCCCTGCCGCAAGCAAGTTCCGCTTTCCCTCTTTATCCTTTTCCCGTTCGCTGCTATGACGGCTTAACCTTTCACCACGGCAAGGGGTCTCAATTTCACTTCAGGATGCACCAGATCGGACTCCGCTTTGATCACCCGATCAATATCTTTATACGCGCCCGGGGCTTCGCTTAAATCAGGGAGTCTCTTGGAACCGGCGGCTTTAATGTGAGAGGGCTTCCAGCGGTCAAATACAATACCGGTCATGGCGTCATCGCACTCTTGACGGGTCAAGCGCCGGCAGGCGTCAGCGCGCCCCATACGGCGGCCCGCCCCGTGTGAGCAAGAGGAAAAGGACGCTTCATTTCCCAGGCCGGAAACGATGTATGACGCGCTGCCCATGCTGCCGGGAATGATGCCCAGTTCACCGGCGCGAGCGCTCGTCGCCCCTTTCCGGTGTATCCAGTAAAGAGCGCCGTCGTGATATTCAGGAGCGGCGTAATTGTGGTGAATATTGATTTCAAGCAAGAACTCTATAGATGGAAAATGCGCATACACAATGTCTTTAAGCTGCCGCATCATAATCAGGCGATTTTCCTTCGCATACCCCAAGGCGTGATTCATGTCGCGGACATAGGCTTGTCCCAGTTCATGATCAAGCGGCAGATAGGCGAGCTGTTTGTCGGGAAGTTCAACCCCGATCCGCTCGTTCAAAAGCATCGCCTGCCTGTGGTAAAAATCCGCGATACGATACCCAAGGTTTCGTGAGCCGGAATGGAGCATAAGCCATAAAGCGCCGTCTTCACTCTTCTGCAATTCAATAAAATGATTGCCGCCGCCAAGGGTTCCCAGGTTACAGCGATCAAGTTTTTGGCAGGCCTTGTCGGTATACCACGCCGGCTCCGCCGCGCCGCCAAGAGAATCGCGCCACTGACTAAAGCCTTCCCAGTCCATTGGTTCTTTACGCGAGCGCCCCTCGCCAACCGGAATATGGGTTTTGATCTCTTCAATGAGCGCCCGCCGCGCCGCCATATCGCCAAGTCGCTCGGCTGCAAGGCTCGTTTTGATTGCGCCCATGCCGCAGCCAATATCTACGCCGACCGCATTGGGTATCACCGCCTCTTCACAGGCGATGACGCCGCCTATGGGCATACCGTATCCGACGTGGGCGTCCGGCATAAGGGCGATGCGCTCCCGTGTTACCGGATGATTCGCCAAATTACGCGCCTGCTTTAAGGCGTCTTCTTCAATATCCCGGCACCAGGATCGTATAGGCAGCCTCGTCTCGCCAATGAGTTCCCACTGTATCATAAACCCCCTCCTTTTAACTCCGGCTTCGATGCTCCGAACTCCGGTTTCGACGTTCTGAACTCCGGCTTCCATGTTCGGAACTCCGACTTCCATGCTCCGAACCCCGGCTTCGACGTTCCGAACTCCGACTTCCATGCTCCGAACTCCAACTTCGATGTTCCGAACCCCGACTTCCATGCTCCGAACTCCAACTTCGATGTTCCGAACCCCGGTTTCGATGTTCTGAACTCCGGCTTCCATGTTCGGAACCCCGGCTTCGATGTTCTGAACCCCGATGAGCTAGTATCGAGTCTCTATTTAAACTGTGGATATAGGCGTTTAAGTTTGATACGGGCATCGGCAGTGGTAAATCGCCAGTTGATTTTACAGGCTTCTTGGTTGCGCCTTCTATTCCAT
>JAITEL010000158.1 GCA_031282065.1 Treponema sp.
TGACGATACCCTTGAAAAAATATCCCTCATCAACGAAGCGGGAATACGAAGCGTCATCACGACGGTCGTATCACAAGTAAATGTGAGAGAAATTCCGGAGATAATTGATATGGTGGTACAAAACAAGGCCGGCGTCTTTGACCTTACACGTTATTCGCTATCCAAAGCTGAAAGGATGCCCCAAATTGCCCCCTACCGGTACCGGAATCTTCTTAACAGATGCTGGGGAAAATTTATCGAATACAGGAACGGAGAAACAGTATTCAGCCTGAAGGATCCCCTCTGGACCCTGTTCCTCTGCGAGAAAGGGATGTTTGTCATACCGAAAAATTTAAGCGGAAGAATCGTTTATGAGGGCTGCGATTACGGCATCGATCACATGACCATTCTGCCCAATGGCGATGTATACGCCTTCCCCAAAATGGAAAACCGGATTGGAAACGCCCTTGCTACTTCTTTGTATGATCTGTTTCTTATCTCCATGATGAACACCTACCGGAAATATCCGTTTTTTGGGAAATGCTCAAAATGCGAACTGCCGTACTTCTGCCAGGGCTTCCCCATAGCCAACGGGAATTTTTACAGTGCGGATCCGCAGTGCTGGAAAGCTTCCGCATCGAAGGGAATGGGGTATTACACATGAAATTTATCCTGCCGCGGACGGGAAAAAGGATTATACCTTAGACCCCTGTCATAGACATCAATGCCTTCGCCTTTTTTAAGGAAGTGAACCGCCGCGTAGGTAGCGGGGGTCATGATCGCCTCAATGGCGCATTTCAGAAAATAGTTGGTCAGCGTCAGGCTGAGAAAAAGCTCCCAGCCGAATACGCCGGTAAGGCTTGCGATAAAGACAAAAACCAGGCTGTCAAGCAATTCACCCACTAGGGTTGAGCCGATGGTACGCACCCAAAGCAGCTTTCCCCCCATAAGCACTTTAAGCCGCGAAAGAATAACCGAGTTTGAGAATTCCCCTGCCCAGTAGCCCAGGAGACTTGCCAGGGCAATGCCCCCGGTACTCATTCCGCCCAGGATAGCGTCATAGGCGGCGCTGCCGGCATATTCTTCCCAGCCGGGATCCGCGGGCAGGGTGCGGAGCAGCAGGAATACCAGCGAGCTTAAAGCCAGGGCGGTGAAACCCATCCAGATTACCCGCCGGGAAGCGCGGAATCCGTAAACCTCGGTGAGTATATCCCCGAATACGTAGGACAGGGGAAAGAGCAGGGTACCGCCGTCAAAGGCCAGGGGTATTCCAAAAAGGGAAAAACCCAGATCCAGGATCTTCGCCGAAGAAGCCACATTGCTCATCAGCAGTATAGCCACAAAAAAGGCCATCACCTGATCCAAATACAAAAAACGAGTTAGGCTCTTGGGTTTTGAATCTGCCAAAAGAGAAGAAGACACACAAACCATCCTTGTTTTGATGAGGCGGGTGCAGCTAGGATACCGCCCTCCAACACGCTCAGCGATATGGAATAAAAATAAAAAAATGCAATTCGGTTATACCGAATTGCCCGAGGAAAACTGCGGGAAGAAGCCCCTTTCTAAGCCGCTTCTTCCTGTGCAAGCTCACTCCCTGCCTTAGCCAAGCAAGCTACCTTATGCCCACTTGATAAACCCTGATCGGTAGGGATGGACCAGGGCCTCGTGTTTGGGAAGTATCCGTACGGTATGTCCCTGAAAGCCGGTATCGGTACATTCTACCCGCACCTGATACTGGTAACGATTTCCCTGATGACTTACGGCCTTCATCTCGGACCGCCGAGCCCGTTCAATGGCAGTGCTCTGATTCGATACTGAGCCGTGGTACAGTTCCACCAATAATTCCTCCGGCAGGAGCGGACCCAAATCAATAGAAGCGGTAACCGTAAGGGAATCCCCCCGCTGCATCACTGGTTTGGCATTGGATTCAATGCTTACGATCTGTAAACTGTTCCAAGAGGCACGGAGTTTCTGAAAATAGGCGGCTAAGGATTTTGATTCTCCATACTCATCTTTCACGATCCGGCGGTAGTTTTTTAATGCCGGGAAGTAGAATTGGTTGGAATAATCCATCAGCATCCGGTGACTAGACATGGATTGGCCAATCACTTGCATGGAAGCCTTCATACGGCGGATCCATTCCCTAGGCAACTCATCCCGGCCCCGCTGATAGAAAAGGGGGATAATGTCCCGTTCCAACAGATCATAGAGGGCCTTGCTTTCCACATCGTCTTGCAGATTCGTATCATCGTATTGTTCCCCCTGCCCAATAGCCCAACCCACATCAGGGGTATAGGCCTCATCCCACCAGCCGTCCAGAACAGAACAGTTAAGTACCCCGTTCATAGCGGCCTTCATGCCGCTGGTACCAGAAGCCTCTAGGGGACGCCGGGGCGTATTAAGCCATACATCCGCTCCGCTGGTGAGGTAGCGGGCCACGGTCATATCATAGTCTTCCAGGAAAACAATACGGCTGGTAACATCGTATTTTTCTGCAAAATGGATGATCTCCCGGATGAGTTCCTTCCCAGGCATATCCATAGGATGGGCCTTTCCCGCGAAGATAAGCTGTACCGGACGCTCGTTATCTCTAACCAGTCTGAGGAGCCGTTCCGGGTCCCGAAGCAAGAGGTTTCCCCGCTTATAGGTGGCAAAACGACGGGCAAACGCCAGGGTGAGGGCATAAGGAGAAAGGGCATCCTCTGCCTGCTGAATCCGCCGCTTCACTGCCCCGGTATGGGTGATGTATTGCCGGATCCGTTCCCGGGCAAAGACCACCAGCCGTTCCCGCCGCCGCTCATGGGTACGCCACAGTTCCTCATCGGAAATCCGGTCCATCCGGGTCCAAATGGCCAGATCCGTGGGCTCTTCCTCAAAATGGGGGCCAAAGTAACGGTCCAAGAGATCGATCATCACATTAGAAACCCAGGTCCGGGGATGGACCCCGTTGGTAACATGCCCGATAGGGATCTCCTCCAGGGGAAGTCCCGGCCACAGCCCCTGCCACATATCCCGGGACACGGTCCCATGAAGCCGGGCCACCCCGTTGGCATAGGCCGCAAGCTTGAGGGCCAAAACCGTCATACAGTAGCTTTCATGATCATCCTCAGGGTGTATCCGGCCAAGGGCAAGGAAATCTTTCCAGGATATACCTACTAGTTCCGGCCATGAACGGAAATATTTTTCCATAAGCCCGATGTCAAACCGTTCGTTCCCTGCAGGAACCGGCGTATGGGTGGTAAAGATATTGGTGGGCCATACCGCTTCTTTAGCTTCATCAAAGGCAAAGCCCTTTTCCTGCATGAGTTCCCGAATCCGTTCCAAACCCAGAAAGGCCGAGTGACCTTCATTCATGTGGGTTACCGCAGGGTTGATCCCCAAGACCCGAAGTGCACGAATGCCCCCGATGCCTAAGAGGATTTCCTGCTGAATCCGAGTCTCCTTATCCCCTCCATACAGGGCAGCGGTAATATTCCGTATATCTTGAGCATTTTCCTCAATATTAGTATCCAACAAGTACAGAGAAGAACGGCCTACCTTAACTTCCCAAATTTGGGCTACCGCGACCCTGCCGGACAAGTCAACGGTGATCTTTAAAGGCTCCCCGTCTCTCCCTATCTTCCGTTCCACCGGCATATTATACCAGTCGTTCTCAGGATAACTTTCTTGCTGGAATCCATCGGCATTGAGGACCTGCTTAAAATAACCCTGCCGATAGAGGAGTCCTATCCCTACCAAGGGAAGTCCCATATCAGAGGAGGTCTTCATGTGATCCCCTGAAAGAATACCCAAGCCCCCTGAATAAATGGGAAGAGACACATCCATACCGTATTCCATAGAAAAATAGGCAACCACATCCCTGCGGGATCCGCGATACCAGGTGTCTCCCTTTTTATATTTAAGGAAACGTTTGTACACTTCATTAAGGGCGGCTAAATACGAGTCATCCTTAGCCGCTTGAGCGAGCCGGTCTTGACTGACCATACCTAAAGCCCGAATCGGACTCTGCTGAGATTTAAGCCATGCATCATAATCCAGACGGATAAAGAGTTGGACCGCGTCAAAATTCCATGAAAGCCAGAGGTTACGGGCTATTTCTTCCAGAGGTTTTAAAGCACTCGGAAGTTTCGGTTTAACCGTATAAGTAGCAATTTTCATAATTTCAGTGTATGTTTCAATGGTTATATTGTCAATCTGGGGTCTTGCCTCACCTTACATCGTACTGCCTGGTTTCCGTTAAAATCCGACCCCAGCCTAGGCAAAACCCATCCGCCTGCCCGTGTATACCCTTTTTATGCTAAACCTGGCCCACAAAATGACCGGGGTTCAGAAGGGAATTATTGGTGTTCTGAGCAGAACCGGTTCTACCCGCGATCATGCCTGGGATCGTGCCGCGATCAAGCTCAGGATCGTGCCGGAAGGGAACCATCGGAGTTCTGAACAGGATTAATTCGGTTCTAAGACGAATTACCGGGTCTCCGGAGGGGGATTACCTGAGTTCAGAGGCGGGAATGGAAGGCTTATGAAGCTAGAGTCCTGGGGTATACGAAATCTTGAGTATACAGAAGCTCAATTGATGTCTCTCATGGGGATGTATGGCGACCCTGCATGGGTATATCATTATGGGAGAGATGTCGTAGTTCCTCGTGGGGCTATGCCCGCTTATATGCTTACGGTATATGGAGATTAACCATGAGAAAGATTGGGTTGTGGGGGTTTGTCGCTCTCGTATTTGCGCGTCCTGCGGACAAAAAGAAAGGGCCTTTGAACAGCGTACGCCGGAAGAGAAATGGGAGATCCTGGAGGAATATTTTATGGTCCCTGATGCTCCTGTCGGTACTGAGCGTCCTCTCCCAAATGTGCTATCTGAGCGGGAAGTGCTGTTGAAAGCAGCGGATCATGCCATTGTTGAGGGCATGCTTGATCCATCGTACTATGCCTATCAGATTAATCCTGCACTGATGAGGGTATTTCGGTTACATATAGGGTTACTGAGGAGTACCCTGCATAAGGAGGGAACCATGTATGATTCAAGACGGATAAGCAGCTTCGCGGCGGTATTGCTGATGCTTACCGCGGTTTCGGCTGCTGCAGTAAGGCCCACAGGCGGCGGGGTCCGCCTGCTCCACCCGGATGAGGCGGTGTTGATACGGGGCGGAGGAGGATTACCAAGTAGTGGGAGTTCGTTTAGTCTATCTCCCACATCAGGCGGAGGCGGTTCTTCTCCGCCGCCGCCCATCACCCTAAACAACGTGCCTTACGTAACCCAGTTTGTCAAGGATCCATCTACCGGAAAAACAGAGTACCGGTCATACTGGTATTGCGGTATTGCCAGTGCGCTTATGATACGGGCAAAATTGTCAAAAGGCAATTCCTCCGCTCCCCCCTTATATCATAAGGGAGCAGCAAGTAATTATAGTCACGTTGATAACAATCTGAAAACGATAGATACGAATCTCCAATATGGATGGTATGGGAGCGGTGGTAAAAAAGTTTATGTTACTAATTTCTCACGTGGGCTGGTATATACTGGAAGCGCCAGTAATGGCCAGGATTTTGCTATTACCACAGACATACTGAGAGGGGTCTACAGAGGGAGGCTTTGGGGCCATGAGTATGATAAAGATAATATTTCCAATGATCGTGGGCATGTGACAGATGTTTCCATGGAAATTCTCGGCGGATATGAAGACATACTCGTCAAAAAGGAAATATCAGCCGCCACAAAAGCAGTATGGGATCATATAACTACCTATAACCAGCCTGTAGTTGTCCTTGTGGATAGTAATAAACAGAAGCCAGGTGGCAGCATAATACGGTCTTCTGCTTCTCCAATTTTACACTACATTGTTATCCGGGGCATAAAAGAAACCAGTTCTGGAACAAGATACTTTTACGCGTACGATCCGGGAGATCCAGATTATCCCCTCGAGTACACGGAAGCGGAATTGAGGTATATAATGGCCCTATCAGGAACTACAAACCCCAGATGGGTGTATGATTACGGAAGAGATGTTGCGGATCCCCTGTATCGCAGGGAGCCCGCATATATTCTTAAAGTACAAGGAGACTGACCATGAAAAAGCTGGTGTTTTACGGGTTTATTGTTATCCTTTGCGGCTCCTGCGGACAAAGGGTATCCGAGTATGCAAAGAGTACGCCTGAAGAAAAATGGGAAATCATACAAGAATACTACATGGTTCCCGACGCTTCTGCCAGTGACGAGCGGCCCCTGGCAAATGTCTTGTCCGAGCAGGAAGTACTGCTGAAAGCAGCGGACTTTGCCATTGCGGAGGGTGTTCTTGATCCTTCCTACTATGCGTATCAGACTAACCCCGCGCTGATGGATGCGAAGATAGAAACCCCGATACTGGTAACCGATGCCAGCAGTGGGGTTCCTGATATGTATGTCCTTAATGCTGTTGATCAAGATGGAATATACCTGGCGCGTATCTCTGTTAGTTCCAATCCTTCTGATACGAGTGAAGCAGCCTTTATATTTAGTCGTTTTATAACAGAGCCTACCAGTGCCCATAACCACCTCATGACCAAGCGGGAAGCGACTGAATTGATCCAAAGCCAGTTTCCGAATGGTATGACTGATGGCACGGTCAGCGAACCTATGATGATAGGCAATCTCCGGCTGGGGGATAATCCGCATAGCCACAGAGCGTTTTTATGGTACTTTACGGTTAGTGAAAATACCCGGAGTACGGTGGGTACCGGTGGAGAATATGTCATTGATGCGATCATTGGCGGATACCGATCCATTCCCGGCGGTGTTACTAATCGGGCGGCGATCAATATGGGCCATACCAGTCATTATTTGGATGGGTACAGGATGGTGAAACTGGACAAACCCCTCCATCTTTTTGATAAGTTGGAAACTGCCCGGTCGGTAGGGGGCGTTGCATTCACCCCTCCTGCGTATCCCACGGATCCACCGATAGGCTTCACGCCGGTGCCCCTCAAATAGGGCATGAACAACAAAAGCCATGCCCTCTCTGCCGGGATATGTGGCATTATCTTTGTAGTCGCTTATCGGCTTGCGGCATGGTATTGGTATTCTGGAGAGCCCCACATCGCCCTGGAGTGCACCACCGCTTACGGCGGTATCGCTTCCGGCGAATGGGGCGGCTTTGTCCAAACCGGGGAGGAAACCTGTGGCCATATGCGGCGCTGGCGTTCTTTCTTACCCATATCGGGTTCCCGGCCAACGAAGCGTCCCTCATCAGGGAAACGGGAACCGATTCGATGCTTTCCCTGTCTGATATGGATATGGTTTTTACTAAGCGGGGTCAAGTGCTCCAGGTTGACCCTCAGTATTTCAAACAACACCCTGCGACTGCTATCCTGCATCTTTCAACCCGGCATTTTGTGGTGTTTCTGGGGGTAGAAAAGGGCGAACCGGAGCTGTTCGATCCTGCTTATGGCCAGGTGTTTATCCCCTGGAAAATCCTGTTACGGCGGTTCAGCGGGTATATGCTCTACGTCTACCAATGAGCGCAAGCGAGCCGGAAAAGCCGATCCTCTTTGTGGTGTCGGTTATACTCATTACCCTCACCGTCAGTTTTCCCTGGTGTGCGCCCTTGGTCTTTGGGGTGTTTCCTGCGGTCTTTGCCCTCATCCGGAGAGAGCAAACCCACACCCAGGTCCTTACGCTATTTTCTCTGGGTTTCCTGGTCTGTCTTATCGTATTGAGCAATCCATTTTTCATACAAGGCCAAATGCTTTTGTTGATGCTGGCATCCCTGTATTTTTCCGTTTTACTCGGATTTGATTGCTATATCGCTTTTCATACGGTACGCCACCAATACGGGGTTTTGCTCATTTTTGGGTATATTCTGATCTCCCGGTGCATTTTTTACCTCAGCACAAGGGTCTTTCCGTTTTACTGGACCTTGAGTATGCAGTTACTGCCCTTTATGGGGGTGGTGTCCCGGTTTATCCTGCCTGTAGGGTGGGAGGGGCTGTGCGTTGCCGGTGCGTCGATGCTGTATCTGGGGAAATTCTCAAAACCCCTGCTTATGCAAGCGGCGCTTATGGTAAGTATAGCCTTTGGGCTTTCCGGTATTGCCAAGGCTTGTTTGGGGTATCCTCCAACAAAGCCCGGCCTTGTCTGTACCCTCGTCCAGGGAGGCTATGCACTAGCCGATTATCTTCTGGTTCAGCAGCATCCGGTTTTAGGCAAAAAAATAGCCCACCAATACCTGGGACATATCGAGGAAGTGGAGAGTGCGCGGTTTGTGGTGTTGCCTGAGAGCGCGTTTCCCTGGCGGCAAATCGAAGACAGCCTGATACTGCAAAGCATACAAGACCTTGCCCGGGTGCGGAACGAGTATATCATGACGGGCATCCTGCTTGAGGAAGACGGCAAGGTCTATAACGCATCGATACTCATCAATCCAGAGGGGGACCTGCAAAACGTCTACCGCAAACGAACTACCGTCCTGTTTGTGGAAACCGCACACGTTACCAAGGGAATCAGGGCAGATACCTTTTTAGTGGACGGTCATAACATTGCGCCGGTGATTTGCTATGAATCCCTGTTTATCCGTAACTATTTCCGGGATCAGAAGCCGGAGCTTTACATCGTGATAAGCAACGATATATTTGCGGAGCAAACGGTTTTATCGCGATTGCACCAAGCCTACGGAGTGATAAACGCCCGTACTTTGGGAATACCCTTGCTTCAGGCAATGCAGAACGGCCCGTCCTTTTATGTGGATTCATTAGGAACCCAGGGCTTCTGCATTTACTTTTGCCGGATATGATGGAATAGAGGCTATATTCAACGGAGGGGAACTATGGGTATCCCAAGATTAAAAGAAAAGCGGGCTAAGGTGAAAGCCCCCGGCGG
>JAITEL010000144.1 GCA_031282065.1 Treponema sp.
CCCCCCCCCCCCCCCCCCCCCCCCCCCCCCCCCCCCCCCCCCCCCCCCCCCCGGCGGCGCGGCGCGCCGGGGTAATAACACAAAATTTCATCTCTTAAAGAAAAAGGTCCGTCACCAAAAGAGGTAAATCTCCGTACGCTATATATCCTCATGCCTATCTTTTCCTTTTTTCTATAACATTCTTCAGTCAGACCCGGGAACCCTGTATTCCGTGCTCGTATCTATCCACCAAGGCAAACCAATCGGTTCCCACAGGCACTCCGGCATCCAAACAGAGTTTATCCCATACCGCTGCAAAGGGAAAGGTTTTTAATGCTTCCATAAGGGCAAGCCGTTCATGGTACTTCCCTGCTTGTTCCGCTGCGACCAGTAAGGCAGTGGGTTCTAGGAAGGCTTCCAACAGGGCCTTGCGAACACTCCTGGCGCCGATAGTCCAGGCGGCGATCCTATTGATCGAGGCATCAAAGAAATCCAGGGCTATGGCAATACGCTCAAAGGCATTCGTCCGCTTTATCTCCCGGCATAGCTCCCTGGTTTCATCTGAAAAGATCGCCACATGATCCGAATCCCAGTGCAGACCCCGGCTGAAATGGATGAGCAGACCCGGTACAAACGGCAAGATCCCGCTCATTTTATCGGCTATCCTTTCCGTAGGATGGAAATGACCCATGTCAAGGCAGAGCTTAAGCTGCTTTTGGACGGCATAGCTCAGGTAAAACTCATGGGAACCCACCACGTAGGCCTCACTGCCTATGCCAAAGAGCTTACATTCCAGGCTATCCTGCTGGGTATTCGGGGGGAGCGCGTGCGCGAAGATCTCATCCAGGGCGTCCTTCAAGCGGAGCCGGGGAGACAGGCGATCCGCGGGCATATCCTTAGAGCCGTCAGGGATCCAGAGGTTGTTTATGGCCGGCGAACCCTGGTTTTCACCGAATGCCGAGGCAATACGCCGGGAGGCCAGGGCGTGACGGATCCAGAAACGCCGAATCTCCGGATCCTTGTGGGAAAGGGTGGCTGCTTCGGCCAGAGGATGGGCAAAGAAGGTGGGATTAAAATCCAAGGGAATGGCCTTGGCCTTTGACCAGGCCATCCACCTGTGGAAATCCTCTGGTTCCAAGGCATCCCTATCCCTTTTTTTCCCAGCTCCTTCCGGGGGCTCTCCGTAGATACTATGGAGGTTAAACCGTTTTGCTCCGGGAATGAGGGAAAAGGCAAAGACCGCATCCGCGCGTAGTTCCTCCCCGTTCCGTGCCCAGCCCGGATAGTTCCCGGTCGCAAGAATCCCCCCTCCTGAGAGACTCTGGGCGCCTTCAAAACCCCGTACATCGTCTCCCTGCCAGCATTGCAGGGAAATCGGGATAGCCCCTGCATCCCGGATGGCTTCGTCCGTATGGATCCCCACCTGGGCATACCGGCTTTTGGCCAATTCATAGGCTTGTTCCAGCGCCTGGGTATGCTGATACGACTTCATGGCATAGTCCTCCTTGTTCTTCCGCGTGCTTCTCTCTAGGGATATCTGCAACCCGGGACCGGTACTGTTCCACTTCCCAGGTACTAATAAAGTGTATCCCATCGCGGCACATTCCACAGACCCCGCCAAAGGCTTGGGCATACACCGTTACCTTGAGGGCATCCTTAAAGAGTTCCAGGGCCCGGCGGGCGGCTTTTTCCCCGGTACCGATGCCAAAGATCCCCAGCCCCTGAACCGCGGCGATCTTGGGGAGCCTTCCGGTCTTGTCCAGATGCTGTTCCCAGGCTTCCTGAAGATGCGCTACCCAGTCCGGGCCAGCCTGGGGCTGTACCGGAATAAACAAGGGATCGCTCCCGGCATAGACAATATGATCCGGAGTCAGGGGCGAGGCAAGCGGGGCAAAAGACGGGGCATCCCGAACAAACCTGCGGATGATAGGATTCCGCTCAAAGCATACCTGAAACGAGGCGCTTCCGGGAGGAGCGGTCTTGCGGGCCAGTTCCCGCAACACCCCGGCAATGTCCCCGGAAGCCCCATAGGAGGAGACCGGTTCACCCGGATCCGGCTCCTCCCGGATGCAGGCCCTCAAGGTGTCCATGAGCGCCTGATACGCCGCGTGGATACCCTCAGCGGAATCGGCGCCTACAAAAACCCCGTGATTCTGGAGCAGGAGGATCGCCGGGGGGGGCCCTTTGGCAGCCCTATAGACGGAGAGGGCCTTTTTTACGCCCTGGGCCAGCGCATACCCGGGGTGTATCCAGGGTATCCACAAGACCCGGTCCCCGAATAGCGTTCGGGCAGACTCTTCCCCGGAACAGGAACAGGTAAGGCCGTTTACCAGGGCCGGATGGGTATGCACCACATAGGCAAACGGCAAGAGGTCGTGGACCAGGGTTTCCACACTGGGCCGCTTTGCCGCTTCCCCTGCCGTGCGGGCGGCAAGCAAATCCGCAAGAACCGCGGCTTCCCGCTCCGCAGCATCTAGGGGGTAGCTTCGTTCCCCTATTTGAGACAAGGCCGCCCTATCCATCTGGACAAAGTCCCCGGCGCAGATCCCTGCCAGGGCTATGCCGGAGCTTTTTATGAACAGCCTGGAGGCATCTTTGAACGAGGTGTTCCCTCCCCCGGCGACTACATATTCCGGCCGAGAGCCGTAATACCGTGAGAGGCTGACCAGGGCTTCTATACTCATAGTTCATTTATACGCTAAAGATCGAGCCTTGTCAGCCATTACCAGGAAATCCCATGAGTCCTGCATACTCGGCCCTGCGCAGGGGCCTTGAGGCTCCGGCTGCTAAGTCAGCGAGGTGTACCGGCCCAATCCGGGTACGGCACAGTCTCACCGCATGCAGATGGAAATGGGCAAAGACGCGCCGGATCTCCCGGTTCTTTCCCTCTATCAAGCATATCCGCAGCGCCCTTTTCCCCAGCCGTTCTATCTCCTCGGCCTGGTAGAGCACCCCCTCAACCAGCACTCCCTGCACAAATTCCTCGATCACCCTGGGGGGGATGAGCCCGGAGGTTTCCACCACATATTCCTTCACTATGCCTGCCGAAGGGTGGCCCACCCTGGCGGCAAAGGCCCCGTCATTGGTAAAAAGGATAAGCCCTGAAGACCGGTAATCCAGGCGGCCCACGGTGTAGAGCCGTTCGGTGATGTTCTGAGGGAGCAGTTCCCCTGCCAGGGGCCTTCCCTGGGGATCTGCGGCGCTGCACAGATAGCCCTCAGGCTTGTGCAGGGCCAGATAATACCGGCGGCTTTCCAGGTGTACCTCCACGCCGTCAATGCACACCCTATCCTGGGGAAACACCTTGGTCCCCGCCGCGGATACCACCGAGCCGTTCACCGAAACCCGGCCTGCAGCGATGAGCTTTTCCGCAGCCCTTCGGGAAGCGGCCCCTGCATGGGCAAGGTAGACCTGGAGCCGAAGGGGGCCGGGATTATGCGGCAGGTTCTGGTTCAAAGCGCTCCGCCTCATGGTCGGCAAGTTTGGGTAAATCCGCAATACTCTCCAGGCGGAAGAGCTTGAGGAAGGTCTTGGTGGTCCCGTACTGCACCGGTTTTCCGGGAACATCCTTCTTGCCCACTTCCCGGATCAGTTCCCGTTCCGCAAGGAGCCGTATCATGGTATCTGCCTGAACCCCGCGAATCGCCTCGATCTCACTCCTGGTTATGGGCTGGGAATAGGCGATGATGGAGAGGGTTTCCAGGGCGGCCCGGGAGAGGCGGGATTCGTTTTTCTTACCGTACCGTTCCTTCAGGGCGTTCCACAGTTCCTTTTTGGGGGCAATCAGTATGCCCCCGCCAAGACGGGTCAAGGCCACACCCGAATCCTCCCGGGCGTACCGGCTCTCCAGGGCCTCCAGGGCTGCCAGCACCGCCTCCTCAGAGAGGCCTGAAATACGAGCGAGGCTTGCCTCATCCAGGGGATCCCCCTCAAGGTACAAAATAGCCTCAATCAACGCGGTCTCTTGGTCCATCAAAACCTCCTTTGACTGCTGCCGGTTCCGCCGTCTGCGTACCGGGGCGGATCCATATATCCCCAAACAGCCTATGCTGCACTATCACCGCCAGCCGAATCTTAACCGCCTCCAGGATCGCCAGAAATGCACAGACCTTGTCCATGAGGGAATGGGTACGGACCACCAGGTCCGTAAAGCGGCACTCCCCCTGCCGCTCCAAAAGCTCGGTCATCAGGGTGATTTTCTCGTTCACCGATACCTCTTCATAGAGATCGAGGATACGCTCGCAGGACAGATTCCGCATGAGGGATGCAAAGGTTTTGAGTAAGTCCTCTTTATCCAGAGGCAGCCACAGGTCCTCCTGGGTAAAGGGTACAATCCGGGGCGCTCTTTTGCGTTCAATACACCACTGGGCTTCCCGCTCCTTTTCTTCCATGAGCAGAGAGAGCTTCTTGAATTTCTGGTATGCGATGAGCCGTTCCACCAAGCCCTGCCGGGGGTCCTCCCGGTCCTCCTCGATTTCCACCTCCACCGGGAGGAGCATACGGCTCTTGAGGTACACCAGGCTTGCGGCCATGAGCTGAAACTCGCTGAGGTCCTCCAGGTCAAAGGCCGCCGCCTCGCGCAGATACCAGAGGTATTGTTCGGTAATCTGGGCTATGGGGATATCGTACAGATTGATTTCGTTTTTCCTGATTAAGAACAGCAGCACATCCAGGGGGCCTTCAAAATCCTTGAGGGTAAAACGGGGGAGCGCCCGCGGTTCCGGGGAAGAAGGGGTATCCATACGGGCAGTATACCCCTTTGCCTCATAGTGCGTAAATCCCCTGGTCCGGGAGGGCCGTGAAGATCCGCTCATAGGCAAGGCCGCTTCGGGGGTCCACTGCGGCAGGGACCAGTTCCAGCAAGGGAGCCAGGGCAAAGGCCCGCTGGCTAAGCCGGGGGTGGGGAATTTCCAGGTCCGGCGGCTCGCAGACCAGCAGGTCTCCAAAGAGCAGGATATCAATATCCAGGGTCCGTTCCCCCCAGCGCCGTTCCCGGCTTCTGTCCCGGCCTGAGGAAGCCTCAATACGCTGGATGACCCTCAGCAGGTCCCAGGGGCCTAAGGGATAATACCCGGCTACCGCGGTATTGAGGAAGCGCCGCTGATCCGGCACATGAAGCGGCTCGGTCTCAAACAGGGAGGCCCTCTTCAGATCCCGCAGGACCTCTCCCAAGGCCTCCACCGCCGCTTCCAGTATCCGGGGAGAATCTCCTTTATTCGAGCCTAAACCTAAGACCACCTGTTTCTCCAAGGATGCGCGCCTTGTCATACAAGCTCCCTCCTTCCGTACTTGAGGCCCCTATCATGTCCAGCCGCCTCAGCTTCATGGTAGGATAAAATCCTTATGAGCCCATTGTATATAGGCCTATCGCTGCTGTCAAACACGGGCAAGGACGCGCCCCACAGGGAAGCCCTGCGTATCCTGGGACTCCTTACCGGCTTTGCCGGTGCTCCGGGGGACTCAGGCCACGGGGCGGCAGAGGCTGCCGGGATAGCCCGGCTTATCAGCCGGGAAGCGGGGGGAAGGCCCTATTTTACCGATCACCGGGGAGACTTCAACCTGTCTCATGCAGGACGTATGGTGGCGGTAACCTATACCCAGGAACGGTCTTGCACGGGGGGCCTGCCCCTTCGTACCGGCTGCGATATTGAACAGGCCCGTGCCCGCGGGAATCTGGAGGCCGTGGCCCGGCATTTCTTTGCACCGGAGGAACAGGCCTATATCAGCGAAGGAGCCGGCGATGCAGAAAGGCGGATCCGCTTCTATGAGCTGTGGGTAGTAAAAGAGTGTTTCCTCAAAACCCTGGGTCTGGGGATAGGCCATATCACAGACAGTCCGAACTGTATCCGCGATCATGCCCTGGGGCGGGAACTCCTGTGCCCGGCTGGGGGCGCGGCAGGCGGGCCTGCGCGCAGCTTTACGGTGTACCTCTATGAGCTGGGGAGGCTTCCTGAAGCAGGGTATATGCTTGCCCTGGCCCAGGAACAGCAGCCCCCAGGGGGCTACGGCCTTCCGGCAGAGCCGGGGCCCCGGGTCTGCTGGTTTTCCCCGGAATCCCTGCCCCTGAAACCCAGGGCGCGGCTTCGGGTCCTCCTCCAGGGCCGGCTATAAAACTTTCTTAGCCGGATGAAAAACTTTCTGGGCCGGCTATAAAACCTGCTTTACGCTCCAGCCGGACTTACGGGATGCCGGGGCCTAGGCTTAATGGGTCTTGGCCTGGCGCTTTTTCGCCTGGGCAAAGTCGGCCTGCGCCTTTTCAGCTTTACCCAGGTGGTTATAGGCATCTCCCCGGCTGTAATACACCCGGGCGTCATTGGGATCCAGCTCTATGGCTTTGGAGAAGTCCTCAATCGCGCGCTTATGGTCGCCTTGCTGGTAATAGGCCTTTCCCCGGTTATAATACGCCTGTACATCCCGGGGATCCAGCGTCAGCGCCTGGTCGTAGTCTGCCAGGGCCTTATCGTACTGGTCCAGATAGGCATAGGTAATGCCCCGGGTCGTATAGGCAGGCCCAAACCGAGGATCCAGCGTAATGGACCGGGTACAGTCCTTAAGAGCCAGGTCATACTTGTCGGTGGCGTTGTACACCGCGCCCCGGGCAGCATAGGCAGGAGCATACTGGTCATCCAAGTTTATGGCGTCGGTACAGTCCTTAAGGGCCAGGTCGTACTTGCCGGTGGCGTTGTACACCGTGCCCCGGGCAGCATAGGCGTCCACATAGGCCGGGTCTATCTCCAGCGCGGAGGTGAAGTCCTGGACGGCCGCTTTATAGTTGCCCATGCGGCTATAAACCAAGCCGCGATGCTTATACACCAGGGCATTCTTCTGGTCCAACCGTAATGCCTCGGTAAAATCCTGGATGGCCTCTTTAAGCTTACCGGTATCATTATAGGCTATACCCCGGTTCATATAGGCCGCCGGGTCTTTGGGCAGAAGGCGTATCGCCTCGTTGAAGTCCCGGATAGCCGCCTCACGCTCGCCGGCATTGTTATAGGCTATGCCGCGGTTCGTATAGGCCGCCGCAAAGGAGGGATCGAAGCCCAAGGCAGTGGTGTAGTGCCATACCGCCTGCTTATAATCCCCCTGGCGGTTATAGACGATGCCGCAGTTATTATAGACAAAGATATACTGGGGGTTGAGTTCTATGGCTTTGGAGAAGTCCTGGAGGGCGAGCTCATACTTACCCATGATGGCATAGGCAATGCCCCGGCTGATATAGGCTATCATGTCGCTTGAGTCCAACCGTAATGCCTCGGTACAGTCCTGGATGGCCCGATCATACTCCCCTTTGCGGTTATATACCACCGAGCGCGTGGTGTAGACCCGGGTGTAGTGGAGATCGAGCTTTATGACCATGGAGAAATCTTCTATAGCCTTGGTATACTCCTGGCTGCGGCTATAGGCTATGCCCCGCTTATAATACGCATTGGCGTCCTTGGGATTATGCTGTATCGCGGTGGTCCAATGATGGATGACTACGGAATAATCCTGCTGGGAATGGGTCTTCATACGAACAGTCTCCCCTACCCAATTGCTGCATGCCCCTGCCGATTGAGAACAGGGGTATTATGCAGTAAGAAAATGGTTTGAACCGGAACGTATCCCCAGACAGCACGCCTTACCCAATGGGTATATGCTGTTTTCATGTATATACTATATCATCTCCGGGCGCAGATACACAAGAGAAGGCAGGGAAAACCGGTCGTTTGAGCCGCTAAATCCGGTAAGAGCTGCGGGTAAAGGGGCGTTCTGTCTATGGGTGCGTGGACCCGGGGACTCGCCAGGCGCGGCCGCTTTCACCGGCATGGAAGTTCGCGTCTTCTTCCGGGCAGCCGCGACTCTTACGAGGCAGAGCATCTCATTGACAACTCGGACCGCTTCAGCAAAGCCATAGGATGTTCAACATTGCGCTTTGTCATCAATGAAATGTACCGGGGAACCCAATACAACGACGCCTGTGTTGCGGAAGTAATGCTTCTTTCCCGGGCCATCAGCGACCGGGAGGCAAAATCGCTTGTGGATGTACGCCGGGAGAATACCCTGACACGGCCGGAGAGCATGAGCGAGTTTCTGAATATTTGGGATTATATACCCTTTCAGCAACATTCAAAAGCTGCGTCCCTGAACGGCGAATCGACGTTGCGGTTGACGGACCAGCTGCCCCGCATAGACGGGGCGACCGCCCTGTATCCGGTCTACGCGTCTTTTGTGCAGGAGATGGGCGATATGGTGGATGTTGTGGCGGAGTATTATAACTAGCAAAGCGCCATAGGGTATTCGTTTTTGTTTTATGTCTCCCAGATGGTGGACGGCAGCGGCATAAAGGTGCTGCCTATTTGCTGTATGCCATGCAATGCTCTACATGCGGCTTATCCCTTTGCATCCGGGGCAAAGGACGCAAGGAACGCGGCTAAGGCTTCTTCAGTGGGAAACTGCCCCTGAAAAAAGGAAGGGCTTCCGCCGCCGCGGCCTCCTTGAGCCTTCATCGGCGCGGTAAGCAGCCCCCGGATATCCCATCCCGGGGCAGAACAGAAAGCAGCCCATTTTCTATCCTGGGGGGCTGCCAGCAGGATCAGCGCGCTGCTGAGCTTCTGGGCGGCTCTGCCAATGAGGAGGACCTCCTCCATGCTGCTATGGGGAAAGCTTTCACACAGGATGGCTCCCTGACCGAGGGAGGCATCGGTACCGCTGAGCAGCCCTGCCTTACGCAGTAAGGCCTCTGCCTTGAATCGGGCGGTTTCTTCTTCCAGAGCCTTTACCCGGGCTGCCAGCCTGCCGGTCTTTTCCAGCAGGGCCAAGACCCCTTTGCCGGTCTCTGCCACCGGAACCTTGAGGGAACGGGAAATGAGCTCCCCTTGGGTACGCAAAACCCGGCTATCCTGGAGGACCCGGCGTCCAGCAATAAAGCGCAGTCTCGTCATCCCCTTGTATTTTTCCGCTCCCAGGATCCGGAGCATCCCGATTTCCCCGGTACTCCTAAGGTGGGTCCCGCAGCAGGGAGAAAAGTCATGGTCCTGGATCTCCACCACCCGGATCACCTCTTCCCCCGCGGGGGGAACCTTCCGCAGGGGAAAGTCCTCCAAAGCCTCTGGGGGACAATGGTGGATGATCACCCGGTGGTTTTCCTCAATGGCCGCTGCCAGGGCTTCCTCCACGGTGATGCAGGTTTCCTCGGAAAGGTCCTGGGTATCCACGTCAATGGTGCATAGCTCCTCCCCGAGGTGCATGGAAACCGTGGGCTTTCCGGTTAAGCGGAATATGGTCCCGGACAAGAGGTGCTGGGCCGTATGCTGGACCGTCAGGTCCCGGCGGCGTAGCGTATCCAGGACCAGTTCTGCAGGGCCGACGTGCAGGCGAGCACCCTCAGCAGCACTTACCAGATGGAGGATCTCCTGGTTGTGTTCCTGTACATCCAGCAGGGGAACGCCGTTGATGGTTCCGCGGTCGCTGCTTTGGCCCCCTCCTTCAGGGTAGAAGATGGTCTTGTCTAAGATGAGGGCGATCCGGCCCGGAAAGCCGCGCAGTTCCCGGATTTCCGCATAGTATGGTTCAGCGCCGCTTAGGTGGTAATAGACTCGTTCAGTTGGCATAGCTCAACTATTACAAGAAACCCAAGGACTGTAAAGATACAGGAACCTATGACCCTTTGGCCGGTCAAACACCGCATCGGCTGATCTTCCTGAGTGCTGCGTACCCGCGCGGTGCCTCTGTCTTACAACCTCGACTAAGCAGGGTGAAACTGGTATGGTATAGGTATGTTCATTATTATGCATATACTCAGCACTATCATCGGGATATACTGGCTTCTCATCATGATCCGGATCGTACTTACCTGGTTCCCGGGAGTCCCTTACGGCAGACCTATGGAGCTTTTGTGCGGTATCACGGATGTATACCTGCAGTGGTTTCGGCGTTTTCCGTGGCTGCGGGTGGGTGTACTGGACTTCTCCCCGCTATTGGCTCTGGCAGTCTTATCCCTGGCTCAGACCCTTTTTGCGAGCCTGGCCTGGTATGGCTCTATCCGGCTGGGGATGATCCTGGGAATGATCCTTTCGTACCTGTGGTCGGCAGTATCTTTTCTTCTGGGGATTGGTATCGTTATTTTGATCCTCCGGTTTATCGCCTACCTGACGAACCAGAACATACTCACCTCTTTCTGGGGGATCATCCATACCCTATCCCAGCCTATCCTGTACCGTACGAATAGGCTCTTGTTCCGCGGCAAATTGGTTCATTACCGGACCGGTATCCTTTCTGCCATCGGGGTCTTAGGTGCCCTGATGATTGCTCTGCGCTTCCTCGTGGCAACCGCCGTATCCCTCTTAGGCACCTTGCCCTTCTAAACCGGTTCAAGACGGGGAAAAGGAAATAAGCATGTTGGTGCGGGAACTGAGCATGTCCATAGATACGCTTAAAGGGATAGGTCCGGTTGCTATTCGTACCCTGGCCAAGAGGGGTATATATACCGTGGAATCCCTCCTCCGCCACTACCCCAGAACCTGGGAGGATCGCAGCCGGTACATACCCCTGAAGCACTTCAGTTCCTCCTCCGTCTGTACCCTCGTGCAGGTCATCTCCCGGGATTGGTTTCCCAATTCCCGTACCGGGAAACAGGACCTCAAGGTCTATGTGGAGGATACAAGCGCCCGAGGGGTGTTGGTCTGTTTTAACCGGCCTTTCATGAAAAACCAGTTGCTTCAAGGGAAGTATTATTGGCTGTGGGGCAGCTTCCAGTACAAATTCGGGGAGATCCAGTCGGCAAACTTTGAAGCAGAAGCCCTGCCGGAAGAAACCCTGTACGAAGCGCTCCAGGATCCGGCAAGCAGCCTCTTGAACAAAGCCTTGAGCCGGCACTTTGGACGCATCCTGCCGGTTTATCCCTTGAGCGAGGGCCTTACCCAGAGTATGCTTCGCCGCTTCATCGAACAGGCGCTCAGATGCTATGCGGAGCCTTTGGAAGACGAAGTTCCCGGGTATCTCATACAGCAGCACCAGCTCCTCCCCAAATCCCAGGCCATCCGGGCCATTCATTTTCCCCATTCCCCGGAAGAACTCGAACAGGCCCGGAAGACCCTCATCTATGAAGAACTCTTCTATTTAGAAGTGCTCATAGGTACACGCGCCCAGGACCGGCGCGCTACCGAGCGCGTTCAGCGCAGCCCTGGGGTACCCGGCAGCAGGTCCGGCGCCTGGCTTCCCTTACAGCAAGACCTCCTGGAAAGGCTCCCCTTTAGCTTAACTAAGGGACAAGCGGAAGTGATGAGCGCCATAAACCGGGACATGGACGGTCCTCATCCTATGGCCCGGCTCCTCCAAGGGGATGTGGGTTCCGGCAAGACCTTGGTATCCTTCCTGGCGGCGCTGCGCGCGGTGGAATTAGGCGGCCAGGCTGCGCTGATGGCTCCCACAGAACTCCTGGCCCGGCAGCATGAGGAAAATGCCGCCCGTCTCCTGGAACCTCTGGGCATACGGGTAGCCTTCCTCACGGGGAACCTCAAGGCAAAAGGCCGCGCTCCCCTGCTCAAGCGCCTTTCCGCAGGGGACATAGACCTGGTGGTGGGCACCCACGCCCTCTTTTCAAAAGACGTAGAGTATCACCAGCTGCGCTTGGTGGTGATAGATGAACAGCATCGCTTTGGGGTGCTTCAGCGGCAGGCCATCATGTCCAAAGGGGATCATCCTGACCTGCTCATGATGAGCGCTACCCCCATACCCCGGACACTAGCTCTTACGATCTTCGGAGACCTGGATATCGCTATCATCCGGGATCTCCCCCCAGGACGGAAGCCGGTTAAGACCCACCTGGCCCGGGAGTCTAACGAAGCTAAGGTCTACGATTTTGTCAGGAAGGAGCTTGCCGCCGGCCGGCAGGCCTATTTCGTGTATCCCCTCATTGAAGCGGACGAGCGCAAGAGTCTCAAAGATGCCCAGTCTATGGCCACCCGGCTGGCGCAACAGGTTTTCCCCCAGTACCCGGTGGCCTTGATTCATTCAAAACTGGATGAAGAGGAGAAGCGGCACACTATGGAGGCGTTCCGCAGCGGCGCTATCCGCATCCTCGTAGCTACCAGCGTCGTGGAAGTGGGGGTGGATGTACCTAATGCGACCTGCATGGTGATAGAACATGCTGAACGCTTTGGTCTTTCTGCGCTGCACCAACTGCGGGGCAGGGTTGGCCGGGGTGAAACCCAGTCCTACTGTTTCTTAGTCTATTCAGATTCCCAGACCGGGGATACTTCGACGCAGCCTGCGTCGGGCCTCACCGATGACGGCAAGGCCCGGCTCAAGGTGATGCTGGAAAACACCGACGGCTTTGTTATTGCAGAAGAAGACCTGAAACTTCGCGGCCCCGGGCAGATCACCGGAACCGAGCAGTCAGGCTACCTCCCGCTGGAGATAGCGGATCCCCTCAGGGATGCTTCCTTGCTGGAACAGGCACGGCTTGATGCCTTTGCCATGCTGGAGCAGGATCCGACCCTCCTTAAGCCGGAACACCGCCCGGTTGCCCAGGTCTTGAGCCGAACCGCGCCGTTTTCTGTATAGGGGAGTTCACCACTGCAAGGGGGCCTCTACCAGAGGGGCTCTGGAAACCACGGTTTCTCGATGTATTTCCCGGTTAAGCATGGAAAGTATAAGCACAGAACCCACCGGAAGCCGGTAGGGAACGGTGAATTCCCCGCCCGGGTAGTTCACCGCAAGAAGGCTGCGCCGCTCCCCGGAGGGAAGCAGGCTTTCCAAATGTACCGGAAGGGGATAGGGATTTCTGGGCATGTGGTAGGTGAAGAGGGCAAAGACCTCGTCGTCCCTGAGGGACCGGGGAGGGGTAATCGTGAGAACCACCCGGGTTTGTGCCGCAACCCGGGACTGAGCCGGGGGCTCTTGGGATACCACGGTTTCCCCGGGCTCGTTTTGCCGGGCCTGCCGCAGGGAAAAGGCAGCATTGATGCCCTGCCGGCTGATTTCTGCTAAGGCAGCGTTCAAGGACAGGCCTACGAACTGAGGCAGGGGTATCATGACATTCTCCGGGCCTCGGCTCACCACGAATTCCAAGGTCAGGGGCCCGCTTATACCGGTTCCCGGTTCAGGATGCTGCTGGAGTATGGTTCCCGGAGCTTCGGGGGAATACTCATACATAAAGGGCTCTCGTAAGGACAAGAGGTTTTTATTGGCCGCGGTAAAGAGCATTTGTAACTCCACCCGGACATCATCTACATGACGGCCCCGATAATCTTCCACTTTATTGATGATGACCCCTTGACTCACCACGAGATGTATCCGGTGGCTCCCGGCTTTCATGGTGGAACCAGGGGCAGGGCTCTGTTCTAATATAAGCCCCTTATCACTAGAGGACTGGGAATACCGGAGCTGCAGGCGGGGGTAGAGCTCTTTTTCCTGCAATTCCAGCAGGGCCGTCGTTACATCCTTGCCCACCACATCGGGGACCTTGATCTCTTCGGTGCCTTGGACCGCGATAAAGAAGACCGCCAGGGCTATGAGCCCCATAAACACGATGAGGCAGAAGGCCATGAATATAAAGAAGGATACCTGGGGAGCCTTGCGGGATCCCGGGGGGCCTTCTGGCGGCAGGCTTCGCAGTTCCTCCGGTTGCGTGCCTGCCTTATACGGATCAAATCGGATATACTCCTCAGCCATAGCCATACCCCCTTTTTTTCAAGCCTGTTCCATAAGACCGCAAGTCCGGCCTCTGGGGAAACCTGTTCACCTTCATGCTGTTTTCCTTACTAAAACCATGCCCGGCCTCACCCCAGGGACGCGCCTATGCAATGCCGGGCGCCGTTGAGAAAGGCCTTCCATGCCAAGGCTTTTTTGCTCCGGTATTGCAGCCGGGTAAGCCCTAATATCCCTTCCCCCGTTTGTACCAGGATCCCCCGCTGTTTGTCTATGCCCAGAACCGTCCCCGGAGGAGCCGGGGCTTTCGGTTCAGTCCCCGGCTCTTCTTGAGGAAAGGGCTTGGCTTCAAGGATGTAGAGGTACTGTTCCCCATGAAGGGTCCAGGAGAGGGGCCAGGGTGTAAAGGCCCGGATCCGGGCGGCGATACTGGCGGCGGAAGCGGACCAGTCGATACGGCCATCTTCCTTGCGTATGAGGGAGCAAAACGTCGCCTTCTCATGCGCTTGGGGCCGTCCCTTGAGGAGGTCCTGACCGGGGCGTTTAAGGAGTTCCGCCAGCAAGGCCGCGGCCTTGGGAGCTACCAAGGCGCTGAGTTCTCCGGTGGTTTCCTCCCCAGACAGAGGAATGAGCGCTTGCAGCAAGATGTCTCCTGCATCCACATCCTGTACCAAGGTCTGGAGGGTGATTCCGGTTTCCCGGTCTCCGGCAAGGATAGCTGCCTGAATAGGAGTGGGCCCCCGGTAACGGGGAAGGAGGCTGGGATGTATATTAATCCCCCCCTGGGGGAAAAGCCCTAACACCTGAGGGCTGAAGATATGGCCGTAGGCAAAGGAGATCAAGAGATCCGGCTGTAAGCAGGCAAGCGGTTCCAGGGCTGTGGCAGAGAGCTTTTCCGGTTTAAGCTGCATCAAAGCAGGCAGGCCCTGAGCCTTGCGCCTTTCTGAAAGCACGGTCGCGGCACGGCTCACTTCCGTAGGCTCAGGTTTTCCGTGGCGTCCCCGGGGGCTATCCGGGTTGGTGAGGATCCCCACTATCCGGTGTGCCCCCGCCGCTTCGAGGTCCGCCAGGGTTTCCAAGGCAGGGACCGCAATACCGGGGCTTCCTGCATAGACAATACGCATAGCCTGCTAGACCCGCTGCTGTTTCTCGATTTTGGCGAGGATCCGTTTGCGTTTTGCCGGGGACAGGCGGTCGATGAAGAGGGTTCCCTCCAGGTGATCGAATTCGTGGAGTATCACCCGTGCAAGGATACCGTCGGCGTCCAGGGTAAAGGGCCGGCCTTGCTCATTCCAGGCCCGGATCCGCAGGGTTTTGGGCCGGATCACCTCCACCCAGACTCCGGGTATGGAAAGGCAGCCCTCTTCATATTTCGCGGTTTCCGCGGAGGTTTCCAGTAAGGAGGGATTGATAAACACTCGGGGGATGTCCTTGTCAACATGGACCACGAAGATCCGTTTCATGAGGCCCACTTGGGGTCCGGCGAGTCCTATGCCTTTCCCCAGATACAAGGTATTCAGTAAGGCATCGGCGATTTGAGCAATCTCGGCATTAATCCGGGTAATGGGTTCTGCTTTTTGCCGGAGCAGTTCATTTCCCAGGGTGATAATTTCCATCGGTTCTACTTTTTTTATTTTCTCCATAGCTTCCCCATCATACAAAAAAACCATGAGTATACACAAGCCAAGCCCGCCAGCGGGTTTAACGCCCATGACGGGCAGTGGTGATAAGGAATTAAAGCGCCCTTTGCCTGAAGCTTGGGGAGATCGTGGGGCACATCCGGGGGTGGCGGGGGCTTTCGTCATTGCGAGGACGAAGTCCGAAGCAATCCAGCCAGGGCCGTCCCCGCAATGACGGGGCGTGGCCCGCCAGCAGGTTTAACGCCCATGACGGGCAGTGGTGATAAGGAATCGAAGCGCCCCTTGCCTGAAGCTTGGGGTGATCGTGGGGCACATCCGGGGGTGGCGGGGACTTTCGTCATTGCGAGGACGAAGTCCGAAGCAATCCAGCCAGGGCCGTCCCCGCAGGGGATTGCTTCGCTTTGCTCGCAATGACGGGGCGTGGCCCGCCAGCAGGTTTAACGCCCATGACGGGCTGTGGTGATAAGGAATCGACGCGCCCTTTGCCTGATGCTTGGGGCGCCCGGGCGGCACATCCGGGGCTGGCGTGTGCCTTCGTCCTTGCGAGGACGACGTCCGAAGCAATCCAGCCAGGGCCGTCCCCGCAGGGGATTGCTTCGATTTGCTCGCAATGACGGGGCGTGGCCCGCCAGCGGGTTTAACGCCCATGACGGGCAGTGGTGATAAGGAATCGAAG
>JAITEL010000068.1 GCA_031282065.1 Treponema sp.
GGAGGAGTTTGTTGAATTCTTTTCCAGCCGGGCAATCCTTTCGGTAAGTTCTTTAACCAGCAGCTTTAACGCTTCTATTTCTTTTTGCTGCTCTTCAATGACTTTTAACCGATCGGCTGCGATCTTTCCCCAAATCACGTCTCAGGTATAAATCATATTCTTAACTTGGTCAAGTGTTTTCTCATCTCCCCAGTGAACGGTTACCATATATGTTTTAATCACTTAAGGGTTTAATTCCTGCTCCCGTTCCCGCCCAAAGGCTTCCATGTCCTCGAAGTCTTCCCCATCACATACTAGGGTCACCAGCCCGATAACCAGGATGTCTTCCAGTTTGTGCCTCAGGTTCCCCCATTGCCGCCGGGGGTCTGCTATCCCTTCCAGTTTCTCTTTCAGTCTTCCTATGTCCATACTACTTTCTTCGGACTATGCTCTTCCCTCCTTCTCCCCTTCCATAAAGTAAATGCAGGAGCCCTGCCCTTCCCCCTGTTGGGCGTTGACAGTGACAACGGCGGCGAGTTCATCAACCACCAGCTCAAAGACTGGTGCGACCAGAACCATATCCAGTTTACCCGAAGCCGTCCCTACCGCAAAAACGATAATTGCTTTGTCGAGCAGAAAAACGGCGATGTGGTGCGTAAAACGGTGGGGCATCATCGGTTTGAAGGTCAGGACATGTACGATGCGCTGGAAGCGGTCTATCGGTGTCTGAATCCCCTGCTCAACTGGTACCCGACACTGCGCCTTATCGCCAAGGAGAAACAGGCCTCGGGCAGATACAAAAAAATCTACGAGAAGGTTCCCAAGACGCCCTGCCGGCGGTTGCTTGAATCGCCCGAGGTGGCGGAAGAACACAAGGCGGAACTGCGGAGGCGGTTGGCGTTGTTCAACCCGGTTGCACTCAAGCGGGAGATGGACACAGCGCGGGAGCGGCTTTTGAAACTGGCCGCGCAAAAAGGGTATTACGGGAGAAACCGCTTGAGCGGTTCGGCTAGATATTTCAATTGTGGCGCACACTTTTTTCACTTGGATTTTATTTTGGCGCAACACGGGAGGCCCTGCCTCATCTTGAAAAGCCTAGCCCGCATAAAGCTCCTCAGCAAAAGGCGGTGAAAACGGAGACAGGTGCTTTGTTTGAGGAATATCCCCGGCTGACCGGCTGGTGAGCGGCTAAGCCAAAGCCTTTTGCTTGGGCACCCTTCCCGTCCGGTCATAGGGCTTCCATTACCGGTAGTCCTCTACGCTCACCGCTCCTTGAGGGAGCCCCTCAGCTAACTTGCGCTCATGGTTTCAGGGGGATATAGTGAGAGTAGACGGTGTTCTTGTACATCCTTTCTGCGAAGCGGCCGAGCCGGGGATAGGGCTGCAGGAACACGGGAGAGAGGACGCAATGGGATTAAACGAAACCCCTTCGGGTGAACGGGTGCATATCGCTTTTTTTGGACGGCGCAACGCGGGTAAGTCGAGCCTCGTGAATGCGGTAACCGGGCAGGACCTGGTGATAGTCTCGGATGTCAAAGGCACCACCACAGACCCGGTGTACAAGGCCATGGAACTGCTCCCTTTAGGGCCGGTGCTTATCATTGACACCCCCGGCATTGACGATGAAGGCCCCTTGGGGGAGCTGCGGGTACGCCGGGCTAAACAGGTCTTAAACAAAACCGATGTGGCGGTGCTGGTCATAGACGGAACCGTGGGAAAGACCCCGGCAGATGAGGCCCTTATCCGCTTGTTCCAGGATAAACAGCTTAAGTATGTGGTGGTCTACAACAAGCTGGATCTCCAGGAGGGCCCTCTTCCCGGCCTTGCGGGAGACCATGAGATCCGCGTTAGTGCCGCTACACACGCCCATATAGAAGCCCTCAAGGAGCGGCTTTCCAGTCTTGCGGTGAGTGAAGAGCCTAAGCTCAGGATTGTAGGGGATCTCCTCGGGCCGGGGGATATCGCGGTCCTGGTGGTTCCCATTGATAAGGCCGCGCCTAAGGGCCGCCTCATCCTGCCCCAGCAGCAGACCATACGGGATATACTCGAAGCAGACGGGGCAGCCCTGGTGGTAAAGGAGTTTGAACTGCGGGAAGTCCTGGACTCCCTGCTTCCCCTGGGCAGCAGGGTGAAACTGGTCATCACCGACAGCCAGGTCTTTGCCAAGGTCTCCGCGGACACGCCCAAGCATATACCCCTTACCTCCTTTTCCATACTCTTTGCCCGGTACAAGGGCTTTCTCTTACAGGCGGTACAGGGGGTGAAGGTCCTGGATAGGCTCAAAGAGGGGGACCGGATTCTGATTTGCGAAGGCTGCACCCATCACCGCCAATGCGATGATATAGGCACGGTCAAGCTGCCCCGGTGGATCCGTAGCTACGCGGGTACGGACCTCTCCTTTCGCTTTACCTCCGGGGTGGAGTTCCCTGAAGACCTCGGTCCCTACCGCCTTATCCTGCATTGCGGGGGCTGTATGCTTAACGAGCGGGAACTGCGGTATCGCCAGAAGTGCGCCCAGGATCAAGGGGTGGCCTTCACCAATTACGGCACCCTCATCGCCTATATGCAGGGGATCTTGCCGCGCGCGGTGGCCATGTTTCCCCCTATTGCCGCAGCCTTGGACCAAAAGGAATAAGGAGGCTCCATGCGTATTGAAAAGGACTTCCTGGGAGACCGGGCCCTGCCTGATGAGGCCCTCTACGGTATCCAGACCCTCAGGGCTCAGGACAATTTTGCCCTGGACTATAAGAAGACCCATCCCCAGCTCATCCGCGCGCTTATCCTGGTGAAAAAAGCCGCGGCCCTGAGCTATGGGAGCCTCAGCCAAGACCACAAGGAGGCCCAGGTATACCGGGCCATAGTCGGGGCCTGCGACCGCCTCCTTACCGGGGAAGCAGCGGACATGTTTATCCTGGACGCGCTCCAGGGCGGAGCAGGGACCTCCACCAATATGAACGTGAATGAGGTGCTTGCCAACCTTGCCCTGGACATCCTGGGAGAAGCTGCGGGCAGCTACGACGTGGTTCATCCCCTGGATACGGTGAACCGGGGCCAGTCCACCAATGATGTGTATCCCACGGCCTTACGCATAGCGGCCATCACGCTGCTTCGGGACCTGAGCGCTTCCTGCGCTAAGCTGCAAGAGGCATTACAAAAGAAGGAACTGGAATGTGAGGGCATCCTGAAGCTGGGCCGCACCGAACTCATGGATGCCGTGCCGGTTACCCTGGGCGCGGAGTTCGGCGCCTATGCCCAGGCCATAGCCCGGGACCGGTGGCGGCTCTACAAAGTCGAAGAGCGGCTGAGGCAGATAAACCTGGGAGGCGCCGCGGTAGGCCTTTCCCTGGGGCAGGCAGGCAAAAATCGGGAAGCGCGCAAGGCAGAACGGCTCTACCGGTTCACCGTCCTGGAGACCCTGCGGGAGCTTACGGGCATAGGCCTTGCTGCGGCAGAGTACCCTATGGATATTACCCAGAATCAGGATGTGTTCGTGGAAGTCTCGGGCTTACTCAAGGCCCTCTCCGTGAATTTGATGAAGATCGCCGGGGACTTGCGGCTCATGAACTCAGGCCCCCGCGGAGGGCTGGGGGAAATCAAACTCGCCCCCTTGCAGCTGGGCAGTACCATCATGCCGGGCAAGGTGAACCCCGTCATCCCTGAGATGATAATCCAGACCGCCATCCGGGTGCAGGCCAATGACTACGCCATTAGCCTGGCCGCTTCCCAGGGCGAATTTGAGCTTAACCCGTTCTTGCCCCTCATTGCCGATGCGCTGCTGGAAAGCCTTTCCCTCTTGAACCGGGGGGTCTTCCTCTTCCGCAGCAAATGTATAGAACTGCTGAGCCCGGACCCTCAGCGCTGCGCCGCCCACTTAGCTGCTTCCTATGCCTTTGCCGCAGCCTGGGTGCCCCAGCTGGGATACGACCGGGTCAGCGCCATCATTGCCGAATGCGGGGGAGAGCCTTTACGTATCAAGCAAGCCCTGGAAGCCGCTGCCCGGTGAACCGGAAAGAGCGTGAAGGAGGAGCCTATTCCAACTAGTATTCAGACATGATTGTAATTGTGGGATGACCTGTTTTATAATGGGCGACATAGAAACCAAAGGGGAGGGGATTTATGCCACAGAAGAAATACAAGGTAACACTCACGAAGG
>JAITEL010000072.1 GCA_031282065.1 Treponema sp.
CCTTCGTGAGTGTTACCTTGTATTTCTTCTGTGGCATAAATCCCCTCCCCTTTGGTTTCTATGTCGCCCATTATAAAACAGGTCATCCCACAATTACAATCATGTCTGAATACTAGGAGCAGCAGGGGCGATGTTACTGTTGCCGCCACCCCTGCCCTTAACGGTATCACCGAAGAACCCGCCACCCCCACCATCACTGCTATCATTCTCGCACGAGGTCAGAGTTAATCCGAATACCAGCATAAGACTGAATATTCCCGTCATAAGTACTTGATACTTTTTCATGGAAGTACCTCCTTTTTCCAAGAACGTTCCGGAAGGCCCATAAGAAGGACCTTTTCCCTCTCCCGTTTTTAATGTCCTTAGGGGCAAGATTCCTGAGTGTAACTGGTAGTTGGTTCAAACATTCCTCCGTAAATACTCCATGACTTCTAAATGAACTACCAAACCCAGGTCTGCGCCGGGCATACCATAATAAGAGAAGGTTTTTATGCATCTCATCATCTTCCTTCAATAAGTATAAGTAATACCGTATATTTCATTGTTATTACCTATTAAATATTAAAAAAACTCCGGTGTTACCTTAATATATACTTGTTATTACCCGGTTGTCAATGCCTATTAAAGACCTATCATACAAATCTATAAGGAATGTAAGAAAACTATGAATTTAGGACCAGAACGATTACGCAGGCTCCTGTCTCTGAACATCAAGAGCCGCAGGAGGCTCTTAGGTATATCTCAGGAGAAACTTGCAGAAGCCGCAGACCTCTCAGCCCAGACCGTGAACGATATTGAGGGCTGCCGCATGTGGGTAAGCGATAAGACCATTGTGAAACTCGCCCAGGCCCTCCAGGTGGAGGCCTACCAGCTTTTGCTCCCCAATATTGAAGAGAAAATCCTTACTGAACCCTCGGAATCCCTTCCTTCCCCAGCAGAAACCTTACTGACCCTCCAGTATAAGATTAAAAAACAAATCGACCAGCAATTTGATGAAGTCCTCAGAACCGGCCTCTGGCGTTAAACTCCTTGGAATGAACACGGTAATGCCTGGGTAAGCCCTTGTACATACCTAGGGAACCCTTGATAGTAACCACGAGGATATTGTTTCTAACAAGTTGTCAATAATTATGATTCCTGAGTACCCTCATAAGAAAACCACACCGTTTATAAGAGATTGAGGAGCACATGAGCAAAGTACCAGCATCATTACGGAGCATCTTGTCCATGAACATCAAACACCGGCGAAAAATCCTGGATATATCCCAGGAAAAACTCGCCAAAACCGCGGAGATTTCGGCTCAGACCGTAAACGATATTGAGGGTTGTCGTATATGGGTGAGTGATAAGACTATGGCGAAACTCGCCCAGGCTCTCCAAGTGGAGGCATACCAACTTTTGCTCCCTGCCCTGGAAGGGGGAAATCGTAGAGAAACCGGGGTTCCTGCCCCTTCATCGGTAGAAATCTTACTCACCTTGCAACAGGAGATTAAAAATGAAATTGATTTGCAATTTTATAGGGTCTTGAAATCCGAGGTGTTCCCGTAACCTTACCGGGGTATACCCCAGGAAAACCGGAGATTATCCCCATGTACCCAGGTTAAGAAGGATCTCATACCGTCAAGGTTTGACTCTATACACACTACCACGAAGTGCCCCCATCAGATACTAGCCTGAAGGGACGCTTCGGGTGTGTTCCCGGATAAGTTGCGACAAGATCCTATCCAAACTATCCGCAAAGGCCTTGAGTTCCCGTCTACCATAGGTACGGATACGTTCCCCTATAAGGCCCTTTTCTGCGAGGCCAAACATAAAATTCCGTCGGGAACAGTGTTCCCGAATATTTTCCTGGGTATATACCCGCCCTCGATCGTCTATAACCCAGATCGATCCTTTCACCAAACGGCAGGCCAAAGGAAGGTCCCGGGTTACTGCCACATCTCCGGGACAGCCTAAAGCAACCATACGGTCATCTGCAGCCCCTTCTCGGGTAGCACAAAGCTCCATCACCACCCCCTCCCCGCTTATACCGGGAATAGGACGATTTGCCACAAAAAACGCTCCTACTCCGGTTCTCCGGACCGCCCGTAAGACCACTTCTCGAGTAGGCCGGGGGCAGGAATCAGCATCCACCAGTATTTTCATTTTCTTCTATAAATAATGAACCGACTCCGGCCCCATAGAGGGTGTAGGTTCCGCTAAACAAGAGGTCTTCTCTCCTGCCTGCTGGGATGAACGCCGACTCTCCTTGCTTGAGACTCCATTCCCCTTCTCCGGTGGAAGAAGTAATATGCAGCTTCCCCTGGGTTACGATAAGGATCCCGGGGAGGAACTGGGGGTGTTGCACCTGGCCCCCTTGGCCTTCCATTACCCATAAGGAGAATTCTTGTGCCGGAGTCTGGTACCGTCCTCCTTGAACTCGAAGGATATGGGGATGAAACACGGAGAAATCCAAGATGCGTATCAGTTCCTCGCTATCCACATGTTTAGAGCTTAATCCGCATCGAAGTACATTGTCCGAGTTGGCCATAAGTTCAACCCCAAAACCGCTCAGATAGGCGTGGAGTACCCCTGCAGGAAGATAGAGCCCTTCATCAGGTGCAAGCTCGATCTGGTTGAGGTACAGGGGAGAGAGCACTGCCGGGTCCCCGGGATAGAGTTCCGCAAAATAGGCCATAAGTTCCCATACTTCCTTATATACAGGGTACTCGTTGCTAAGTCTTTCCTGACAGTCTCTCACATAAGCGCTCAATGCTCGCCCTCGTGCTGAGGGAAGATCGAAAAGCTCCTGGAGAAACGCCCGAAGGCTTTGAGTCGTAGTGCCTGTTTGCAGGGTTTGAGTCAAACTCTGGAATGCCCTATACAGGGGTTCTGGTGCAGATTGAGAAAAAGCAGTCAAGCCCCGGACAATCTGTTCTGGTTCTTGGAATCCACAAAGGGCCTTGAAGGGACTCAGGGCACAGATCAGTTCCGGTTTATGATGGGGGTCTTTGTAATTCCGGTAGGGCGCCTTAAGGGGGATACCCAGTTGATTCTCCCATTCCCATCCCCTTTGCGCCTGCTCCTGGTTTGGATGGGCTTGGATGGAAAGGGGCTTCTCCACTGCTAAGAGTTTAAACAAAAAGGGCAGAGTACCAAATGCCTGCCGTATCGCTGTTCCTACATATCCAACAGGATCTTGGGCTATCAACGCGGAGAGGGGCAGCGCAGTCCCCGCATATTCCGTGATGGACGACCCCTCTGGATGAACCCCCATCCATAATTCCGCCCAGGGAAGCCCTTCAGGATTTGCCGCCCCCAATAACCGAGGAATCCATTCTGGAGATCCCCAGTCATAGTGCTTGACGGGGTTTT
The DNA here is from genome assembly GCA_031282065.1 of Treponema sp. Lineage (GTDB taxonomy): Bacteria > Spirochaetota > Spirochaetia > Treponematales > Breznakiellaceae > JAIRLU01. Next base: position 3,355 of record JAITEL010000072.1, read on the forward strand.
GGAGTCTAAACATACGGTTCATATCATGCCATAGGGATCCTTACATTAAGGTTCTTATGATAACGCTTCGTCGATGCGGTCGATCAAATTCAAGGTAATCTGTTTGGTTTCACGAGCTTCAGCCTCTTGCTCCGCAGCTTCCCGGGTGAATATTCTTTGGATTTCATCGCAGAGTAAAAATCCCGTGAGAATCGCAAGCTTAAGGGGATCCCGTAAACCCGTTGAATTTTGAGTGCTTTCCAGGGCTAAACGGTAATTATTAAGAATGCTTTCAAGGTACACGGGATTTTCTTCGGCAGCAATAGAAAAAGAGGTCCCCAATAGTTCGATCCGTAAATCGCTTTTCATGTATCGAACGTTTTTTGAAGCCTGACCGCTTTTTGACATGGATACCTCTTAAGACTGATTCGTCGGGTGATCCGTTTGCGTCGCATCATTATGCAGGGGAGGAGCTTCATGGTCTTCTATGGCCTCGTCAAACCGCTTGAGCGCCGAGAGGATCCCTTCCTCAAGAAGAGAGCGATCTTCTTTAACACCCTGAATCACTTGTTCCAGTTCTTCAATCTGTCTTTTCTGGGTTTGGGTCTCCTCTTTTAAGGCCTTGTTTTCTTCAGTGATCCGCTTTAGTAAGTCCAGGGCGCCGACCACCTTGGTTTCCAGTAATTTGACGTGTTCTATGGTTCCCATCTTTAGGCCCCCAATGCCGCTTTAGCCTGAGATACCACCGCCTTAAAGGCCGTGATGTCCTCCAGCGCGAGGAAGGCCAGGGCTTTCCGGTTGATGCTTACCCCCGCCTTATTGAGGCCGGCAATAAACCGGGAATAGGACAGTCCCTCTCCCCGGCAAGCCGCATTAATGCGGATGATCCACAATTGCCTAAAATCGCCTTTCCGGTCCCTCCGGTCCCGGTAGGCATAGGAAAGCCCCTTAGCAACCGCATCCTTAGCGGTTTTGTAATTGGAATGGCGACGTCCCCAATAGCCCTTAGCCTGTTTAAGTATCTTCTTTCGATGATCCTTTCTTCTTGAACCGTCTACTGCTCTTGACATACATACCTCCCCTATCCGTAGGGTAATAATTGTTTTTTGATTGCCTGCACATTGTCCGTGGACAATATACCGGCATGACGGAGCTTGCGCTTCCGCTTGCTTGATTTCTTGGTAAGGATATGACGGAGGTTCTGTTTTTTGTACTTTACCTTCCCCGTCCCTGTAAAAGAATAACGCTTGGCAGCGCTTTTCTTGGTTTTCATTTTTGGCATCCTGTCATCCTCAATGTAAAATTCGTATACCTCAAGATTCCATTTTTCCTCATACTTATGAAAAAATCAACCGTGGGGTATGGTGCGCTCTAAACCAGGAAAACCCTGTTATGGTACCGCAGACTCGGTAGGGCTCGCCCTTAAAGGTAAGAGAGCAGGTTTGAAACCTGCCCTTTATTATAGATACCTACATCCTTATTTCTTAGACTTGGGGCTCACGACCATAGACATGAACCGGCCTTCCATAGACGGCGCCTTATCCATCACATATTCCCCTTCAAGACGTTTCAGCACGTCTTTAAGGACGTCTAATCCCAGTTCTGTGTGGGCAAGTTCCCTGCCTCTGAAGCGGATGGTAACCTTGACCTTATTACCTTCAACAAGAAATTCCCGTACATGCTTTGACTTAAACTCAATATCATGTTCGTCGATCTTTGGCTGCATACGGATCTCTTTCAATTTCAGCAGCTTCTGCTTCTTTTTTGAATCCCGGACCTTCTTTTCATTCTCGAATTTGAACTTACCGTAATCCATGATTTTGACCACTGGTGGAACCGCCTGGGGGGCAACTTCCACGAGATCAAGACCTTGTGCCCTAGCAATCGACAGCGCTTCCAGGGTAGGAATAATTCCCTGTTGCTCACCTTCATCCCGAATGAGGCGAACTTCCCGCACCCGAATCTGTTCATTAATCCGTAAATCCTTATCCGACAACTGACCTCCTCGTACAGTTCCTTCAGGAACTGAAGTTCCCAGCGCAGCGAGGTATGCACTGGTTACTTAGCTAGTAGTATAATGAACAAGGGAGGCTCCTGTCTAGTAGATACCCCCGCCCTTACTATGCTGCAGAGCTACCTCGTAACGTAGACAATCCATAGAAAGGAACGTACAATAACAAAACAAAAAAAGGCCGCTTACCAGAGGAGCCAGGCCACCGGAATACAAGCCGGTTATACTTCACACATACAAGGAACGACACAATTTGTCTAATCTGCACCTGAATACTCCGGTTTCCCCGGAAACAGCACGCCCCGCTCATCATGCAGCGGACCGGCTTGGCACAGAGCCGGTGGGTAAGCTCCTGCTCCAGTTCTCAGTACCGGCGATTACCGGGATGCTGGTCAATGCCCTCTACAATGTGGTGGACCGTATCTTCGTGGGCCGCGGGGTAAACGAGACGGCCCTTGGGGGGCTTGCCTTGGTCATGCCCTTGATGACGATATGTATGGCCTTTTCCATGCTGTTCGGGATGGGAGCGGCCAACATGATTTCCATGCGCCTGGGCCAGCAGCGCCGGGAAGAGGCGGAGCTTGCCCTGAACCACTGTTTCTGGCTCTTAAGCATCACCGGTCTTTTGCTGATGATCGGGGGACTTATCTGGATAGAGCCCATACTGTCCGTACTGGGGGCCCAAAAGGGAAGCGCTGCCCTGGACTATGCCCGAAGCTACTTACGGATTATCCTGTTCGGCTCGGTCTTCGCGATGCTGAGCTTCGGCTTTTCCCATTGTACCCGGGCCCAGGGCTTCCCCCGGATAACCATGCTCAGCATGTTCATCGGAGCCGGGCTCAATATGCTCTTGGACCCCCTCTTTATCTTTGTCTTTCATTGGGGAGTAGAGGGAGCCGCTTGGGCGACGATCCTCTCCCAATGTGCGGCTACCCTTTGGCTTCTCTCCTTTAATAGGGGCAAGAGCGCGGTGATCCGCCTGAGGCTCACCCGCTTTAGGCCCAGGCTCGGCACCATCACGGGGATCCTGGCCTTCGGCTCATCCCAGTTTTTGCTGCAATTTGTCATGTCCGGGGTACAGCTGCTCTACAATGCCAGCATGGGCTGGTATGGCGCTGCTGCGCTGGGGGTCTCCAATGGGGGGGATGTAGCCCTGTCGGGGATGAATATCATCGCGTCGGTTTCCCTGTTCATCCTCATGCCCATATTCGGCATCAACCAGGGGGCCCAGCCCATACTCGGCTACAATTACGGGGCCAAACGCTTTGACCGGGTGAGGAGCGCCTACCTGCGGGCCGTTGCAACAGCCAGCGGGATCTGCATCGCCGGCTTTCTCCTGGTCCAGGCGGCTCCCCAGGCCCTGGTAGGGCTCTTTGCCCCGGCAGGCAGCCCTGAGCTGCTGTACTTTACCCCCCGGGCCATGCGCACCGTGATGCTTTTGCTGCCCCTGAACGGCTTCCAGATCGTGTCGGCTAATGTGTTTGTGGTTACCGGACGGCCGAAGATTGCCATTCTCCTTTCCCTGTTACGGCAGTGTATTGTGCTCATTCCCTGTATGCTGCTCTTTGGGGTCTTGTGGGGACTTTCCGGGGTGATTGCGGCCGCGCCGGTGGCAGACGGCTTTTCATGTATATTGACCACGCTGATGATTTCCTTGGAGCTGAGAAAACTGCGAGTCCCCGCGGTGCATGAAGCAGAGCCTGTTCCGGGAAGTCCCGGCTCAGGAGCGTGAGGAAGATGGATTTTGTGACGATTGATTTTGAGACCGGCCAATACGCGCGGGAGAGCGCCTGTGCCGTGGGATTGGCAAAATATCGGCAGGGCAAGCTGGTGGATAGCTTCTATTCCTTGGTACGCCCTCCGGTTCTGTACATACGGCCGGATTTTACCGAGATTCATGGCCTCACGGTGGAGGATGTGCAGTATGCCCCAGGGTTTGATGCGCTTTGGGAAGCCCGGATACAGCCCTTTATGGCGGGTTTTCCCGTGGCGGCCCATAATGCCCCCTTTGATATGGGGGTCCTCCGCGCGGTTCTGCGCTGGTATGAGCTTAGCCTGCCTCGGTTCTCCTATTTTTGCACCCTTGCGCTATCCCGGCATACCTGGCCTGAGTTAGCCTCTCACAAGCTTAGCTTCTTAGGCTCCACCTTTGGTATCACCTATGCAGCCCATAATGCCCTGGCAGATGCCCAGGTCTGCGGGGACATAGTGTGCAGGGCGGCAAAACACTGGGGCAGCGGGAAGCTGCAGGAGCTCCTCCAGGCTGCACGGATAGGGCTGAGCGTCTTTTCTTGCTAGGGCCCGGGCATACCAGGGGGAAGCAATGAACAAAGGGCGATACCCCTGTAAGGCAAGACGGCTGCTCAGGGCAAAGCGCAGCTGCTTGTCCCTGTCCCCCTGCGTCGAGGCGCGACGTAAGGCAGCGTCGAGGCACGACGTAAGGCAGCGTCGAGGCGCGGTCCCCGCAAGACAAGATACATCCAGCAGCACACCGCTTATCGGCCGCCTCCCCCGGTAATCCGCCCCGGAATGGAGATGCGGGGCATATATCGGGGGAAAAGGGTATGGGGCGTTCAAATGTTTTCATACTTTACGGATCACCTCCAGAAACCTGTATGCCCTATACCCTCCTTCTCCTTACAGATGGGGTTCCACTGCCGACAGGGCCGCGCCTATGGCCCCGGCGTAGATCCCCAAAGGAAGGGGCCTCAGTTCCACCTCCAGAACTTCGGAGAGGACTTTACAAAGCCCGGGACTTTCGGAAAACCCGCCGCTTAATACCGCAGGGGAGCGGATTTCGGTCCGGCCCGCCAGCGCGGCAATCCGCCGGGCCATAGAATCCACTGCCCCGCCGAGGATCTCCTCACGGGATACGCCTTCCGCAAGCAGGCCGATTATTTCGGATTCTGCGAATACCACGCAGGTGCTGTTCAGGACGGCCTTCTTTCCGGCGGCTAAAAGCGCTTCCATTCCGGCGGCATCCACTTCAAGCCGCTTGGCAACCATCTCCAGAAAGCGCCCGGAACCGGCGGCACATTTATCGTTCATCTGAAAATCCCGGACGCGGCCTTCCGCAACGGAGATGACTTTGCTGTCTTGGCCGCCGATGTCGATAACGGTTCTCACGCCGGGGCAGAGGAAGGCAGCTCCCCTTGCGTGGGCGCTTATTTCGGTGATCACCTTCCCGGCCCCGGCAATTTTTTCCCTGCCGTATCCTGTGGCGGCCAGCGTAACCCGCCGGGCTTCTGGGGCCTGCGCGGCACATCCTGTTGCCAGAAGCTCTTCCAAAATCAACCGTCCGCTTTCCCCCACATTCCAGCTTGTGGCCCGGCGGGCAAGGGCTTGTACGACCCCCTTCTGTAACAAAGCGCCCTTGCAAAAGGAGGAACCGCAGTCTATCCCGGCGAGGGCCTTCGCAAGCGGATCAGCCGCCATGACTAGAGCATCTCGATAAAGGCGGCAATGCGGGTCTTTAACTGGCCCGTATCACCGGCGGAATAATCGGTCTCCAGGGACAGAAAGGGAAGGCCCCGGGCTTTAAGGAATTCCCGTATCCTGTGGGTTTCAACCGCATAGGTATGGCAGGACTGAAGGAGCATTTCAATAACCCCGTCGGCGTCAAATTGCGCGCAGAGCCGCCCCAAGAGTTCCAGCCGGTTCGGGTTAGGACTCATCACGCTGCAGCCTATGTCCAGGTAATAATCGGCCAGGGCCTTGTAGGGATCCCCTCCTTCGGAAACCTGGCGGTCGTATTGTTTTGCGCCAGTACAGTTTTCATAGGCCACCACCACCGCAGCGGACTCCTCAATGAGCCGGACGACTTTTTCGGTGGCCCCTCCCATAGGGCAGCCGGTAACGATGATCCGCTTTGCCCTTGCTGAAACCGGGCGCTTCCCGCCTTCGTATTCTTCCTTGATACGGCTTATGGTCTCCTCAAGTTCCTTTACCTTGTCAGCGTGGTTAAATTTATACTGAGCGCCGTAGAGTATCTGCAATTGCTGAAGGCCGGTCATGGGAGGGGGCTTCAGCGTGGAGAGTTCATACACCGCCTTCAAAAGAGAGCGTTCCCGGTTACGCTGCCGGATAGCCTCATGGAGTTTTTCATCGCTTATGCCGGCCTTAAAGGTCTCTTCGATTTTCGCTTTAAGAAGCCGTATCTCAGAGAGCCAAAGGGCCTTTGAAGATTCCTTCTGCTGGCTGCGGGGCAGTTCCATCACATGAACGTCCTTCATATCCCCCAAAAGCTCATACATCTTGATCTTGCCGTCGCAGGTAGTCTCCCCCACCACCAGATCCGAAAAATACATGTAGGGGCACTTGTCGGTAACGGCAAAGCCATAACTGGCCTTAATCAGAGGGCACAGGTTGCGGGGCAGGGTCTTCTCCGCCTCAGGGATGGTCTCTTCGCTGGTGGAACAAAGCCCCACGGGGATAACCCCCGCCGCAAAAAACAGTTCCACCGGGACATAAGAACAAAAGGTCCCCGCCACACCGGCCCCCTGCTCTTTCAGGGACTTCATGGTTAAAAAACCCTGTTTCCGGGCTTCGGAAAAAGATTCAAAGAGTTCAGGCAACTCACGCATTACTAGCTCCTTATCTAAAAATACAATCGCATCAAACGTATGCTTGATGCATAAAACAGCACGCTTACCGTGCCAGGCTCGTGTAGGTTGTCCGCAGTTCCTGTTTTTCCAGTTCTTCAAGACTTATTCTGTTGTAAAGCACGTCCTCGTTAATTTCCTGTTCCCATTTTCCGGCCACGAAGCCCGACAGAATACTGTCGCTCACGTTTATCAGCGTCCGGCCCATGTCGATGATGAAGTCAATCGAGATAAGGACGGTAACCAGTTCTACCGGAAGCCCCATCAGGGATAACACGAGAAGTGAAACGTTGATAGCGCCGCCGCCCACTCCGGCAGTTCCAATGGAAGCAATTACCACATACAAGACGAGAGGCACGAGGAAGGCCGGGGACCAGACATTCCAGCCCTGCACGAGGCCCACAAGAATTGCTATCATCGGCGGGGTCAACCCGGCGCAGCCGTTTTGTCCGATGCAGGTACCCAGCGCTGCCGCCAGGTTGGCGTTTGCCTCGCCCACGCCAAGGCTGCGTTGGGCTTGTATCGTAAGCGGCACCGTTGCCGCGCTGCTTCGGGAGCTGAAGGCAAAGAGCAGGGCAGGGGCGCTTTTTTTCAGATACAAGAAAGGAGAAATCCCTCCCACCGCGGCGATAACAAGGTGCAGAATGAATATCCCCAGCATGGTAACAAAGGACGCCGCAATGACCAGTCCAAGCTGGATAATGAACTTTCCGCTCCCCGAAGCCACACGGACAGTGATGATTGCCAGAACGCCATAAGGGGTGAAGGTAATGACAAAATGGACCATCTTCAGTACCAAGGCGTAAGCGGTTTCCAGAAACGCCTCAAACCGCGCTCCCAGATCAGGCGCTTCCTTTTTAACGGCTAAATACGCAAAGCCGATCAGCGCAGCCGCAAATACAAGGGGTAACACGGAATTGGACGCAAAAGCGGCAAAAAGATTATTCGGTATGAGATTGAGGATGGTCTCCGCCACGTCCGCGGGTTTTGATGTGGATGCCGTGTATTCAATGAGATGATCCGCACTGAGATTGAAGAGCCGAACTGCCAGTATGGTAAAGATCGTTGCAATGGCAGTGGTTACGAGCAGGAAGGCGATAATGCGCCCTGCTTTTTTGAAACCCTCGCCGGAACTGGTCAATTTCGTGATCGCATTGATAATGGACACCAGCACCAGCGGCACGATGATCAACTGCAAGGATTTGGTAAAAAGGGAACCGGCAATGTTTATCCACTTTTTGATCAAAGCCCCTGCACCGGTCGCGGTTTCCGCGCCGAAAATAAGCTGCAAGACAATACCGAAGGCCGCACCTATCACAAGCGCCAAGCCTACGCGTGAGGTAAACCCCAGTTTGTCACGCAGTACCGCCAACAAGCCCAAAAGACCGGCAAACACCACAAGCCCAAGGACGACCCACCAATTTGTTACGGTAAACATACGCTATCTAACCTCTCTATATCGGGACAATGGTCCCCAAAAAATCAAAGCATTCAGGCATTGAAATCCGATTTTGGACACAGCCGCCAAACCCGTGAAAGCCCATCTTCCCCCTCATCTCTTACCGCATCCTCCAGTATTTTCGCCCAGGCGATTCCGGCGTTTTCAAGAACCGCCGCGATTTCCTCCCGGGTTTGCGCTTCGGTACGGATGATGTAGACGCAGGACGTGCCGAGACTGCGCGGCGCCGCGTCAATGACGCAGGGGAGATCGCGATGTTTCAGGACCTGCTCGGTACGCAGGGAACCTGAAACATCGTGAAAGGTGATGATGAACTTCATGCGGCGGCGGATTTCGGACGGCAGAGCAGCGCAAAAACCGCGACGAGCGCAAGTCCGGCAACGACGGCGACCTTTCCGTTGAACGGCACGCCGGATGCGGAGGCCGCAAGCCCGAAGTTATGGGCAATGGCGCCGGCCAGGATAAACGCCCCTACGCATACGCCCGCGTTCGCGTCTCCCTGCCCGGCCTTGATGAGCTGGCGCAACGGGCAGCCGCCTATCAGCACGGAGCCGAAACCGGCAAGGGCCATGCCCAGAAAATTCCACAGAGC
>JAITEL010000085.1 GCA_031282065.1 Treponema sp.
CCTTCGTGAGTGTTACCTTGTATTTCTTCTGTGGCATAAATCCCCTCCCCTTTGGTTTCTATGTCGCCCATTATAAAACAGGTCATCCCACAATTACAATCATGTCTGAATACTAGCCAAGAGCCGGGATAGGACGAGGGGCGTTGCGGGGAAGGTCGTCATTGCGAGGGCGAAGCCCGAAGCAATCCAGACAGGGTAGTCCCCGCAGTGGATTGCTTCGCTTCGCTCGCAATGACGGGGCGGAGCCCCCTTCATATAAAAAAGCTGAAGGCCCCAAGATATAGCGGGTTTAACGCCCATGACGGGCAGTGGCTTCGGCGGTAATACCGTAAGAACGAGCGGATGAAGGATGCGGGTATGCCGCAAACAACAGTAGAGGCGCGCCACGCCGCGTCTGATTGGGCGTGTGAAGCAGAGACGCCGGTTAGCCTCAACTAACCGGCGTTTTTTTACCGGCCTTTGGAGGCGCTTCGTCTTTTTTGCCATGCACAAAAGGGGAAAAGACATGCTTAGGGTGCTCCCTGGGGCCGGGTATCGACAAAGAAGAAGCCTTTACCGGGTATGATTTCCACCTGTACCGAAAAGACCCGGGCAAAGAACGCTTCGTTACCTACTGCATCGGGTTTGCCGTCGGCCACCAGGGAGCCCTTCCTCAGGGCAAGAATACGCTGGGTAAAGCCAAAGGCTATAGGTATATCGTGATGGATAGCGATTATGCTCAGGCCATACCCTGTCGTGAGGGTATTGAGGAGTTTCATCATGCTGATACGGGCCGCAATATCTAAGGAACTGAAGGCCTCATCAAGCAGCAGCAGGCGCCGGTAGGGAGGGTCTGTACCGGCCCCGGTCACGCCCTGGGGGAAGAGCTGGAGCAGTGCACGGGCGAGCAGGACCCGCTGCAATTCTCCGCCGGAAATGGCCGTAACCCATTGGGCGGCCAGATGCCAGACCTCGGTTTGTTCCATAAGCCCCTGGGCGCTTTGCAGGGCCTGATCGCTTTCTGTTTGCATGTACCGGTGATAGGGGTGCAGTCCCATTAACACGGTCTCCAGGCAGGTATAGGGGAAATTGAGGCGTGCCCCCTGGGGTACCAGGGCTATGTGTTTCGCCCGTTCCGGCGGACTATAGGCCCGGAGGTCCCTCTCGGCGAAGGAGACACTCCCGGTGTTTGCCCGGGTGAAACCGGCAAGGAGATTAAAAAGCGTTGATTTTCCGCTCCCATTAGGGCCGATGAGGGCTATATGTTCACCCCTTTCAAGGGTAAAGCTGATGTTTGTCAGGGCAGAGCTTCCCTTTTTATACGCGAATGACACCTTTTCTACGGATACAAGACTCACCCCTTAGCACGTCCTTCGTCTTATGAACATAAAAATAAAAAAGGGCCCTCCCAGCAGGGTGGTAAGGACCCCTACCGGGATTTCACCGGTTCCCAGCAGCCGGGCGCCGTTGTCGGCTACACACAGTAACAGTCCCCCTGCCAGGGCAGACAGCGGAATAAGCAGGCGGTTATCCGCAGTACAAGCCATGCGCAGGAGGTGCGGAACGATGAGCCCTACAAAGCCGATGATTCCGCAGACCGATACACACGCAGCGGTTATGCCTGCGGCCAGGAGGAGATACAGAAAACGCGTGAGATGCACCTGAACACCCAGGGCCTGGGCGTCCCGGCTGCCCAGGGCAAGGATGTTCAGATGGGAGGAGAACCATGCCGCCCCTATACTAGCCGGCGGGATGATCGCCATAAGCAGCGCGGCATCACTCCAGGTTTTTGCCGAGAGACTGCCCATAAGCCAGAACACAATGGCCCCCACATTTTCACCGGACAGCATTTTCATAAAACTGATGCCTGCCGATAGGATAGCGCTTACGATGATTCCTGACATAATAAGGGAGCCGCTTTCCATGCCGCCCCCACGGGCGGCAATCAGCAAAACCAGTACCAGGGTAAGCGCCGCAAAGGCAAGGGCAAACAAGGGCACCGAGAAGACTATGCCGGCGCTGACACTGAGGAATATGGCAAGGGAAGCGCCAAAGGCAGCTCCTGTGGATATCCCCAGGGTGTAGGGGTCGGCCAGGGGATTTTGCAAGAGCGCTTGAAAAATGACGCCGCTTACCGCAAGTCCTGCCCCGCAAAGCATAGCGCTTATAATGCGGGGTAAGCGCAGTTCCCAAAGTACCGCTACCAGGCCCTGGGGAATACCGGCATAGCGCTGGGGGCTTCCGCTGCATTTTCCTGCCATGATTCGAGCGATCTCTCCTATAGAAAGTTTTACCGCCCCTAAGGCAAGCGATCCGGTTAAGGTAAACCCCAGTAGGATAGCCAAGGTGATAGCCATGAGGATAGAGCGTGTATGTTTTACTCTATGGTCTCCAATGGCATCCCGTTCATGAAGCTGCATTTATGCTCCTGCTGCTAAACGAAGCAGGGCATTACAAAGGGCTACCGCCACCGTACTGCCTCCTTTTCTGCCCCGTATGGTGATAAAAGGCACCCTGGTTCTCTCAAGCATTTCCTTGGATTCGATAACATTTACAAATCCCACCGGTACCCCGATTATGAGGGATGCCTGGACCGCACCGCAGTTTACCAATTCACATACATGCCCCAGCGCGGTTGGTGCGTTTCCTATGGCAAAGATAAGGGGGTTGCTTAGGGAAGCCGCCTTATCCATGGCCGCATAGGCCCGGGTGGTCTTGTTTGTTTGTGCATGTTCCGCCACTTCCGGGTCGCTCATAAAACAGACACACCTGCCGCCCCATCTTGCAAGTCTGGTTTTATCTATGCCTGCTTTGATCATTTCTGTATCCGTAACAATCGTAGCCCCGCTATGCAGGGACTCTATCCCCTGGGTAATCGCGTCAGGGGAGAGAGCCAGATTTTTCACCATGCTGAAGTCTGCGGTGGTATGAATAATACGAAGCAGCAGCGGCATGATTTTCCGGCCCCCTTGTTCCTGTAATGCCCTTAATGCAGCGGAAAATGATTGCCTTTGTAAGGTATGGGCAATACGCTCAAAACTTTCTGCCTCAATTTCCGCAGGGCTTACTATTTTCCAATTCATACGCCCTCTGCTAGGATTTTGTAGATGAAATCCATATCAAGATGCCTTCTCAGTGCTGCGGCAAGCCTGTTAAATTGTTCTTCCCGGTACTGGCTTAAATCAAAAAACGCGTTCTGAGGGAGGGGAATCCCTTTGTTTTTACAGAGCATTTCAATCAAGGCCTTTCTACACTCCTGAGTATCAAAAAAGCCGTGTACATAGGTACCGTACACGGTCCCCTGTTGGATACACAAAGCCGTATCTGTTTCGCTACAAGCATAGTGCTTTTGTCCCATGTGTATTTCGTACCCTTCCACATACACCTGATCGCTCCCGAATACAGAGACCCTGCCCTTCACCAGAGCGCGTTGCTTTTCTTTGGTAAACACCGTAATCATAGCAAGAAGTCCTAGACCGGCGATGCTGCCTCCTCCTTGAAACTCTACGCCTTCACCGTCGATAACCCGTTCACCAAGCATCTGGTATCCGCCGCAAATACCAAAGACAGGAGTATGCGTCGATGCTAACCGGAGAATTGCCGTATCAAAACCCTTTTCACGAAGCCATATAAGGTCGGCAATGGTATTCTTGGTGCCTGGTATAACGAGCATATCAGGTTTTTGGAGATCTCCGACAGCATCTATATACCGGAGAGTAAGGCTCTCAGTAGCTTCCAGCGCGTAAAAATCCGTGAAATTAGCTATCTTCGGCAACCGGATCACGGCAATATCCAGGGGTGCGTCCGGTCTTTTATGGGTAAAGCGATGTGAAAGGCTGTCCTCATCTTCAATATCTACATCAAGCATAGGCACCACCCCAACTACCGGTTTAGCGCTCCGCTCCTCAAGCATAGTAAGACCCTCTTGCAATAAATCTCGGTTGCCGCGAAACTTATTGATAATAAGCCCTTTTACCAAAGTCCGTTCATCTTCAGAAAGGAGCAGTAAAGTTCCGCACAGTTGGGCAAATACCCCGCCTCTATCAATGTCCCCTACCAGCAGAACCGGTGTACGCACATGTTCTGCGAGTCCCATATTTACAAAATCATCTTTACGCAAGTTAATTTCTGCAGCACTTCCGGCCCCTTCAATCAGGATAATGTCATATTCGCTTGCTAAGCTTTCGTAAGCTTCAAAGACCACTGCGTTCCTTTGCACTTTCTTTTGGGTAAAGTAATCCCTGGCTTCCATATTCCCATACACCTCACCTTTCACAATCACCTGGGAACCCATATCGGTGGTGGGTTTTAACAAAATCGGGTTCATCAGTACCGTAGGCTTGATACCGCAGGCAGCAGCTTGTACCACTTGGGCTCGTCCCATTTCTAGTCCCTCTTCGGTGATATAGGAATTAAGCGCCATATTCTGCGCCTTGAACGGGGCCACCTTATAACCGTCTTGCCACAATATCCGGCATAAGCCAGCGGTTAGAAGACTCTTACCCACATTAGACATGGTTCCTTGAATCATAAGCGGTTTTGCTTTCATGTTGCCTCTTTATAGCTTGTGTACTACTTCCTGGATAGCAGCAAGCAGCTTTTCATTATCTTCATGTTGTTTTATCCCAATACGATAGTACCGCGGATCTAAACCCTGAAAATTTTCGCAAGAACGAATCAAAATTCCTTTTTCCACAAGGGCCTCATATAAGGCAATCCTACGGTCGCTCTGAAACAACAAGAAATTAGCATCCCCTTCAAAGACCCTAAAGCCCAGTTCCCGTAAACCCTGTGCAAGAAAAGGGCCTTCCTGTTCAATAATATCCCTGGCCTGATTTACGTGTTGCCTACAGTCCAGCGCCGCAAGGGAGGCAATTTGGGCAGGTACCGAAACATTCCAGCAGGGTCCCGCATGGGCTGCCATGGCAAGCAAGGTGCTGTCAGATGAAATAAGATACCCAAAACGCAATCCTGCCAAGGCAAAGGTTTTGGTAAAGGCTTTGAGGACCGCAAGGTTTTTAGGCATTTTCGATGAAACCAGGGAATTTGCCCTGGTAAAGGGTAAAAAACATTCATCCACCACCAGTAAAACAGATAATTTTTCGCACTCCTGTACCATTTCTGTAAGCAGAAGCGGATCCAGAAGAAGCCCCGTGGGATTGTTAGGATTACAGAGAAAGATCATGTCGATGGTATGGGCAGTGTTTTTGGTAATCTTTTCAAGAAAAGCCTTGGTGAGACGAAAGTTATTTTGTTCTGATAACCTATAGGATACCACTTCTGCTCCTGCAAGTTGCGAAGCCAGGGCATAGTCTGAAAAGGTGGGAACACAGATGAGAACCCGGCGTGGACGATAGGACAGACAAAGGCGGTAAATTAAATCAGATGCTCCGGCGCCGCATAGTATAGCTTCTTCGCTTATGCCTTCATAAAGGGCCAGGGCTGTCCGAATAGTGCGACAGCAGGGGTCAGGGTAAAGGGCAAAATCAGCATCGTGGGTTTTAAGAGCGTCTAAAACCGCATCAGGAATTCCCAGGGGGTTGGTATTTACAGAAAAATCCAGTCTTATCCCCCCGGATCTTATAAACCGGTATATATCGCCACCATGTAAAGGCATAAACGTATCCCCAGAGAAAGCATAACTATGATAAACGCCACCCCATAGAGCAGGGTGATGCTTCTTTTGATATCTTCCGAGGCTATCGGGTGTATAGCATCACCGATTTCAGGCTTATCTTCACGAACACCGTGATAGTAAGCGGAACCTGAAAGACGCAGACCCAGAGCTCCGGCACAGGCCGCTTCTGTTTGCGCCGCATTAGGGCTTGGATGTTTGCGCCTGTCCCGTCGCCAAATACGGAAGGCCCCTTTACCGTCATACCGAAACATAAACGCTGCGGCAATCATGGCCAGCGCAGAGAGTCGGGAAGGTAGCAAGTTAAGCCCATCGTCCAGGCGAGCAGCAGCACAGCCAAAATGTATATACCGATCATTCTTGTAACCAACCATCGAATCCATCGTATTGGCAGCTTTATACAAACAAGCGGCGGCAGCACCCCCTAAAGCCATGTAGAAAAGTGGAGCCCCTACGCCATCCGAAGTATTTTCGGCAACGGTCTCTACCGTGGCCCGAGTGATGCCTGCCTCATCTAGTCTTTCCGTATCCCGTCCTACAATTCGTGAAACCGCAAAACGGGCACCCTCTAGATCTCCTGCCTTAAGCGCCTTATACACCCTTTCACTTTCCACCCGGAGATCTTTTACCGAGATACATTGATAACAAAAGAAGGTTTCCACCAGTAAACCAAGCGCTGCGTGGTAGCTATATGCCAAAAACATGAGCAATAAGGGAATTCCAGAACAGATGCACAACACCATCAGGGTAAAAACAAGACCCTTAAGCCGGTTATTACCCTTTTCATTCCAAAGAAGCCGCTCCCCCCTAGCAATCAAAAAACCAAAGAACCGTACGATATGCGGAAATCCCTCCGGATCGCCAAGAATCAAATCAAGTATAAATCCCAATCCCATCGCCAGGGTAGAATATAAAAAAATCATACCTCTCCCTTCTGATATGCGTGCATTTTCCGAACAAAACGTTTTGCAAAATCAGGGTTTGCCGGAAAATAAAGATGGGGAAAACCCATATAAAGACTGTTACTTGCATGAATACAAGGGTAGGTGATTCCGCTGCTTTTGCTTGCGGTAAAATCACATCCAGGGTCTGTACTCTCCCAATAATGAAACTCATGGGCCCGTATGGAATCCCCTGCCTTACAGAGCAGGGTATCTTTCTTTGCCTGTAAGCTTACATAACCAAAACGCCTGAGTTGTTTTGTCTTAAATGCCTTGGCTTTAAGTACTCCGGCCATAGGCAGTCCATCAAGCATGGCATGTAAATACAAAAAACCGCCGCACTCTGCAATCGTCGGTAAATACCCTAAGATACTCTCGTACACCGCAGTGCGCATACTGACATTTTGGGTGAGCGTCGCCGCATACAGTTCGGGGTATCCCCCGCAGAGTACTAGTCCGCAGGAAGCCTCCGGTAGCTGTGCATCATACATAGGACTAAAGAATGCAATATCACAGCCTAAATCTTCCAGTAATTCAAGATTCTCCTTATAAAGAAAACAGAAACTCTCATCAGAGGCAACTGCAAGCCGCACCCGATGGCGAGGGCGCTTGATCCTGTTTTGTACCCGTTTTACCCCTTCCTGGGATATATCCGGCGCCTGAGCAGCCGCTTCCAGTAAACCCTCTACATCAATGGTTTCTGCGGCCTGCTTGCCTAAGGCCGCAAGTTTTTCTTGTAAAAACGGAATATCTGCTGCCCTCGTAAGTCCAAGATGACGGCTTTCTATCTGCCATGCGGGATTATGCGGAAGGTAGCCAAAGGCGTGCACCTTTCGTTTTTCGAGTTCCACCTTAAATTGCAGGTAACGGGTTTCGGTCATTCCGTTAAAAATGATCCCGCATATACCGTTATCGTCTTGGTACCGCACAAACCCTTCAATCAACGCAAATGCAGAATTACCAAGCCTGCTCATATCCACCACGAGCACTACCGGTGTTTTGGTAATCCGAGCCACTTCGTAAGATGAGGCTTGGCAGCTTGCACCGATACCGTCATAATACCCCATAGCGCCTTCCAGCAGTGCCAGGGACGGATTTTCGATAGATCCACTCGCCTGGTGCATCTTAGCGGCAAAATATACCCTGAGATCCTCACCCTGTAAAAAGAAGGGATCCAGGTTGTAAGCCCGCACTCCTGTTACCGAGCGGTGAAACATGGGGTCAATGTAATCGGGTCCGCATTTAAAAGCCGTAATATGCACGCTTCGCTCTTTGAATGCCCACAGCAAGGCGCAACTTACGGTAGTCTTTCCGCAACCCGTCTGGGTTCCGGTGATTAATATACGGGCCATAGCCTGCCGTTCTATCCCTGTGCTCTTCCCCATGTATGGTTACCGCTCCCCTTTTACAGACATGATAAAAACAGGATTCTGCGCTTGTAGAAGATGCTGGGATCCCGCTTTTTTTGACCGTGCTGCAGCAACTTGTATCAATTCCACCTGGGGCAGGCAGGATAAGACCCTTTGCACGGTTTCTATGGTTATCGCAGTAATGACCAGGCGGACTTCAGGATTTTTTTGGGTTACCCATTGGATAATTTCTTGTATGTTCCCCTTGCTTCCCCCAATAAAAACAGCATCAGGATTCGGTAAGCCTGTCAACGAAGCAGGGGCCTCACCTTCAATAAGCATAATATTGGCAAGCTGGAATTGTTTACGGTTTTTATGGATAAGCGGTAAGGCTTGGGGGTTCTCTTCAATGGCAAAGACCTGTCCTTGATGGGCTGCCAAAGCCATTTCCACAGAAACCGAACCTGTCCCGGCACCTATATCATAGCAGGTATCGTCTGATCGTAATTCTAGTTTTGCAAGCGCTAGTGCGCGCACTTCCGCCTTGGTCATGGGTATACCCTCTAGGCGACTGAAGGCTTCATCAGCTATACCAAAACGAATCCTGTCATCAGGATGCTTGTTTTCAAAAACCAGCACGGATAAGGAGGAAAGACCTAATGAACTGAGGGCTTTGACATTTGTGATAAAAAGGTGTTCATCTTCAAGTCCAAGATTTTCACCCGCATAAACCGCCAGGGATGAAAATCCAGCATCTTCAAGCACAGCGCTTATTTCCCTGATATTGCCTCCGGTAATACAAAAGACCCTTCTATGCCGCCTTACCCGTGAAACCAGTCCGGTGCTGTCCCGGCCATGCGCGCTGAAAAGACAGACATCCTGCCAGGGCAAACCAAGACGCGCAAAAAAAGCGCTTACCGTAGCAATACCTGGAATGAGTTCAACCGAATACCCTTGCAGTTCAGACAAGGCAGCGTAAAGCTCATGGGCAGCACTGTAAAAACCCGTATCCCCAGAAACCAGCACAGCGCATTGCTGCGCGGTGAGGTGATCCATTTCCTGTATAATGGGGTCTTTGGTATAAAAGGGAAAGGTAACTTTTTCGGTTTTCGCGGTTCTTTGGCATAATTCCAGCAGCCGTTCAGAACCGAACCAGACTTCCGCAGCATCCAGGGCCTTCCTTCCTTCAGCAGTAATCGTATCTGGTCCAAGACCCGTACCGATTATCGTAATCTTCTTCATAGCCTGATTCCCACTCTTTGCTCAATTTCCAAAAGTGCCTCATGATAGGACAAACCAGTGGCAGGTAAAGGTCGTTGCATTACGGCGATTTGCATGCCCAATGCTAAGGCTGCTTTTTTCTTCTGGGGGAATCCCCCTTCTGGCCCTGAATCTTTGGTAACCAAAATTGAAGCTCCTACCGCAGCAAACATGGCCTCGTTTAAGGTATCTGAAAAAGGGCCCCACATGAGAATCAGATGTTCCCTGGGATAGCCTGCCTCAAGGCAGGTCTTGAGCCCTTCAAGCGTAGGCAGCAGTCTGAACCATACCCGTTCTTGAAAATCGGATAAACGGGTAAACAGGACCGCCTCTTTTACCCCGGTAGCAGCAAAAATAACACCCCGCTCTCTCTCAAGCCACGCAATAAGGCTATCTTCATGTAAGAAGGTGGTACAACCGGATGTATCCGAAGCCTCGCGTAAGATGCACAAGCAGGGAATATCCTCGGCAGAACAAGCTGCGGCAATATGAGCGCTCACCTTATCGGCGTAAGGGTGAGTCGCATCAACCACCAGTTCAGGGGTCTCTTCTTTTAGGAAGTCCCGCATTTCGTGAAAACTCATGCGACCTACCCGTACTCGATCCGTATCCAGTTGTGCAGCCCCTAAGGCAGTTGCGGTACAGTACAGAAAATCTATGCCCTGTTTCGTACACCATTGGCCTAGTTTGCGTCCTTCGGTAGTTCCGCCAAAAATGATGAGCCTAGGCATGGCGGTACCCTCGGGGGGTTACCATTTTACCGTTAATTACCCGTGTATTGGCATTACCGATGAAAACCGTAGTGTGCATATCTGTGTGCATGGTGCGCAATTCGCCTAGGCTTGTAAGGGTATACCCTTCGTCGGCGCGTCCAATGTTGCGAACCAGCGCGCACACCCGGTCCGGGGGCAGGATTTCAAGTAATATATCACAAGAGCGTTTTAGGTGTTCTCTCCTGCCGTTACTGGCAGGATTGTAAATACAGATTGCCAGGTCCCCTGCTGCTATGGCCCGTAGTCTTCTTTCAATGAGGTCCCAGGGAGTAAGCAGATCCGAAAGACTGATTACCGCAAAATCGTGTCCAAGCGGTGAGCCAAGCAGGGCAGCTCCGCTGAGGGCAGCGGTGATTCCGGGAACTACTGCAATGCTTACCGTGGGGAATTCAGGGGAGAGCTCATAAACCAAGGATGCCATACCATAAATCCCCGCATCGCCGCTGGAAACAAGAGAGACCACCTTGCCTTCTGCGGCAAGATGCAAAGCTGCACGGCAGCGGGCTACCTCACCTTTCATGGGTGTTCCAAAAAACGCTTTATGGGGGAACAAGGGTTTGAGCAGCGCCAGGTATGGGGTATACCCAAAAATAGCATCCGCCGAAAGCAGGGCGTTACGGCATGCTTCGGTCATATTCGCCGCATTACCGGGTCCTATACCTACCAGCATGAGTCTATTCATGGGCTTGCCCTTTCTGCTACTGCCAGGGCAACCCCATCCAGCGTCGTTTTTTGAACGATTAATGTCCCCCCGCTCATCCCCCTAAGATGTACGCTACAGCCGGCAAGGGCAGCCCGTTCACAGACCGTATCGGTACCGGTTATTTCCCGCACAAAATCAGAAGAGCTAAACGTACCATCCAGGGCGTTCAGTTCCTGGGCATTGAAAAAATAGAGGGGCGCTCCCAAGGCTTCAGCAAAACAGCGTAAGCCCGGTTCATCCTTTTTTATATCAATCGTACAGATGCGCTGTATCCGCAACCAGGAGAGACGCTCTTGCCTAAAGACCGCTTCTACTGCGGCCTTGATCCTTTGACGGTCTGTACCGCGCTTACAGCCGATTCCAAGGACCAGGTTGCGTGGAATAATGCGAGGAGACGCCTCAGTGCCGGTACTGATTACCGGCACCGCAGCAATATATTCGGCTACTCGTTGGGCTAAATGATTTGCCCCGCCTTCGTGGCCTGAAAGCAGGGAAACCGCAAAAGAACCGGTTTCAGGACACATGACCACTGCCGGGTCCTGGTACTTGGATTTAATACAGGGAGCTATGGTACGAAGGACTATTCCTGCTGCGCAAAGAAACACCAGCCCTTCGTAATGTTCCCACAGGTCCTCGATAATGAAGCGTAATTTCTGAAAGGGTCTTTGATCGGGTAAGGCATAGGCAGCGTATCCATACACCGTTGCATCTGCCAAGTGTCCCTGTAAGTCTGCGGCAAGGGCTACCCCTGGTTTCGATACGGCAATGATGGCAACACTCATAGGTCCTCCTTTTTAGTATCCGCCTTGGGAACAGACGCTGACCCTTGACGGTATGCCGTAGAGAAATCCGGGGCATACAGCCGGGAAAGCGCATACTCGGTACCTAAGACCTTACCCACCAGGACCAGGGCCGTTTTGGTAATACCCGAAGACTGGGCCATCTCGTGCAAAGTACCAAGGGTACCGCGTAAGACTTTTTGTTCTGCCCAGCTTGCCTTATACACAATCGCCGCAGGGGTATCCACCGAATAGCTTCCTGAGGAAATCAGATCCGCTGCAATGGTATCGAGCAGGGAGGCGCTTAAAAAAAACACCATCGTTGAACCGTGTACCGCAAGGGAGGCAGGGGATTCAGAGGCAGGTACCCCGGTGTGGCCTTGGTATCTGGTGATGATTACCGATTGGCTCACTGAAGGAAGGGTCAATTCCACCCCAAGGGCTGCGGCGGCCGCGCAGAAACTGGAGACTCCCGGACAAATATCCCAGGCAATACCCAGTCTATTGAGACGGTCAATCTGTTCCCGTATGGCCCCATAGAGACTGGGGTCCCCGGTATGAAGCCGGACCACTTCAAGGTCCCGGCTCACGGCTTCCGCCATACGATCAATCACTTCATCAAGCGTAAGGCAGGCGCTGTTATGGGTAACACAGGTTTCTTTGGTAAAATCAAGCAGCAAGGGGTTTACCAATGAGCCGGTATAGATAAGCACATCAGCCCTTTCAAGCAGCATTTTACCCCGCAGCGTGATAAGATCCACTGCTCCAGGGCCGGCGCCCACAAAGTGAACTTCACCCATGTTTTAAAACCTCCAGGATCGTATCCGCATGAGGACTTTGGCAAATGATTGCTCCCCGTCTGTCAGGGAGGGAGAGCTTCTTATCAAAACAGATAAAGGCACGTTCCATTTCAGGGGGCAGGTGACGCCTGAGCGTCGCATCAATGCGTTTACCCAGTATATGCATGGTCTGTGGCAATAGCGAGCCCTGGCGCAAGACCTCAAGCGCCGCATCAGTAGTAACACAATCCTGTATGGCATGGAGCAGGGCAAGGGAAGCACCGGCTTCAAGGGCGCAGCAGATTAGGGTTTCAATCCGTGCGTCTCCCTGGGACGAATGGGTATTGACCATACCCATGCCGAGTTTAACGAGCTTTCCGATATGCCCCACCAGCAGTATCCGTTTAAAGCCCAGCTCTGCTGCTGAGGCAAGGGCCTCTCCAATGAAGTTCGAGCATTTAACGTGGGCCTCCAGGGAAAGCCCCAGGGTATCCCGTACAAAGGCCTCTCCCATATTCCCAATGGTGAAGATCACCTCCCGTTTATGAGGGGTATCCGCGCTGCGAATTTGATTGAGTTCCACCCGGATGGTGTCGGCGTAGGCCTTTTCGCTCATGGGCTCCACAATACCGCTGGTCCCCAGTACCGAGATACCCCCGGTAATCCCCACCCGGGGGTTGAAGGTCCGGGCCGCTACCTCCGCTCCCCCCGGAATGCTAATGCGTACCAGAAGGCCCCCGGTATACGCACCCTCAGCACAGACCGCTTGACATTCCCTTTGTATCATCTTGCGGGGGCCCGAATTAATAGCCGCTTCCCCTACAGGCTGGTCAAGCCCGGGTTTGGTAACCCGTCCCACCCCTTGGCCGCCCTCAATACGGATACCGGCTTTGCCCGTCCTGCATACCGTGGCATACACCACCATACCGTTGGTAACATCCGGATCATCCCCTGCGTCTTTGCGGACCCCGCAGGAAGCAGTATGGGCAGTGAAAGAAGCGTCCATGACCGCAAGGCTCAAGTGTATGCCTTTAGGGGTAGTAAGCTGCCATGTCCCGCAGGTGCCTTGATGCAGCAAGATCCAGGTGGCCGCCCCTGCCGCCGCAGCCGCACAGGTTCCCGTGGTGTAACCCCGCCGCAGTAAGCGGCCGTTCACCAGGCGGTGCAAGGTTTGCCCGTTACCATTCAAAGCTCACCCCCAGTTGTACGGTTTGACCGACTTTTTCTCCGTGGCCTGTCCACTTGTTCCCTTCACTGCGGTAATAGTACAGGACAGCGCCGGTGATATTGGTAATTGAAGCATGTATGGTCCAATGGGAAGCCAGGCGGAGGTTAAAGAAATAATCCAGGATCAGCTGAGGGCGGTCCTGTTCCGAACCGTCTTCCAGGGGCGTTATAAACCGTGCCCCCAGATAGGTGTAGAGAGGGTTTTCGCTCAGCTTTTCGCTGGTAAACCCCGCCTTGAACGTAAGGGTGTTTGCCGGAGTATCATGCAATACCTCATCATCGCTCAGGTTATAGGCAAAGACAAAGCGCTCTCCTGCGGATACGAAAAAATACGCGGCAAACCTGAGCCGGCCTTCCGCATCAAACCCAAAGCGGCGGGAACGGGCCAGGTTATCCCGGAACCGTATGGGCTTGCCCTCATTGTTTTTCTCAACCTGTCCGTTATTAACAGAAACCGGCTCACCGGTCTGCTCATCCCGGTAAAAATAGTGTATCTCGTCAAACAGCTCACTGTAGAAATAATTCACCTGGGCAAAAAACGCAGGGCTGGCAAACTCAAGGCCGGCGTTACCGGAGAGGGCGTACTCAGGCTTCATAGCAGCATTGGGATAGATCACGTAGCGGCTCGAGTCGGTGGTCTGATAGAGATCGCTGAAGGAAGGCGCGCGATAGCCCAGGCCGAAGCCCCCTACCATACGCAGGCCGGGGAGTACATAATACATGCCCGCAATTTTAGGGGCCGCGAAAAGTCCGAATTGGGCGTTTCGCTCTAAACGGACGCCCCCTATGAGCGTATAGCGCGCTCCCGAGCGTTCCGCCTGCAGGAAAACCGCTTCTCTATCGAGCCACACATGGGAGGAGCCCGCATTATCAAAATTGTACTTATCCATGCTGTTATAGGCAGCTTCCAGGCCCCCCAAGAGGGTCCAGTGCGTAAAAGCGCTCCATACCCCCTGGGCCTCCAGAGAAAGGATATGTTCGTTTTCATGGTTCTCTCCGCTCTGCCAGAGCGCATCCTGGGCCGTGTAGCCGTCTTTATCCCGCTGGTAGAAATTGTCGTAAAGACTGATGCGGAATTGGGCCGTATCTGTCAGGGACAGGTCCGCCTGTATATGCGCGTCCGCACGGGAGTGCCGGTAACGGGTAATGTCGCCCAGGGCGCTGGTTCTCTCTTCGCTTTGCATACCCATAAAGGAGCCGCCCAGCCCTAGGGTGAGCCCCGGGCGGGGGGAAAAGGCCGTTTCCAGGCCCGCGCTCCCCTGGTACTGTAAAGGCAGGATGGAACGGCTTGCATCTTCATTGTAGTAAAAAGACCCCCGCATACCGGTAAGGGTGAGGGTATTCAGGAGGGGGCCCAGCTTAAAGTTCGTGTTGACCAGGGCGCTTTGCGCTCTTAAGGGATTAAAGCCGTCAAAAGGCTGGGGCGAAGCAGGGGTGTCAGGATCGTCGTAGGCAAACTGAAAGCTGTTTTTCAGGGAGACCTTGAGGGAAAAGGCCTCTTGCGGTTCTTTGGTGATGATGTTGATGACGCCCCCTATACCCTCGGAACCGTAGAGGGCAGACTGGGGGCCCCGGACTATCTCTATGCGTTCTATGTTGCCCAGGGGCAGGGTCTCGCCGTTTAAGCGCTGGGCGATTCTGCCGGCAAGGCGCCTTCCGTTTACCAGGTAGAGGATGCGCCCTTCCCCAAGACCCTGCAGGCTCACGTAATCCCCCATGCCGTTACTGGCAAAGAGGATGCCGTACTGGGAGAGCACATCATGGACGGAAACCGCCCCGGAAGCGGCTATCTCTTCTTTCGTGATGATTTCGGTAAGCTGCGCCGTATCTTCCAGGCGCTTTTCAGTCCTGGTACCCGTGATGGTAAGACCCTGGTCTTCCTGAAGCGGGAGATAGTCCCCCTCTCCCGCTTCTTCTCCGGCGCCCGGGCTAAGCAGGGCCAGGGTAAAAACAAGGCTTAACAGCCCTTTCCGCACTTTTTTCATAACTCATAACCTCCGGTATGCGCAGCAGGTATATGATAGTGGTATCCCGGCTTTACGGTAACGCGCTTGCGAGGGAATTGCACCCTGCTTCCCCAAAATCAATAAGGGTTTCAGGATAGCCGGTACAAGGGAAACCTGTCAAGGCCGCGGCGTTCACCCGATCTGAGAGGAGCTCTAACCGGTAGGTTAGAGGAGATCTAACCGGTAGGTGAGAGGCGCTCTAACCGATAGGTTAGAGGAGATCGTACATAGCGAATCCCAGTCCCAGGGTACTGAGGTAGCGCTCCCTGAACCAATAGCCCTTATAACTGAGTTCTAATCCAAGATCATCCCCTAAGCGGAATAAGAGTCCGGCCTTAATACCGGGAGTGATAAAAACCCCCAGGTAGCTGATCTTTTCATTCCCCTCTTCATCCTGAGTGTAATGAGGCCCGGTATTAAGGAGGGGTTCCTTCTCATCAACGAACCCCAGCCAATACAGGGTACCGGAAGCGGTGGCGCTAATGCGTTGGCTCAGCGGAAACAAGAAGCCCCCATGAACAGGAAAGAAGCTGACGAAGCCTTCAAGCTTATCGCCGAAAGTGAATACCGCATCCCAGAATCCTGCGCCCAGGGAACAATAGGGCAGCGGGGAAAACCTGAAGTCTATCGCTTCAACGCCAAGCCCCGCAGCTTCCCCGTCCCAGGCAAAACTGAGTCTCGGCATGGTCAGAGAAACCAGCTTTGCATGATCCTGCCGCTGGAATTGAGGCGCCTGGGCCTCTAAGGGAATAAGGGGCGGTTTCTTCCCGTCTAAGAGGTTATGCACCTTGGGGTCCTTAGGGCTTAGGTCCACCGCAAAGGCCGTGGCTATCAGCGCCTCCTCCACCTTCACCGCCCGTATCCTGAAGCGGTAGGTGTCCTTCATGTCAAAGAGGTTCCCCAGGATCACCACCTTCCAGCCCTGCTCCTTCCCTATGGACGCGGAGGTCTCGTCGCTCACGTCCCCCCGAAGCTGTTCGAGCTTTTCCTTTCTCACCTGCTCTATGTTCTTGCGCTCGGTAACCGCAAGCTGCTTGCCGCTTACCAGGGCTATCTCCAGTTCCTGCATCACGTAGTCGTCGAAACGGCTGTTCCCTGAGTTAAAGTCCAGCACCGCCACCACGGTACCCGCCTCAAGGTCCGCCTTGATGGTCTCTGCGGCGTTGAGGATAGCCCTGTCCAGGGGAGCAATGACCCCGAGATCCGTAAAGGCCCTTTGGTTCGTGGCGCATCCCAGCGCCAGAAACACCAGGGCAAGGCCTAAGCCCAGCTGTTTAGCCATAGCCATGCCTCCTTTTTGCTTCTCCCAAAACCCATGCCAAGGCCCTCCTCCGGGCCCGCTCAAGGCTCACGCTTCGAGCGGCCCGTACCCATACCGGTTCCCCCCAGGGCCGGCGGCTCCTAACGGCCTCCCCGATAATACACCCGGACCTGTTTGTAGAGGCCTTCCCCTTCACTCTTGGTTTCTACATCCTCCACATCGTTCAGGGTGGTATGGATGAGCCGGCGGTCAAAGGGGTTCATCGGCTCAAGGAGGACCGAACCATGACGCTCCCGTACCCTATCGGCCACGGTAAAGGCCAGGCGGACTAAAGACTCCTCCCGGCGAATCCGGTAATTCTCGGTATCCAAGATCACCCGTATATCCTCTCGACCCTGTCTCCCCGCGTAAATATTGACCAAGAGCTGCAGGGCATCCAGGTTTTTCCCTTTTTTCCCTATTAATATAGAAGAATGGACCGACTCGATCTTGAATCCGATCTTCTTCTCCTCCCTGAACAGGACCGACGCCTTTCCCGTATAGCCCATGCGCTGGACCATACCTTCTATAAAATCAATGAGCTTTTGTTCAAAATCATTTTTGGCTTCAGGGTCCTCGAATCTTTGCTCCCGGGGCGCTTCATCAGGAAGCGTCCGGGATTCACCCCTTTCCTCGGCATGTTCGAGAGCGGCTGCCTCATTCTGGTTCAGGTGCACCCGGATCTTCACATAGCCTTTCTTGATCTTGAATAGACCTGCCCGCTGGACCTCAAGAATCTCCACATCAAAATCATCCTTGCCCAGGCCAAGGGCTGCTGCCGCCCGATCGATTGCCTCTTTCTCGGTACGGCCTTCAAATTCATATACCATACTATAGACTCCTTGCGAAAGAAATTGCGTTTTGTACTTTTTTCACTGCTGCGGCGTCTCCCCTGGGCTTAAGGGGCAACTGCCGTTAAGAAAAACGCTTATCCCCTTTTCCCCTTCTTCTTTTTCGGTGCAATCACCGGTTCAGGATGAGCCATAACCATAGCCGCCCGCTTCTTGGCCAGGTATTTGTTGATAGCCACCTGCTGCACCAGGGACAAGAGATTAGAGATGATCCAGTACAAGAGTAAGCCTGAAGGCACATCGTAGAGTATGAAAAAGAACACGATAGGCATGATATAGAGCATCATCTTCATCTGGGCATTGGCCTGCTGATCCGGAGTCTGGGTTATCTTACCGTAGAGCAGTTGGGAACCCACATAAATAAAGGGTAACAGGCGAATATCACTCCACCCCAAAAGGGGCAGGCGGAAAGGGGCAAAGGAAAGGACAGATTCAGGCAGGGACAGGTCTGGAATCCAGCCCGGAATGAACAGGGCCCCGCGCAGATCAAAGTGGTTGTTAAAGAGATTGTACATGGCTATGAAAATCGGCAGCTGCAGGAGCATGGGCAGGCAGCCCGCAAGGGGGTTGTACCCTTCCTTCTTGTACAATTCCGCCATTTCCGCGTTCATCTTGGCAGGATTGTCCTTGTATTTGGTCTGGATATCCTTGATCTTCGGGGCCAGGACCTGCATCCGCAAGGTTGCCTCAGAGCCCTTCTTGGTGAGGGGGAAGAAGAGGACCTTCACCAAAAGGGTGAGGAACAGTATGGCCACCCCATAATTTGGAATGATCCGGTAGAAGAAGCTCAAAACCCACTTGAGGAGCGTTTCCAGGGGCGAAAGGAAGCCGCTGGTATTGGCCACCTTGATTAAATCCATATCCCGCAGATTGAACTCATTGTTTCCATTGTTGTACACCGCCAGGGCATTCTGGGTCTTGGGGCCTAAGTAAAACCGGTAGATGTCCTCCGTACGGGAGCTCTTCACCGGCAAACGGACCAGGGAGAAGCGGGAAACGCTGGAAATACCCGGCTCAGGTCTGGTGGAGAATTCCATCTCATACTGGTTAATGTAGGGGAGGGCGATAAACGTGAAGTATTTCCCCGCGATGGCCGCCCAACTCGGACGGCCCAGAATCCGCAAGGGGCTGTGATCGCTTACCTTTTCCTGCTTCTGTTTACCGTTGCTATAGGTGTAGTAGTGGCGGTACTCATAGCGCTGGTCCAGTTTTTCAAAATACGGGCCTATCTGGGGCCCAAAGCTCAGGGTATAGGCGACGTCTCCGGGGAAATTAAAGCCCGGGATCGAGCGCTCTCCCTCCAACTGTATAGAGAGCTCAAACATGTATTCATGGGGCTTAAAGGTATAGGTTTTGATAAGGCGAAACCTGCCCTCTGCTCCATCGGCAGCAGTTCCCAGGGTGAAATCCCGGTAAAATGCTACGGCATAGTCTGATATACGGGATACGGTAAAGTAAGACCGGATAGGCTTAACAGTGGTATCCCCAAAGGCCAGGGTAAAGGCGTGGGGCTCCTCTTCGCCGGGAAGAATCATCTCCACAAACTCATTTCCTTCGGTATGTTCCTTGAGCTTATAGGAAACCACATCTCCCCCGGCATTGGTGAGGGTTACCTCCAGCAGGTCCGTCTCTATGCTTACCCGCTGCTCTGCAACCGGTCCTTCCTCCAGGGCTGATTCGATACGATCCGCCCCGCCGGATACCCTGGAAACCGGCTCTCCCTGGGAAGGCCCCGGAGCAAGGGGCTCTTCAGCCGCCTCTGTAAGCACAGGAGCCGGAGGCGGAAAGAAGATGCCCTGCACCGTATAATAACCCGATATAACAAGAACCGAAAGCACCACTGCCAGCAATGTTCGCTTTTCCATGTAACTCCTCAAGCACTTTTTAATTTTTATGCTTTAACTAAAAACACGCTCTTACAACTTTTTTATGAAACCTGCGCGCTTGTGCGCATACCTACAAAATCCTTCAATACTCTCGGCCCTTCCCCGTAAGGCTGCTTAGGGTACCGGATCATAGCCCCCCGGACAGAAGGGGTGGCAGCGCAGAAGCCGTTTAAGGCTCAACACCGAACCCCGGCATACCCCGTATTTCTGGACCGCTTCATAGGCATAGGCAGAACAGCTTGGAACATACCGGCAACAGGGAGGGAAATAAGGGGAAATAAGCCCCTGATACAACCGTATCCCCCACAAGACCAGATTCCGCACCACAAGCACCTACCTGAGGTCTTTTCCGTATAAATCAGCTTTAGTAAACAGTCGTTTTACCTGTTCCATCCGGGTTCCCAAGGTAACTTCACCGGGATACACCAGCAAGACCACATCATACCCGGCCCTGAGGGCATACCTTATATGACGGTATGCTTCCCGGCCCAGCCGGCGGGCCCGATTCCGCTCTACTGCGGTACCAAATTTACGGGAGAAGGTAAAAGCAATCCGGTTATGGGGCAAGCCATTGGGCAAAACAAACAACTTCGCGCCAAAACAGCTAAGCCGCTGACCCTTGGTAAAGACCTCCCGGATTTCCCGCCTTCCCTTTAAACGTTCTGCCCGCTGAAACCGAAAGGACACCCTCTCTTTCCCTTGGGCAATACCTGCTTGCGGTAGCGGAACGCATCCTTCCTTTTGAATAGGGGCA
Organism: Treponema sp.; assembly: GCA_031282065.1. Classification (GTDB taxonomy): domain Bacteria; phylum Spirochaetota; class Spirochaetia; order Treponematales; family Breznakiellaceae; genus JAIRLU01. The sequence goes on from JAITEL010000085.1 coordinate 20,223, forward strand.
AATCCCAAGAGCGCATCCTCCTTAATAGGGCTTTTTTTCGTCGGAAATACTCAATTTAGACCGGCCCTTTGCCCGCCGGCGCTTTAAGATAAGCCTGCCTCCCCGGGTTTTCATCCGGGCCCGGAATCCGAATTTCCGGTTGCGCTTCACTTTACTGGGTTGATACGTCCGTTTCATTGAAACAGCTCCTTACTTCGATATTAGAAATTCATCATAGAGGAAGTATCCTATTAGGTCAATAGCACGCATTGCCTCATACTTATGCTAACCCAAATACATTCTTTACCATGGACAGCAAACCGCTTACTCCAAACTTCCGGTGATGCCCCTAAAACTTCCTGGGCACAGCCAGGAGCGCTCTGGGTTGTCTTGACGGTATGGTGTTTCGGTGTACACTTTCCCTAAAGGGAGGCCCCATCCATGCAGTTTGGCGGGAAAGACAAAACCTATACCTTAGTTGAAGTGGATAGTACCAATGAGTATGCAAAAACCCTGGCAAAAGCAGGCGCCCCAAGCGGAACCGTGGTCCGGGCCCAGCGTCAGACCAGGGGAAAAGGGACCCGAAACCGGACCTGGGTATCCCCTGAAGGCAATGTCTATTGGTCCGGTATCATACAAGCAAAGGATCTCGGTGAAGCCCGTTTTAGCGATTTGGTGTATGTCAACGCCTTGGCGGTGTACCATGCCATTGCCCGGTATACGGAGGGAGGCTCCCAGGTAGCTATTAAGTGGCCCAACGATATGCTCTTACAGGAAAAGAAAATAGCCGGTTCTTTGCTGGAGTGCGGCGCCTTTGATGAGCGGGGAAAACCCGGGTGGATAGTCATAGGAACCGGCATCAATGTGGCAGTCAGCCCTAGTGCAGATCCATCCATGGTCTATCCTCCTGCTTCCTTACGGGAAATGGGCTATACCGTAAGCCCTGAATCGCTCATAGCCGCATTACAGACCTACCTCTCTCAGTATCTAGCCGATTGGCTGGACCGGGGATTTAATGCCCTGCGTACTGCCTATTTAGCAAGAGCCTTCAGGTTGCATAAGGAACTATCCCTCGGATTAAGCCCGGATAAAGCGGAGTACGTTACCGGACGCTATGAGGGTATCGACGAAAACGGGCATATCATCTTGACCTGTTCCGATACAAGCATAAAAAAGTTTCATTCCGGGGATGTATTCTTGCGTTCCTAACCATGCCGGAGATACAGCGCTCCTCAAATGCTTAGGAGGCGGGGGGCTATTTTTTTGTATCTTATTAGGAGATACTCTTCCCAATAAACATACGAGTAGGGTAGGGTACCATATGAAAGTGTTAGGTTCTTGTCTTTATGCAGTTTTGCTCGGCGCTTTTCTCTTCAATATCACCGGCTGCGCATTCTCCAAACGACAACAGGCAGTGGAAAGGACTCCGGTTTACGCCTCTTTTCGGGATATACCGGGGGTAACGCCAGAAGAAATTCGTGCTATCGAAGGGCTGCTCACCGAGTATGAGGCGTTTAGTTACGGCATGACCTTGAGAACAGAAACCTTTTATACGGACCAAGAGCTCATAAGCGGCTACTCTGCCCGGTTCTGCCAATGGCTCACCGGGCTCTTCGGTATCCCCTTCATCCCAGGTATCTATGCCTGGGATGATCTATGGGCAGGCATCAATTCCCTGGCCGTTGATTTTACAGGAGAACTGCATAACTCCTCAGGAAACCAGGAGCGCTTTTATATGACCGATACGATAGCCCAAAGGTCCATCAAAATGATACGTCTCGCGGATACGGATTTTCCCGCTGATACCGCGGAGGAGGGAGGCCAAGAAAGTCCCCGTTACGGTTTTTTGGAACACAGCGGTATAGAGGCTTCCATTAGGTCCTTTTTACCTGAACAGTACACCTCGGTTCCGGTGAAGCATTTCGCCCATGCCTATGATCTCCTCAAAAGCGGGGAAATCCACCGTTATTTTGACGATGAAAGTGCCCAAGCCGGTTTTGACCCATACCCGGATGTGGTCTTCGAAAATTTTTATCCCCATCTGCCCTATTCGGTGTCCTTTTCCACCAAAAATCCCCGGCTTACGCCTATTATTTCCGTGGTTCAGAAGTACCTGACCCTGCATGGGCTCAGCCTGCTTGCAGAACTGTACAACCAGGGCCAGCAAGAGTACCGGCGCTACCAATTCCTTGAATGCCTGAGTCCAGAGGAACAAAAATACGTGCAGGTCCACCAGAACCCTGCGGCCCTGGTAGCCGTGGCCATGCAATCCGACAATTACCCCACCTGTTTTTACAATACTCAGGAACGGCAATGGCAAGGCATTGCCGTGGATATCCTCAATGAGATTCACCGGCTAACCGGTATCAGTTTCCGCACAGTCAACCGGAGAACCGATGAGCGGAATCTTCTTTTGGATATGGTGGAGCGGGGAGATGCGGTCATGATTGCAGACCTCATCCGCTCGTCCAATAGAGAGTATCCCGTCATTGGTACCGACCGGCCCTATTTAAGCGATTATTACGCGCTGCTTTCACGAAGCGACTATGCGGATGTAAGCCTCAATACTATCCCCGCGGTGAGGGTAGGCTTGATGAGCGATTCGGTATACGCCGAGGTCTTTGGGGAATGGTTTCCCCAACATCCTTATACGGTACAGTACAGTACGCTCATGCAAGGCTTTGATGCCCTGGAGAAGCAAGAAATTGATCTGTTTATGGCATCCCGGAATCTGCTCTTAACCATCACCAATTACCACGAGCGCCCAGGGTTTAAGGCGAATTTTGTCTTTGATCAGCCCTATCATGCGGAGTTCGGTTTCAATAAAGATGAACGTATCCTCTGTTCCGTGGTTGACAAGGCCCTGGGCTTTATCAACACCGAACAGATTTCCGACCGCTGGACCCGGCGGGTCTTTGACTATCGGGGGAAACTGGCCCGGGCCCAACGGCCTTACTTTGTGGGGCTCTCCATCCTCCTGATTTTGGTCTTAATCTTGCTTACGATACTCCAAATGCGCAGTAAACAGATGGAAAAGCAGCTCGAAGAGACCGTGTCCAAACGAACCGCCGAATTGGAAGTGCAAACCAAATTGGCCGAAGCCGCTTCCCAGGCCAAAAGCCAATTCCTCGCCTCCATGAGCCACGAAATCCGTACCCCCATGAACGCTATCATCGGTATGAGCGACCTCATGCGTACCGATAACCTGGACCCCCTCCAACTAAGCTACTTCATGGATATCAAAAAAATGGCCAAGGCCCTCCTGCAAATCATCAACGATATCCTGGA
>JAITEL010000162.1 GCA_031282065.1 Treponema sp.
GTCAGATTGTCTATTTTTACATGCCCTCGCTGCTTCGGTAACAGGGGAGTTACCTGTTTGAATTGTTTTTGGCTGAGTTCCATGTCTCCAGTATATCATATTTCATTAGTGTGAACACACCCTAAAAGAAAAGATGTACCACTAGATTCTCAGACCATAAAGGTCAGGCTACCTATATGGCTAATAGAACATTGTAAAGAATTACGACTTGCTCGTGCTCATAAGGACAAACCGGAAACCGTTTTTTGGGGGTATCTTGTAACGCCCGGAGCAGCAAAATACAAAAAGGTTATCCTTCCCATAGAAAACTGTGATGATGAGGAAATCACCATTATTCAAACAGAGGACATTCTTAAGAAGATCAGCAACTGATCCACTGTGATCCCTCATGGTCTAACAAAAAGCACTACCTAAAATAAGAATGTAAAATCATTCCGTTTTCTTTATACCATATAGATTTACATGGCTTTTAGGGCCTCCCGTGCAATTCCTGTTTTCCATGACACCCCACAACATGCCTGCTTGTGGTCGCAGTACAGGGCCGGCGGTATCCCCTCTCTCCTTATCCAGTCAGGCCATACCGCCATTGCATTCTCCCGGGTCTCCCTCATAGCTCCCCTAAGTTCGACCGCATCCTGCGCCCGTATACGCGCAGGTATACGGGCATATACACAATAAGACGGATGCCAGGCGCGTTTTGTTCCCGTCGAACTCACGTTTTATCGGCCGCATATATCCGTCGCCCCTATAGTTCCAGCAGCCTCCCGGCCATCTGGACCTCCTACCGCACTACTCCCAAAAGGGATATTGCTCGTGCATTTCCCTGAGGACAGTATCAGTGAGGTATTACACGAGGCGTGGCCCCAGACTGTAGCTTCAGTGCAAAGTCCACCAGCCCCCTTCTATCCTATCCTTTATGAGCAGGTTGTAATCCCGAAAGCCCTTTCAAGACCGGTATGGCCGCTTCGGTACGTTCGATGCATCCGGGAAAATCCTCGGGCTGTAATAAAACCGTCTCGCCGTCCATCTGGGCAAGGAGGGGATAGCTACCCTGTACTGCCACGCGGTGGGCAGTAAACAAGATGGCTTCCGGTTTATCGATATGCTTACCGGTGGTAAAGAGTCCTTTTAAACGCAGCTTCCGGAAAAGAGACATCTGTTTTACCGCACAGACATTCCGATCATCCGGGAGTATCCATTTATGAGAACCATAGGTGCGCCTCCCGCTCACCCCCATCGCGAGCAGGAGGATACACTCCCGCACGATGATGAAGGTGTTCCCTGCTTCATCAGACGCCCTAATCTCCATAGGACCGACCCGGTAGAGCCGGTCATACAGCAGGGAAGCGATATCCACCCATAGTTTATAAGAATCTCCGGGGAAAAAACGCTTCATCTTATTGGTCATGTGGGTAACAAAGGCATCAAGCCCGAGAGAAAGGATGTTAAACGCATAGAAAGGCCCCTTGCCGGTAGCCGTGGTAAGCCGTAAGGCCCCGGCCATTTCAATCCTCGATGGATATAGCAAGAGATCCAGGGCCTTGTCCAGTTCCCAGGCATCAGCACCGTCATTCCCGGTGCCCATAGGCAGCCGGAGAACCACAAAATAGGAACGAAACTGTAGCGGAAGAGCATACAAGGCGGTGAGGACTTCACGACTGGTACCATCCCCCCCGGCAGTGATGATCAGGTATAAGGGGGCCTGCTGCCCAGAAGATACGGGGATCTCCCCTTGGACAGCGGCGATGAGGGACCGGGTAACCCTGCCCGCATGACCTGGTCCCTCTGTGGGAATAAGCCCCCGCTTCCCCAAAGACCCCTTTCCTTCCTCCATTGCTTGAGTAATGGAAGAAGGAAAAGCATTAACACGCCGGGGATTACGATGGGCCTTTTCTACGCTCCTTGCCAACTGCCCCTGATGCCGTTTCCACCGAGCAGGGATGATAAAGCCTCCCGCCTGGAGATTGGCGATAATGGTCCACTTCAGGGGGCGATCGGGGGCAAGCAGGGTATGTATACAAATCTCCCCAAGAAACGCGGCAAATACTTCAGCAACACAATCTCTATGAGGCGCCTCATGATTCATGTAGTAAACGTTACATGAATCATCCCCGGCGTCAAGCAGATCACAAACCAGCCTTACGGCTGAAACCCCGCGAGCGTACCTCGCCTTCCCGGAATCGGCTCTTTCTGTGCGCTGTCCATCGTACCCCTTGGGTGCATCCCCAATAGAAAGAGCCCCTTATGAGCTAATCTCCGCTATGGCTTCAATCTCCACGAGCACGTTTTGGGGTAATTGACGTACTGCAACGGTTGAACGGGCAGGTTTCCCCGTAAAGTATTTTCTATATACTTCGTTAAATGCCGCAAAGTCTTGCATATCCGCCAGAAAACAGGTGGTTTTGACTACCTGGGAGAGACTGGAACCGGCGGCTTCCAACACGGCTTTGAGGTTGTGGATAACCCGTTCGGTTTGTTCTGAGATGACGGTACCGACTACTTGACCGGTTTCGGTAGAAAGGGGAATTTGGCCGGAGGTAAATACCAGTTCTCCGGTAACAAACGCCTGTGAATAGGGACCAATGGCAGCAGGTGCCTTATTAGTTTGAATAGCCTTCATGGATATTTCCTTGTTACTGTAAATTAGTTCACTTTACTACTGAATCATACTTCAGTCAAGATAACATTCCAGGACTCTTGCAGGTACCTTCCCAAAAGGGGCCCGTGAACCGTTATATTGCTCTGCTTATGCGTGCAGCAGGGTGCTAGCCGCTGCGGGACAGCACCTTGTCCCGTTCCCGATAATAGACCTGCTCAATCTCCGTAACCCGCCGGCATATATCTTTTTCGTAGATATAATCCCAGCCAACCCACCGAAACCGCGCACCCGGCGGTACCGGGTGGCTTACCTCGGGGTGAATATGGGTGAACCAAGCCTGGGCCATGACCGTTCCCAGTTCCCGGCTGAAGAGAAAGTCCCCGCAGGCGTTTTGGCTTGCGGTCCTTTCCCGCTTCACCAGTACATAAAGGGGGCAGAACAAGGCCCCTTCATCGGGCCAGAGGATCTCCAGGTAATCCCGTTTAGGCACCGCATGGGCAAAAAACCAGGCCATGATATACACCCCACAGGCGTTCCCGTGGTTCCCCAGAGCAGAGGCCACCAGCTCTCGGGTACCTGCGGCAAGGCCTATGGTATGGGCCAGTGCGCGGATCCCCGGCTCTCCCTGTTCCTTCCCAATTTCCAGCAGCAGTACTTCCGTAATATCATCAGGCGCATAGACGGATCCAATCATGCCCTCATATACCGGGTCAGTGAGGTCCGTTACCCGCCGGGGAACGGGCAGGTTCCCCAGCCGTTTATGGTTCACCAAAAACACATAGGGCATGGCGCCATAGATGCTGAAGATACCCAGGGGGTCTTGGAGGTCTATACCCTGGAACAAGGGATTGACCGGTTTTGGGTAGGGCCAAGGGGCAAACCAGGAGTGCTTTTCCCGGTCCGTAAGAAAGGTGCCGGTAAAGAAGTCCCCATACCCGGCTTCACTTGCCAGGGCAGGAAATTGCTCCCGGCTTTGGATGCTGCTGAGATGGCCATAGCTATCCATCTCACAGGTCCCCAAGGGAACAATGCCCCGCAGCTTTGGCTCATGGGTCCGGTTATACCGGCTTTCAAATTCCAGATAGGCCCGGGAAAACCGTTCTTTCACGGGACAATAGATATGACCGATAAAATCCACCGTCTCCCGCATAGCATCAGGAATCGGGTGGTATGCCTTTTCTTTTTTCATGGCTTTCTTTCCTCCTGGTCTCTTTATTCTTGCCCTGCGGCAAAATACGCAGGCATATCAAAATCCAGGAGCGCTCCTTCTCTCAGCAGCTCCCGTAAGCCCAGAAACCGCGTATTCAGCGCGGACAGGAAGGCCAGGTTACGCTGTTCCGCGTGAGTGGTCTGGATAATCCGCTGTACCGCTCCTTTCTGGATGCACAGGCGCCGGTTTCCCAAAAGGGCCAAGACCGGATCGTGGGTAGCGATGAGGAGGATCTTCGCTTCCCCCGCCAGCAATGCCAAAGCCTTTTGCCGGTCTACCCCGGCGTTTTCCAGTTCGTCAATAAGGACCACCGATGAAGGGCTCAAAAGGGCAGTATCGGCAATCATGAGGGACCGGGACTGTCCCCTTGAGCAAGACAGCCTATATCCTCAAGCAGCCGGCTTTTTCCTGCACCGGTAGGGGAAAACGGATCTTCCCGTGTTCAAGGCTCAGGGTTTCAGGGGCGTTTTTCACCTGCCGGGCCAGCTCAAAGGCCCCCTGTCCGGTAAGGCCGTTGACAAACAATACCGGCGCCTTTCGGTTTGCCTTACGCACCCGGAAGGCAAAGACCTCCCGTTCAGCCGGGGAAACAATATCGCCCTTGGTTACGACGACCATATCGGCGAAGATCAGCATAGGGCCTATCTTCTTAGGGGTATTGACCCCTGCAAGGCAATCAATGATGCAAATCCCGGTTACCCCCCGAATATGCGGGGAACAGCGGTTACAAAGGCCCGCACTTTCGCTGAAGAGGAAGTCCAGTCCCTGGGCATAGCCCCAGGCCACACACTCCTCAATATTGCTTATGTAATAATGATCCGGGCACAGATTACCGGAAATCCCCGTGAGGACCGGGAGGCCCTGCAAAGGTGATGAGTTTCATGGCCTTTCCCCGCCTTCAAGGGGCTTACGGAACAGGAGCCAGTCCCCGCTCTCCTCGTGGATACACCGGGGAACTCCCAGGCCCAGGCCCTCCATAACCCGGGCGTAATCGAAAGGAGCAGCCCCGTACATGCTCTTTTCCTGGGATGCTCCAAAATCTTCCCCGTTACGGACCGACATGCTTTGATAGATAGCCCCCCGGCTCACCGCCAGATCCACCGAGGCGTCCCTGAGGGGCAGTGCATGGACATCACCCCAGAGGGTTTGGATGCACCCCCGTGCATCTTCAGGGATACGCTGCTTGGCAAGGGCGAGGGCGTAGGGGTTTATATCCAGGAGGATCACCGTGCCCTGAAAAGCCCTTGCCACGGCAAGCCCCAGATGTCCGCTGCCGCAGCCTATATCCAGGCAGCAGCCCCGGCGTATCCCGGATAGTTCCAAAAGCCGGGAAGCAATCACCGGATATATGGGGGCAAAGACCTCTTGGGCTACCCGGTCAAATTCCCGGGCCTTCTCAGCCATCACTGCATCAGGTATAGGGGACGCTTCCATACCGCACCTCTCTCAGGTTTTCTCACGAGCGATTACCCGGCCCGGCATGGGCGAGCATTGCCGGGCTGAGGCCCACCCGTTTACCGGTTTCAAAGATGAAGGCCCTTTGATGTTCCCCGCTTACAATGGCCCTGCATACATCCGGATCCGTTACCACAAAGCCCTGGAGGTCCCGTACTCCCCAGTGAAAGAGGGACGGGGCCAGGGGCACACTGGGGCCTGCCAGGATAAGCCCGGTATGACGGGAGAGTTCGAGCAGGCGAGGCAGGGTCTTGTTGGTGAGGCTCACCCCTGTGGCAAAGACGTAGTCTTGGAGGGGCAGCAGGAACTCACAGGCAGAATCAGGATAATCCCCGGGCATCGGCCGTTTCTCCAGGATGGAAAGCTGGCAGATCCCCCCTAAGGTCTGTTCCAGCCGGTAAAAATGACCGATGACCGCGACTTTTTTCCCTGCCACCTGATTCCGGTATACCCTGAAGGCATCATCGCCGCTTCCCTGCAGGGACAAGGCCACCGGAGCATGGTCCGGGGCACTCCAATAGGCGTTAATCGCCGCGACTCCCAGGCTGGCTTCGGCAAAATTCCAGGATTTCGCAGCTTCAGCCAATGCGCTCAGGGCCATGCCCCTGAAGGAGCCTTGCAGTTGCGCCGGGCGGGTCTCCATAGCCAGGGTCATGGCAAGGCCCACCTGCTTTCCGGCACCGGAGCTCTCCCCTCAGCTACGGCTTAGAGCTCCTCTAACCTGTGGGTTAGAGCTCCTCTAACCTATGGCTTAGAGCTCTTCTAACCTATGGGTTAGAGCTCCTCTAACCTGTGCGTTAGAGCTCTTCTAACCTATGGCTTAGTGATCCCTCACCCAGGCAGCTAAACTTGACCCGTAAAAATGCTAAGCCGTATTTAAGCCCCAGGGCTTCACAAATGCTCATCTTCCAGCCAAGCCGGATAAAGCAACAGCGCCGATCCATCCCTACTACATTCCATGAGACCATTACGTTCTCTCAAACAAGGAGTCTGGTACGAAATCCATACCCGTATCAACAATCGGGAACCCCTCTTCCGTACCCCTAGGGCACGGGGCCTGTTTGCACAGGTCTTCCAGGAGACCAGCGTGCGCTTCGTTTTCGAGATTCGGGGACTGCGTCTTGGAGAGGATAGGCTTCAGTTTTATATCAAGCCTGCGGAGGGGATGGAACTTCCGGCTATTATGAAATGGCTGAAACAGGTATTTGCCCAGCGCTACAATCATGCCCAAGGGCGGGAAGGGCATATCTGGGGAGACCGGTACGGGTCTCGGATACTCGAAGGGGAGCCGCCTGAAGCGGAGCTTGCGGGGGAGCAGGACATAAGGGTCAGACCCACTTATGGGAAAACGCAGACCCCTACCGCTTTTCTGTTCCTCTTCCCGCTTCCCCTTGTCCCGGCACCCGGATAAGGGGCGCCCATTCGCCCGGTGTTCCGTAGCGGTCCCTCTGTTCGTCTCCACCCTGCCTCGACGCAGCCTTACGTCGTGCCTCGATGCAGCCTTACGTCGTGCCTCGACGGAGAGCTGCATCCTGCCTGCCCCCCGGGTGGGCTTCCTCAAAGACCGGCAAAAGCCCTATACGCGGCAGGCATACAGGCGTATACCCGATGAGCCGGATGAAAGCGGCGTTTGGTTCAGGTTGAACGCAGCTTAGAGCGTATGACCGGGCCGCTTAAGCAGCCCCATCTGCGTGGCGATCCGTATCGCGTCTGCCCGGTTAAGGGCCCCCAGTTTGTTGTAGACGCTTTTGATAACACTCTTCACCGTATTGATCGAAAGGTCCGCTGCTTTGGCCATCTCCTCCCGGGTCAGCCCTTGGGAAAGGCTTATGAGGATCTTCTGTTCCCGGACAGACAAGGTACCATAGGGCGCTTCCGGGGCGGGAAGGGAATTCCGGTAGCGTTTCCCCAGGGCAAGGGATTTTTTAGCATAGGTAGCGGCACTGCCCCGGATCCTTTCCAGCCAGTCCCTGGGGATGGTGCAGGTCTTGTCCTGGAGAGCCGCATTCGTAAGGTTGCGCATCTCATTACCCAGTTCGATAAACAGCATATCCAGGACATTGGATTCCGCCAGCCGGTAGGCTTCTTCCAAGGCCCGGATGCTGGCATTCCTGTTTTTGCAGTGATACAGGCATACCGCCTCTATGATCCAGAGGGCTATCTTCCCAAAGAGAAAGAGCCATATCCCGGATTCCTGTTTCTGGCTTTCCAGGAAGGCCAAAGCCGCAACATACCGGTGTTCCGCTACCTGGTATTTCAGCTTGACCAGGGTTTCCATGCCGTACAAGAAGTTCTTTAAGTCCTTTTCTTCAAAATCATCTCTTAACCAGGACGGCAGGTACCGGGTTTGCTGTATGTGGGAATAAAACCAGCCCGTTACGATATCATACAAGACTTGCCGGTTTATAAAGGCGTTTTCCAGGAGCTGGGCCTGGAGCTGCTGTAAATACTCCTGGATGCTCTCCCCATTCCCCTGGGCAAGGCCTATGCGCAAAAGGAAGAAGAGCGCCCGGTTTTCTACCTGATACTGACGGGTTTCCCGGGCCTTGCGCAGCGCCTCCCGGGCATAGCTTTCTGCGTGGGCTACATCGGCTTGGAAAAAGACCAGTTCTGCCCGAGCCAGATCGTCCATACCATAGGCACAGCCCTGCATGAGCGCGGTTATATAGGGAACCGCTTGGGTGATCTCCGTAATGTACTGGTCTATATGTTCCTTGACCGGTCCGCTCACCATACAACTGTGGGAACCCAGGCAAACCGCATGGCCTCCCTTGAACTCATGCCGGATGAGAGAACCGTAAAAGGACTCATAGGCCTGCTTAAAATACCGGGCAAAGTCATAGCGTTTGGTATAAATACAGGTGATAAGCCCCCAGAACCCCCGTAAGACGTAATAGCTGTATAACACACCGATGGTCAGTTCCGATGAAGGCAGGGATTCGCCGATTCTTTTCATGGTTTTAAGAAGCCGTGCGGCTTCATTAAACTTGGTCAGGCTTAACAGGAGCTTAATGTGGATAATAAAGGCATCCATATAGCGATCATATATCTCCCGAGGCGCCCGCTCCAGGACCTCCAGGAAGAACGCGGCCACACTATAGGGCATGAGCTGAGGAAAGGTAAAACAGATATCAAAAATAGCCTGGTAATTCCCGATTCGCTCGTAATAGGTAACGGCATCCATTTTTAAGTTGTGCTCCAGGCACCAGCGGGCCGCGGTGGTATAGACCTCCTCTTTCTCCACGGCTGAAAGGCTCCCCTGTTTTCCCCGTAAATACTCCAGGAACAACTGGTGGATCTGGTAGCTGTTCTGATAGCAGTCAAAGCGGATAAACGAGTGAATCTGTTTCATTTCTTCAAGGAGCCCCGAATCTGCCGGGGCCAGCTCATAGAGGATCTCCTGGGGCCAGTGATCGATGAGGGATAAGCGGATGAGGTATTTTTGCAGTGGCGGGGAAAGGGAGGCAAATAGGGTATATTCGAGGAACTTGAAGCTGTTGGACTGCACCGAGGAACGGACATACCCAATACCCCCGTTCTTTAAGGACACCCCGGCCAGGTGTATGGCAAAGGCCCAGCCTTCGGTGTCATGGTAAATCTCCGAGGCGGTTTCCGAGGAGAGATGAATATGCTGGATGCCATAATAGTCGATAATTTCCTGCTGCGTGAAACGGAGATTCTCTTCGTCTATCTGGGCTAAAAGGCCCCTGGCAGCAAACCCTTCGATATCTAGGTCCGGTCTTGTCCGGGAAATAATCAGGGAACCGATAGTAGCGCAAGGGGTGCAAAGGGAGCGTTCGATAAAACGCAATACCGTTTTATCTTTAAGCAAGTGGAAATCATCGTACACAAACAGGCATTTCTGATCCCAGGCAATATCCTCCTGGGGGATAAGGATGTACCGGTCAAACTGCCGCTCGGTTTCTGGAAAGCCCATCTCGTGCAGTCTGTCCGCACTAGCCCTATCAAGCAATGCCACGGCTTTGGTGAAGGTCTCCCAGAACCGGGAGGCCAGGTTATCCCGTTCGGAAACCTGTATCCACACCGCAGGTATCTTGGAGGTATGCAAAAACCCATAGACCTCTTGGGTCTTGCCATACCCCGCGCCGGCAACCACCGTAACAACCGGGTACTGTAACGCGCCTTCCAACAAACGGCTGATTCGAGGCCGCTCCAGATAGAGCTGGGTATCTGGACCCATTGATGTATTGCTGTGAAAAAAAGATGCTGGCATGATTACCGCCGCCTTATGATGTTACGAACTCCTGGAAGGCCCTTGGGCGTATCCTCTGACGGTTTCACCCTGGAGGAGTCCGGTGGCAATGGCAATCCGTATGGCATCCGCCCGGTTCACCGCGCCAAGCTTGCGGTACAAACAGGAGATCGTGTTTTTGATAGTATTCAGTGATAGGGCCGCATCCCGGGCGATCTGTTCTCTGGTCAGTCCTTGGGAGAGGCTGAGCAGAACCCCTTGTTCCCGGGGGCTCAGGGCCTCTGGAAGCGGCCCTGCATTCGTATGCTGGTATTGGGCAGCTACGCTTATGAGCTGCTTCCCATAGGCCGAGGCATAGCGCCGGATCTTTTCGAGCCAGTCCCGGGGTATACTGGACCAGGAGACTTTCATGGCTGCACCGATCAAAAGGCCCATGTGTAATCCCTGTTCGATAAAAGGCATATTCAAGGCATGGGGAAGCGCCAAGCGGTAGGCATCTTCCAAGCACCTTATGGCCTCTACGAGGGCACCCGTATGATACCGGCAAATCGCTTCCAGGATAGCCCGCTCTATTTTTCCGAATAAGAAACACTCAAGCCCATAGGAGCCCCTCTGCTTATACAGGGTATCCAGGACCCGGGAGTAGTTTTTTCCCGCCAGATAATACTTGGCCTGTACCAGGATTTCCATGGCGTACATCAAGGAATGAGCGTCCCCTTCCTCCAAATCCTCGGTTAACCAGCGGGCGGTCCTATCCTGTTGGCCTATCTGGATGTAAAACCACCCGCTTACGATATCTAAGAGGGTGTACCGGTTCCCGTATTCCCGAATCTCCCGCTGGGCCTCTAAACGCTTGAAGAGTTCCTGGATGGTATCGTAATGCCCCCGGTATATATGGATCCGCAGCAAATAGAAAATGGCCCGGGTTTCTATCTCGTATTGCTTGCGGCTCTGGGCCTTGTACAGGGCCTGGTAGACAAAGCGCTCGGCATTGGGGATGTCCCCTTTGAAATACGCCAGCTCTGCCCGGATGAGATCTTCCATACCATAGGCGCAGCCGTTCATAGACGTGGATAGATCGGAAACCGTGGCGCTTACCGCTTGAAGATACTGTTCCAAGTCCGCTTTTTCCGTGCTCCCGAACCAACATGCATAGGAACCAAGATTCATAATGGTAACAGGACCGTGCAGTTCATGGCCGCTTAAGATGTAATAGTAATGGCCTTTTTCAAAATGGGGCGCAAAATCATAGCGGTGCGTATAGAGACAGGAGATGAGCCCCACGAAACCCAGGTTATTGTAACAGCCATAGAGGACCCGGTAGTTAAACTGAGACGGGGGCAGGCTTTCAAAGTGTTGGATGATCTCGGTGAGCTTCTGGGTACATGCTTCAAACTTTCCCAGGATAAAGAGAATCCGGGTATAGAGGATATAGGCAGTGGCGTTTTGAGCATACACTTCCGGGGGAGCCCGGTCCAGAATAGGGAGCAAGAATTCTGCCACATGGTCGGACAAGGCTAAGGGAAAGGTGTATACCAGTTGGAGCAGTTCCGTATAGGAGCGGGCTTTTTCATAATAACTTATGGCGTCTATTTTGAGGTTGTTCGCCGCGCACCACTGGGCTGCTTTAGTATACACCCCTTGTTTTTCATGCTCGCTCAGGCGCTGCTGGTGTCGGTGTAAATACTCTAAGAGCAGGTGATGGATCCTATAGGCATTCAAATAGATGTCATACCGGATAAAGGACCCGATCCGTTCCATTTCCTGGATCAGGTTCTGATCCGGGGCCAATTCCGTGAGGAGCGACAGGGGCCAATGCTCAATGAGGGATAAGGTGATGAGGTACTTCTGTAAATCCTGGGATATAGAGGAAAAGATCCGCTCGTCAATGAGGGTAAACATATCCGCGCGCATAGAGGCTCGTCCATAATCCGCGACCTTGTTCCCCTCTTTGAGAGACAGTCCGGCAAGCTGCAAGGCGAAGATCCACCCTTCAGTATCCTGATACAAGTCCATAGCGGCTTCTGGCGGCAGGGTAATACCCTGCCGCTGAAAATAATCGATCATTTCCTCAGGGCTAAAGCGCAGATCCTCTTCGGTGATTTGGGCCAAGAGCCTGTGGGCAAAGAAATTTACTGTATTAATAGCCGGTTTGATCCGGGATATGATGACGAAGGTAATATTCGGGAAGGGTATATTGAAGAAGTGCTCCAGAAATTCCAAGACCGCCTTTTCCCTGAGGAGATGAAAATCATCGTAGACAAACATATACTTCTTGTGCGAAAGACGACCTCCATCAATACTGGAGATGCACCAATCAAATTGCCGCTTGGTTTCCG
The DNA here is from genome assembly GCA_031282065.1 of Treponema sp. Lineage (GTDB taxonomy): Bacteria > Spirochaetota > Spirochaetia > Treponematales > Breznakiellaceae > JAIRLU01. The sequence goes on from JAITEL010000162.1 coordinate 11,817, forward strand.
GGAACCCGATGGCCCTAAGCTGAGCGGCCCGTTCCGTATTGATGAAGGTCATGGCTTGGATGAAATTTTCCCAGAACCGCTCCTGATTATTATCCCGCTCTGAAAGCTGCATCCAGACCGTATGATACCGTTGTGTCTGAGCGAAGGAATACACCGCATAGGTTTTCCCATACCCCGCGCCCGCGACTACCGTAACCAAAGGGTTCTGTACGGCTTGTTCCAGTAACTGGTGCATACGGGACCGCTCTAGGTATATGCCAGTATCCAGACTCATACATACGTTACTATGAAAGAACTGATCTTGCACTGCTATCACCTATTCTTTTCCGTAAAAGACAATTCCAATGACGTTTGATTTTTGGAACTGCTGCCTAAAAAATGTCCTGTAGCGAAACCGAAACTCCAGGCCTCAACCCATAGGACCGCCTTATCCAAGATGCCTGTTTCCGGGTAGCTCCGGGTACTTTCGATTAAACCCCGATTATATTCTAACCGAAACCCATGGTATAAGTATTATCATAAAAATAGAAGTATGTTAAGATAAGTATACACCAAAAAGAACAATATGTCCGTTCTAATTCAGGGGCAAAACCTATAAAAATAGTATAGACAGGTGGATATAGTAAAATTAAGGCCCCTAGACTATGATGAACCTATGCTCAAAGCTTCCTTGCCAGCGGTGGATCTTATCAGAGAAGCCTTTCATTACCAGAGCCGTTTTGTTGGTTCTACTATGGTGTTTAAGATCGATTTTCCCGTTACCGAAGATCCGGCCTTTTCCTATTTGATGAAGGACCTGGCTCTCCTGGCCCGGACCGGGTTCCGGGTGGTGATTGTACCTGGAGCCAAGGAACGGATCGATGTGGTATTAGAGGAATACCGCATCCTTTCCCGGTACCAGGGGGAGAGTCGGATCACCACTGCCGCAGGGATTCCCTTTGTAAAGATGGCGGCTTTTGATGTGGCCACCCGGTTCATCACCGGCCTTTCAGCGGACCGGGTGGATGCGGTGATTGGGAATTTTGTCCGGGCTCGGGGGCTGGGGGTATGTGAAGGGCTGGATATGGAACACACCGGTACGGTAGACCGTATCCTTACGGACTCAATCGAACGGGTGCTTCATCTGGGGATGGTGCCCATACTCCCGTGCATTGGCTGGAGTCCTTCGGGCAAGCCTTATAACGTGCCCAGCGATGAGATTGCCCTTTCCGCTGCTGCTGCTTTGGGCGCGGTGAAGCTCTTCATCATTTCGGTCCATGAGGGCCTGCGGGCCGGAGCCCATGCCATACCCAAGCATATTGCAGCGGGTTCCACCGGCCGTATTGTCCACTTGAGCCCCCAGGAAGTGGAGGCTATTTTGGAAACCAATGAGCTGCTCCTGGGACGGGAAACCCAAGACCGGCCTTTGCAAGAACTTCGTTTGGCCTTGCAGGCCTCCAAGGCCGGGGTTGAACGGGTCCACCTCATCGACGGCCGGGAAGAAGGGGCCATACTCCGGGAGCTCTTCTCCAACTTGGGAGTTGGAACTATGGTATATGCCGACGAATACGAGGCCATCCGTCCTTTGAAAAGCACAGACATTCCCGGTATTCTGCGGCTTATGGAACCCTTGGTGCAGCAGGGTAATCTGGTACGGCGTACCGCAGCGCAGATACAAGAAAAAAAGGGGGATTACGTGGTGTTTGAGATAGACGGCTCGGTTCATGCCTGCGGCGCCCTTCACCACTGGGGGGAAGGCCAGGCAGAGATTGCCGCGCTGGCTACGGACCCGGCATATACGGACATGGGCTTGGGACGACGCATAGTCCGCTGTCTCATTGACCGGGCCATCAAACAGAACCTTCGCCGGGTTTTTGTGCTTACCACCCATACCCATGACTGGTTTGAATTCTTAGGCTTCAGCGAGTGTACCGTGGAAAGTCTCCCGGCCTGCCGTCGTAAGCAGTATGACCGAATCCGCAAAAGCAAGATATTTGCCTTGGATCTCTAAAACGTGAAGCAGACGGTAGAGCGGGTGCAGGGTATGTTGCACCCGGTTCCCAGAAGCCTAAACCGGTCGTGCTGTATGCAAACAAAAGTATGCTTACTACAAAAATAGAGTTTGAGAAGAAATGCATCGTTTCTGAGAAGCATATGGAGTGATTCTGATCGATGCTACGCTCGACTGAGTCTGCCTCATGGTATAATGGATAGTCTCTCAGGCGTACCAGTACCTAAAAGGCTTGTCCGGCCTCTTTGCGGAAGGACAAGCCCTGGTTGACTCTCCTAAAAAACATGAGTTCGACGATAGTAAGGCCGATGGAAGGGGGAATGATGGGGGAAAAGACTTCAGGGATAAAGCGGCAGCTTGTTCCCGGAAATTTTCCGGTGTTTTTGGAAGAACCGCGAACGAAAGACACATCACACGCTACAAATGATGGTGCTTACGTTTATATCGCTGTTGCTAAAAATATACCAGGTAGAGCAGAGCATACTTTTTATCTTTTGAATACTTTTCCGACAGCCTCAGCCACCGCCGCACCGTCTACTACCCCAGGCAGGCCCTTGCTTTGTTGCCGGACAAGCCCCGGCGTAAACGCGGGGAAATCGCATAGGCCGCTCAGCTGGGCAATGGGTGCGTCAAGGTTAAGGCGTGGGGCTCCGCCCCTGTCAACAGGATTCCCGGACGATAAGATTCGCGTCCAGCCTCAGTATGGTATACGGCCCGGTCTTGACCCGGATGCGTCTTAAAAGCTGTTTCGCTGCGGTAGAACCCATGGATTCCGCAGGCTGGGCCACCGCGGAGATCCGGGGGGTAGTCATGGAAAGCCAGATATCATCGTCAAAAGTAATAAGGGCAACTTTTTGGGGGATAGGTATCGAAGCGTTTTTCAGGTACTGATAAACCCCTATCGCGGCAAGACTGTTCCCGCAGAGTATCGCCTGAACCGGGAAACCCAGCAGCTGCCGCGTAAGCTCGTAAGGTTCCGCGCAGAGCAGTTCCGCCAGCGAAGAAGACCCCCCGGGTACAGCCCTGACAAGATCGCCGTCAATTTCAAGCCCCGCCTCCTGGTACGCCTGTTTATATCCCTCGATGCGTTCCGTGATGGTAGGGTCGATGGCCTTTTCCCCAAAATGAAACGAAACGAAACCTATCCTGGAATACCCCGTGTTCAGCAGGTACCTGGTCGCCTCATAAGCCGCCCCGGTATTGTTGAGGAGAACGCAGTCGGCCTGGTATGAGGCCGGCTGGCGGTCCACAAAAACCAGGGGAAAATCCGGGGGCAGTATGTTTTTCAGATATGCGCAGTCGGCGGCTGCGGGGGCGACCACGAGGCCGTCTATGCCCCGCAGGTAGAGGGATTCGATATTCTTCATTTCCGCCTCCTTGTTTTCCGCCGATGAAATAAGCAGCAGTTGGTATCCCAGGGGGTTAATGGTCTTATCTATCCCTTTGGCAATATTCACATAAAAATGATGTTCCAGATTGGATACCACAAAGCCTATCAGCCGGGATTTGCCGCTTCTCAGGTTCCTGGCGATGGGGTTTGTCTTAAAATTGAGGGCTTTTACCGTATTTTTTATCTTTTCGGTTACTTCCGGGGAAACAAAGCGGGTTTCGTTAATGACATGGGAAACGGTACTTACGGAGACCCCTGCCGCTTTAGCCACGTCTTTCATGGTAGGTTTATGAAACTGCGGGGTTTTGCCGCCGGAATTATCTGTGTTATCCATAGCCCCGTTATACACATTCTGGCCGCTTCTGAAAACCCTGCGGATTTTCACCTCTTACGGGTAGCTCCTTTCTGCCTTGGGGCCCTTCCGGCGCCTGCTCCGGAGGGTGCCCTCCGCTTCTATCCCGTGAGCGGGGACCGGGCACAGCCCGGTCTTTCCATAGGCGCCCGCCGGGGCTGTTTTTTAGAGGTCCATAGGGAATTCCATTAAACGCCTTTTCAAAAAAAACGCATTGGGCAGTATAATTGCCAAATGGAGTAAGCCCCCGTATAAAAGGGATAAGAAAGCCAGGGCAAAATTGGGGCCCAGCATGGTCTTGTCTTCCAGATATTTCAATAGGGCAACCATTCCTATTAACACGACCACAAGAGCGGTGATCCAAATAAGCCTGCTGTAGTTCTTAAAAAACAACTGCGCTGTTTTGAGCTGTTCCACCGTAGCGTCTTTCCTGAACCCCGCCGTAAAGGCGCTTTTCGCCGCTGCAACGCCGAACAGAAGGCATTGGTATACCAAGGGGAAAAACACCATACCCAGCATACTGGGAATATCCAGATACCCGTAGAGGGCTCCGCCCGACATACAGACGGTTCCGGCAAAGCTGCATGCCAGCACCAGGACCGCAAGAACATAGTTCAATACCATAAGATGCTCCTATACAAACAGATATGTATTCCTCAAAACGAAGAATGGAGTGCCGAAATAAGGTCATACAGGGCTTCTCCCGGATTTTCCGGGAATAAGCGAGCGATAGCCGCCCCCTGATTCACCGGCGGACTTCTCGGGACATCGTCTTTTAAGAAGACCGCAATACCGAGCATACCTATGAAACAGGCGGCAAGCCCCATGTCCGCAAGATGACTGGGGCGCTTTTTCCGCATGGTTTTCTCCTCTGAACCGCCTGGGCTATACCTTTGAAAGGGGGGCATTCCGGCACGGTTTCCCCTAACTTCCCTTTCAAATACCGCCTTGAGTAGGGCATCAATAGGCATAAGCGCCTCCTATGCGTTCTTTACTATATGCTTTAATGATCATGATCCGCTGCCGTACCGTACTCGCGGGCATTCCTTCTATGAGGGCAATTTCTTTTGAATTCAGCCCTTCGTAATATTTAAGGAAAATCAGCCGTTTATCCGGTTCTTTAAGGCTGTTTAGTATGTGCCGGCAGGTATCAAGCAGTTCCTGTTCGATAAGGCGGTCAAGCACATGCGGTTGCCCGGTATGCGTAAGGGCATAGGGATCGTCTATGCCATCCAGCGGCACAAGGCGGGTATTTTTTGACGTTCTCAGTACGTCTATGCAATGGTTTTTCGCGATAGGCATATATAGGTATACGGGTATGGGCAAAAAGTGTTTGGTCTTTTCGTAAAAAAAAGCGGTGTTTTTCTTTGGGATGAAACTGGCCGTTCCCCTCAGCCCTCAGGCTATCACCCGCGTCTGTATGGGCGAGGGCGGCCCCAGGCGGCCCTTCTCGTTCTGCCAGATGAGCGCGATGGAGAGGGTCTGCCCCAGCTGGCTGTCCTCGAAGCGGAGGATCTCCCGCGGGCGGGTGAGCAGCCTGCGGGAAGTCAGCTCCCTGTGGGTTTCCGGGACGCTCCCACCCACCTTGTAGAAGGCCAGCGCGCCGTTATAGCCCGGGGGGCGGGCAGGGTGTTTCACGATAACCTGCAGGTACCCGCCGCCCTCCAGGGTGAAGGGGACGATCTCCGCGGGATCGGGGATTTCCCTGCGGCGGGGGGCCCTGGGGTGAAGGCCGAAGTCCAGGAGCAGCTCCGGCCTTACCGCTCCCAGGGGGTCCGCGTCAAGGCAGGCCTTCTTTATCTTGCGCATAGTCAGCGTGAGGGCCCGGCGCTTTTCCCGGCGGTCTTCCCGGTCGACTTTGCCCGCATTGGGGGCCTTAGCCGTATGGCAGGCCGCGGTATAGGCGGCCAGTTTCGCGGTATTGTCGTTCACCAGCGCGGCGGGGATGCCCAAAAGGGCCGCATGGGTAAGGACCGCGGCGTTGAAGGTGCCCGCAAAGGAGAGGAATTCCGCTTCTCCGGTGGAAAAAATGTCTCTGTTCATCATAAGCTCCTCTTTCAGCCGTTTTGAGCGGCGCTTTCATAGGGTATACCGGTATGAAACCGCGGCGTTCAAAGGAGTATTCATCATAAGCCCGCGTTTCGTTTTTGTAAAGGGAAACGTTGCCGACATGAGGGGAAGATTTGCCGACATAAGGAAAAAGTTTGCCGACATGAGGGGAAGATTTGCCGACATGAGGGGAAGATTTGCCGACATGAGGGGAAGATTTGCCGACATGAGGAAAAGACTTGCCGACATGAGGGGAAGATTTGCCGACATGAGGAGAAGGTTTGCCGACATGAGGGGAAGATTTGCCGACATGAGGAAAAAGTTTGCGGAGCCGGGGCGTACCGCTCCATAGGGCGCCGGGGGCATCGTATACTGCCCGTGAAGAGGCTCAAAGCAGCCGCATGGCTTACATTCCCCCGCTCGGGAATCAAGGGCTTGGGCCGCGGCCCGGGCAAGGCGGCAAAGGGCTGCATCCGGGGGGAAAGGGCTGCCCCACGGGATAGCGGAGAGAAGCCTTAGGGAAATCCCGGCTTTCTCGGCTCAAGCAGCCGGTGATACGCGCCTGGGGTACCGGGAAAACCTGCGCTCTTTACCCGGCATGTCCGGGACCTTCTGTTTTGCAGTACGAAAAGAGCGGGCCCTCGAAGGGGATGTACGGCCGGCCGGGAGCAGGCCGGCCCGCCGCGGGTGCCCGCGCAATCCCCGCTTAACAGTTCCCTCTTCAAAGGGGTATACTGAAGGCGTGGCAATCTTGTATATAATCGCTACCCCCATAGGAAACCTGGGGGACATGACTTACCGGGCGGTGGAGACCCTCAAGACCCTGGATATGCTGGCCTGTGAGGATACCCGCCGGACCCTCAAAATCTTGAGCCATTTCGGGATACACCTCCCCCTGCTTTCCTGCAGGGCCCGCAATGAAGGGGCGGCCGCGCACAAGGTCATCGGCGCGCTGGATGCAGGAAAGACCCTGGGCTATGCCAGCGATGCAGGAACGCCGGCCCTCAGCGATCCCGGGGCAGCCCTGGTCCAACAGGTGGTACAGGCCGGGCATGAGGTGATCCCCCTTCCGGGCCCCTCGGCCTTCAGCGCGTTGGTGAGCGTTTCCGGGGGGAGGGATAAAAGCATCTGCTTTGAGGGCTTCCTCTCCCCCAAGGCAGGACGCCGCCGCTCCCGGCTCAAAGCGCTGCTGGCCCTGGAGGAGGCTTTTGTCCTCTATGAATCCCCCTTCAGGATACTTAAGCTTTTAGAAGATTTAACCGAATTTGAGAGGGATCGGTACGTATGTGTAGGAAGAGAGATGACGAAACTACACGAAGAATACCTCCGAGGTTCCGTTGAAGAGGTAATGTCTCTCTTAATGGAAAAGCATGAACTACGAGGCGAGTTTTCGGTCTTTGTATCTGGAAATAAGGCTCAGTAACGTATAAACTCTTAACGAGTGCACGTCGATATTGTAAACAGGCAGGGTAAGCGTATGATGATTGATAGGATAGGTTCTATAAACCCCGTTGCGTCCGGTAATAAGTATGGAGGGAATAATCAGATAAACCAAACGGTACACACTGATTCTATTAGCCTTTCTCAAGAGGCGCTGGAAAAGAGTGCACTGTATCGGGCACAGGAACTGGTGGTTTCCGCCCCGGAGGTCCGTTTGGATCGTATCGCGGAGCTTAAACAAAAGATAGCAGATCCCTCATATATCAATGATGCTGTGGTACAGACGACGGCAGACCACATGATAGATATGTTAGGTTTATAAATATTGGTTTAGTACTGCTACCGCTTATACAGAGGGTGGAACAGGGAGATTCCGCCTTTTTTTATTACCGGCTATCATTATACAAAAGTACCGGTCAATGCCCCCAAAACGATTAGTATGATACCGCTGGATAAACTGGAACACTGTCCTCGTTCCCTCAAATTGCGTAAAATAACCAAAATCTTTGGTGAGGCCGAATACCGCGTGAGCCTGGGCATAGACCTTTCCGCGGAAATGTACGGGTATTTGCTGCATATCCTGGAACTCCTCGCCTCTGATCCCGGCTTTGATCCGGGGATGACCCGGGCCCTCAATGATGCCTGCCAAACCCTGCAAACCGCGCTCCCCCTCCAGCGGCAAGACCTGAGCCGTGTCCTCAACAGGATTCGCCACCTCCTTCTGAGAGAAACCGGCCGGTCTCCTGCGGATTGGGACTTTATCGACTACACCGGCAGGCTTGACCCGCAGAAACGGCATTGTTTCCCGGGGATGCAGGTCTACCTGGAAGATATCCGGTCCCCCTTTAACGTGGGGGCCATGTTCCGTACTGCCGAATCTTTCGGGGTGGAAACCATCTTCCTTTCCCCCTGGTGCGCCGATCCCCATCATCCCCGCTCGGCACGGACCGCTATGGGCTGCGTCTCGCTCATGGCCTGGGAACGGCTTCCTCCAGAGAGCGGGCTTAGGACCCCTCTCGTTGAAGGCCCTTGCTTTGCCCTGGAAACCGGCGGAACCGGACTGGGGGATTTTACCTTTCCCCTTCAGGGCACCCTTATCGTGGGCTGCGAAGAACTCGGGGTAAGCCCTCAGGCACTGGCTGCGGCCGATGCCTCCCTGGGCAGGGTGTCCATCCCCACCTACGGTACCAAGGGTTCTCTCAACGCTTCGGTGGCCTTTGGTATTGCGTTACAGTCCTGGGCAGCGGCCTTAGCTCAGGTGCATTGCAGGCCAAGCCCAGCGTCCATACCGCCTAAAAACGAAGAACCTGTCCGCACCTAGAACAAGAGGCGCCGGAAGCGGGAGCACCTCAGAGGGAGCTTTTATGGTATGGCAACCAGCATGAACATGGGGCTGACGCGGTACTTGACTAGGGCGTGTTCACACTAATGAAATATGATATACTGGAGACATGGAACTCAGCCAAAAACAATTCAAACAGGTAACTCCCCTGTTACCGAAGCAGCGAGGGCATGTAAAAATAGACA
>JAITEL010000002.1 GCA_031282065.1 Treponema sp.
TTCTTCTCTCTTTTCTTTTTGATTCCGCGTTACTTTTATCTGTACTTTTCTCTTTTTCCTTGTCCTCTGCTCTTACTATTCCTTGTGTTTATCTCAAGAGACACTTATTTTCAGCCCTCGTGATGAGCACGCTTATGGAACCAACACTTTTGTTTCTGGACTCAGCTTCCAATTTGCCATATAGAACAGTTTCCAAGCGCATATATTCACGTCCTACAAAGCATACATGTATGCGTTTAGGTGCAAAATGGGGATGCATCAAATTGGGCGTGATTGGTCTTAAAGTGGATATGGGAGACACTAAAAATGTTATACCACAACCATCATCACCGTCAGCATCAGAACATATTATCTCTCCGTTGGGGAAATAAATTGTTGTGCTCCGCTTCTCTTGCGTTGAGGGTCTAGGAAGTAAGGAGGTAACTTGAAGATAGAAAGGAAGTATACAGTATGTGTTGTCTAGGCTGCAGTATATATGGCAGTCGTGAAACGTGCTTCTGAATATAGCAAACGTTTTGCCTCAAGACTCGCCTTACAATATTCTGAGGCCACTGACACAACTCACAACGCGATGCAAGAACTGGGCACAGTTACGAGATTTTTTATAGAAAAGCACAGTTTTAAAATACAAAGAAAGCTGCGAAATTTTGTCCGATCCTTCGAATCTTCTTTATTTTCAGAATGTTGAATTTCAGCGCCATTTCCCCCCCCCCCAATTAAGGACAAGATGGCTCGTATACATGCCTTCTATAATACACATGATTTTCCCGTGAGTCAAGGGATTTCTCCCTTTTTTCAAAAATAAATACATACCTTGAGGAGGCCGCGGAAAGGCCCCCTTTTGCCCTTAGGCCAGAGCCCCTCTTGCTTCCAGCTCCCGAAAGGCCTCCGCGAGAAACCCGTCGAGGAAAAGCAGGCCCGCCTTGGTGAGGGCCAGGGGCCCGGTTTCCAGAAGTCCCCGCTCACGCCAGCGGGCGATGGTTTGGGGAATACCGCTTTCCATATCCATGCCAAAGCGCTGCCGAAATAACGCGGCATCCGGCCCCCGGCAATACCGGAAACCCATAAGCAAGGTCTCTTTCATAAGGGTAAGCCTGTCCAGGTCTTCCCAAAACAGGAGCTCCCCGGCCTTCCCCCGGGCCCAGGCGCTGTAGGCATCCACATCAGGGTTCACCGTAAAACGCCGGCCCCTTGCACGGGCATCATCAATCAAGGTACCGGAGGCTCCCGGGCCAAGGCCTATCCAGTTTTCCATACGCCAATACCGTATATTATGCCGGGCCTCCCTGCCGGGAAGGGAGAAATTGGAAACCTCGTATTGTCCATAGCCCTGCTGCTCCAAGCGGTCCCGCCCGGCAATCCACAGGGCATCCGCCCTGTCAGGCTCAGGCAGCCCCCTTTCCCTGCCCCCCGCGGCCAGGGGAGTTCCCTCCTCCACGGTCAAGGCATAGAGGGAAACATGACCCGGCTCGTAGGAAAGCAGCCGGTCTATATCCCTACGGAGGATCTCCTCATCCTGCCCGGGAAGGCCGGTGATGAGGTCCCCTGAAAAGCCCCTCCCGAATATATCCCGGACCAGGCCCAGCCGTTCCTGGAGCAAAGCCCCCGCTCCCACCCGGTGCACCGCCCGGCGGGAAGGCTCATGAAAGGTCTGTACCCCCAGGCTGAGGCGGGTAATGCCCTGGTCCCGGCAGGTCTTGAGAAAGGCCTCGTCTGCGGATTCGGGATTTGCCTCCAGGGTGATCTCCCCGGGGCCCTGTATGCCCTCCTGCTTCCAGAGTTTCCAAAGCCCTGAGAGCAAGCGCCCCATGCCCCCGGCTCCCAGCAGGGAAGGGGTTCCGCCGCCTATATACACCGTGGGAATATGGCTCAGGCGAAACTCCTCTATACGGACTTCCGCCTCTCTGAGGAGGGCCTCAGGATAGGTATGCAAGCGGCTGTCCCGGGGGAGGACCGGAATCGAATAGAAGTCGCAGTAATCACAGACCCCTGCACAGAAAGGAACGTGGATATAGAGAGAAGCGGTGTTTCCTGTCTTAGGGGCTGCCAAACCGGGTAAGGGGCCAGTACCGGAACAGGGCCTTTCCGATGACGCGGTCCACCGGTACCGCCCCCCAGGTACGGGAATCATTGGTGTTACTCCGGTCATCCGAGAGGACGAAACATTCGCCCTCTCCCAAGACCTGGGTTTCCCGGTTTCCTGAAAAGGGAATAGCCCCATCCCACAGCGCAGGAACCTGGGGGATGGTAACATCATAGGTCTTGTCGGATAACTCAAACTCCGTAAAGGTGTAGGTCTCCCCCCTGGGTCGGATCCGCAGGACATAGTTGGTCATGGTGATCTCGTCTCCCGGAAGCCCTATGACCCGCTTAATGTAAGGGGGTTCTTTCCGGAGAAAGCCTATGCGCTGGGCCGTAAAGAAGCGTATCAGCCCCTCCAGTACCTTCTCAAAGAGGCTGTAGGAAACATCAAGGGTGGTATCTACCAGAACCACACTGCCCCGCTTGAACGGCAGGGAATGATTCACCCATGCATCGGGAAGCAAGGAACGCACTGCATAGGAAGAGACGACGAACCGGTCTCCTGCCCTCAGTTCAGGATACATGGCGTTGTTTTCCAGGACCTTGGTCGAAAAGAACAAGCCGGTCAAGGCGATATAAGCCACATAAAAAATGAAAAGACCTAAGGCGAACCACCGGAAATAGTGGCGTTTCTTTTTCTGATCGGTATACGAAGCATAGCGGCTCTTACCAAACAACATACACATTCCCCCACAGACCCTAACGAATCAGGCCCATACGTCCTATAGGCCAATAAATGATAGAACCCTTACCCAGGACTTTGGTTTCCCGGATGGGGCCGAAAGAACGGCCGTCCCGGGAATTATCCCGGTTATCCCCTAAGGGAAGGATCCTTCCTTCAGGGACATACCACCCTTGGGTATGCCGGGAAAGACGCACCCTATACCGGGTATCCTGAGGATAGGCCCCGCGGATCACCTCAAGGCCCGCCTTATCCCGCGCCCTATCATCAAGATACCCTATCTCATAGGCAAAGGCCGCTGCCTCAAGGAGGCTCTCAGGAGGATTGAGGCGTAGTTCCCTATAGGCCATCACCTTTCCCCCGGCTTCCAAGGCAGGATAGGAGGCGGGCGCTACGAGACGGGTGATACGATGATTGAACTGCCGCCGCCTGTTGAATTCCCCTTCCTCAGTCCACCGGGTCTCACCGGCAAAACGGATCCGAAAGTCCCCCCGGTGCAGCACAAACTGATCGCCCCCCCAGCCGACCCCTCGTTTTATCAGGAAGTGGGCCTTGGGTTCCCCGGATTCGTCCCGGTCTATATCCACCAGGGAAATAGTCAGCATATAGATGATGCGCTGGGCTATGTCAAAAGCAGGTCCCCGTGAAAGGTAAGAGGGGTTCTCAAAAATGATGATATCATTGCGTTTGGGCTTAATGGGGCTGGGCAGCTTGGCCATGCCGGGAAGCAGCTCAGGACCGAAGACGATCTTATTGACGAAGATCCGGTCCCCAATGAGCAGGGTATCTATCATGGAACCCGAGGGGATCTCGTAGGCTTGAAAAAGGTACTGGTTAATGAGGAGCACCACCCCCACGGCCCATATAAAGGCTTCAAGCCAATCAAGAATCGGATTCTTGGCTCTTTGTTTTTCTCTTTTGATCCGCCGGGATCGTTTTCGGTAAGAGAGGTACCTTTCGGTACACCCTTCAAGACGATCTAAGAAACTGTTTTTTTTCACCACACCCATTTTTTATCTTTCTTTACCCGATTTTACCATGCTGTGTTTCTCTATTATGCAAAACCTTATCACGAAGTACCATCGTTGACAAGGGTATAAGAGCCCCCCTATAATTCGCTATGCACAGAACAGCAAACATGGCAAAGACGGAAAAAACCGTGAAAAAAGATGCCCCCCGAGATGAGGACCGCATCCGGTTACCGGTGCTCCTGGGTATACGGCCCGGCCTCTACCTGCTCTTCCTGTATTCCCTTATCCTGTTGAGCGTCCTTTTCTTGGTGTTCCTGTATCCGGGGCTTTCAAATCCCGGGTCCGTCCTGGTTCTGCGCTCTGAGCCCTTGGGCGCAGCGGTGCGGGTGGACGGGGTCTACAGGGGAAGCACCCCCTGCGAGATCTTTGTCTCGAAAGGAAGCCACCCTCTAGAAATGACCCTTCCGGGTTTTGAGGCATATCGGCAGGATATGGCAGTTGAGGGGCGCCTGGCGGCTTCCCTGTTTTTCCCCCGTAAAGAAGCGCTCAGCCCACGCCTCAAGGAGACGAGCCCCGGCGCCGCCTTGCTGGCAGGGGCCGCGGACTATGCAGCCTGGTCCTTCACCGGGGAGCCGAGCAGCAGCTACCAGATCCCCCAAAGCCTCTCTGAAGGGGCTTACCGTTCAGGCCCTGGGGCCGGGGACCGCCTCAGCTACCGGCGCATGGACGGCCTGCTGAAGAGCGCCGCCCGCTTTGCCTCCACAAGGGCAGGGCTGAGGGACTTAATCCGGGCAAAGTACACCCTGGATAATGGGGGCCTGTCTCCTTCTCCCTTGAGCCTGATCTATACTACCGAGGCTGTCGCCGCGTATCTTTCCCAAACCCCGGGAAGCGGGCTCTGGCTTGAGGGGATACTGCCTGCGGAAATGGCGGCTATCCTGAGAAAGCAGCCCTGGTATACCAAGCAGGCCCAGGATAGGGCAGGCCTCATCCCGGGGAGCCGCTTGCAGGGGCCGCGCTCCGGAGCGCCTTTGAGCCTGGGCTCGCTCCTGTTTCGGGAGATCCCCGCAGGAACCTTGGTGCCGGGAGGAGGGCTTTTCCCCGGGGAAGTGCCGGTCGAGGCCTTCCGTATGGCGGAGAGCGAAGTGCCGGTGGCCTCCTGGGAGGCTTTTCTGGAGGCTCGCCCTGAGTGGGGGCTTGAGCATACCCCGATCCTGCTGGAACAGGGACTGGTTACCGAGGACTACTTGGTGTCCTTGGAGCGGCCTGCCTCAGAGCGCTCGGACTTCTTCTCGGTAACCGGGGTTTCCTGGTATGCGGCGGCAGCCTATTGCCGGTGGCTCACAGCCTTGCTGCCGGAGAGCCTGGCGGATTACGAGGTGCGCCTGCCCACCGAGCGGGAGTGGGAATATGCGGCCTGGGCAGAGCCGGAGGCAGGGCTGAGGGACATGCTGGGGGGCCACTGGGAATGGTGCGGGGATCCCTATGCGCCCTACCCCTTCCTTGCAGAAGAAGCGGAAGCCCAGGAGGAGATTGCCTCCCCTGAGCGGGTGCTGCGAGGAGGGGCATGGATAAACCCGCCGGGTTCTGTAGAGCCCGGGACCAGGGCCTCTTTGCCGCCTGCCTTTTGTTCTGCCTTTGTTTCCTTCCGGCCTGTGCTTGCCCCAAAGCCCGGCCTTGCCAAGGAGGCTTCCCATGAGTGAGGATCGAAAGATCATAGCCATAAACCGCAGGGCCCGGCACGACTATGCGGTGGATGATACCTACGAGTGCGGCATAGAGCTGTTAGGGACCGAGATAAAATCCTTTCGGGACGGGAAGATATCCTTTCCCGATGCCTGGGCAGAGGTGCTGGCAGGGGAGGTATGGCTGCGCTCCCTAAAAATTGCGGAGAATCCCTTCTCCTCTCTCTTTAACCATGATCCGGACCGGAAGAAGCGTTTGCTCCTTCATAAAGCAGAGATTAAACGGATAAGCCGAAAGGTTACCGAGAAGGGATACACCCTCATACCCCTGTCGTTTTATTTTAAGCAAGGCCGGGTTAAGGTGGAATTGGGGCTTTGTAAAGGGAAGAAGTCCTATGATAAGCGGGCGGACATCCGGGACCGGGATGTGAAGCGGGATATGGCCCGGGAATTCCGCCGGGGGCTGCACTAAGATGGATTGTGCGGCCGCCCCTGCAGGCCCCTGAAGCGTAAGGGTACCATGCGGCCCTTCCTCGGCCTTCTCAAGTGTTCGTCATAGGGGATATGCTGTCCACGCGAAACGGTATAGGGCAGATATTCCTCCCGCCGTATTCCACGAATCTGAACCTGATAGAGCGTTTTTGGAAACTGGTGAAAACAACAGCGCTTAACGCGGCCTATCATGGAACATAACGGACAAGGAGAGTGCGAAGGTCAAGGGAGCGCACGGGTATATTCAGGGCTGCAACGGGATAGCGATAGCGGACAGAGCACGGTGGGAAGACTTTGAATATGATAAGGAGGGAATAGTTAGCGAACAAAAAAAACTCCTTCTTTAAATACCATAAAGAAGGAACTCTCATCCTTAATATCGGGCAACCCGGATTTGAACCGGGGACCCCAAGTCCCCCAGACTTGTACGCTAGACCAACTGCGCTATTGCCCGGTTTCAAAACACTCACGATAAAAGTACCATTCCCTTTACCCTGAGCAATTAACTATATTTAGTATACTACTTTGAAATCACTACGTCAAGTACGCGCATTGCCTCATCAGCTATTTAACATTTACCCATCATCGTCATCACCGGTAACACAAAGCATGAAATCCTTCCTGCTTTTATGCTGAAACCACCGGAGCGAGAACCTCAGCCCCTTGAAAAACTCTTCCCGCTCTGTTCCATCCTCAAGTGAAAATGCTCCATTCTCAAGCGAGAATGATTCGTTTTCCCGTGAGAATATCCCCTTTTCCCCGGCAAAGGGATCACCAGGGGTTTTTATCAGGGTTTATGGGGAAGGGGGAAAGCCCCGCATACCGCATCCCGGCTTGCT
>JAITEL010000031.1 GCA_031282065.1 Treponema sp.
ATTTTCATGGGCTTGAAAAACATTTCCAAAAAATGGACAATGCCGGTACGGGATTGGGGGACAGCCCTCAATCAATTCGCAATCATTTATGGGGAGGACAGAGTCCCCCTATGATCTGCTGTTTACACAAAAATAATTACAAGTTCGAGGCACATACAGCCCTGTTATGTGCAGTTTGTTTTGCTTTTATTACACTAATTCATCCTTAATCTTCTAAAAACCCCATTGTCTTTCTCCTAGAATACCGCCTGTCTCTTGAAAACCTGCTGTGTTTGGTGTTGGTGAAAAACTGTATCCCCTCCACTCCGAACATTGTTGAAGAAAATTATTAACGCCGTCTGCGCAAGTAGCTATCGCAATATGTAAGCCGTTATCCATCTCAATGTTCTCCATTAGAATAGCATTCCTTTGCCCTTCAAAGAGAAGATATATCCACTCACCAGTAATATTTCCATCTTTTGATATTGTACCGCCACTCTCATAACTGATATTATACGTTACAACTAAATCCCCGCTTTTATAAGTCGCCGTAGTTGCGCCAATGGTATAACTACCCTCTGGGTTAGGACCGAATCCATAACCCCCATGCCATTTGCTGGGAATACCGCCACTTGGCGGCGGTGTTGTATCATTGTCGCAGGCAACAATTGTAAAAATCATTATTGCAATAAAGGCAATAAGGCCAAAAAGTTTTGTAAGGTTTTTCATTTTATCCCCCTTCCTTTTATCCTTTTTTTATAGAATAGATTTATTCTATAATAATATATGCGTTATATATTTTTACATTTGGTTTGTCAACCGTTTTGTCAACAAATTTAAAACAAATTGCGTATAACGTTCCGGCTGTTTACGACGTTTTGGCGGCCCGAATAAGCAAATGCGTAGCATTTCCAAGGCCGACAAACTGTGGGTTGAGTACGGCGTGGGAATGGAGCGTAGCGGAATGACCTAGTCACACGGAACCCTGGAGCGCCGAAGGCGCGGAACGCATAATCCTATTATGCGAAGTTTTTTAAGACCCTACTATCTAACCACCATGTGCCATGAACGGCACATGGTGCATAATCAATATGTTCAAAATAGTGTTTTTATAGATTGGTTTACAATCTTGATACGTTTATTTGCAAGAGTAATATAGTCCTCACTTATATCATAACCAATATAATTCCTTTGTGATTTTATTGCAGAGACAGCCGTGGTTCCGCTACCCATAAAAGGGTCTAAAATAATGTCTCCTGAAAAGGAATAAAGCTGAATTAGCCTATAAGGTAATTCTTCTGGAAATGGTGCGGGATGACCTATCCTCCTGGCACTTTCAGCATTCATCATCCAAACTGATTTTGTCCATTCCATAAATTGTTCTTTGGTGATTGTATTTTTTTTAGTTTCTTGCTCTTCTTTTGTTCTTTCGCGTTTATATAATCCTTTAGAAAAAATGAGGATATACTCATGTACATCCCGTAATATGGGATTGGCAGCACTTTGCCAACTTCCCCATGCTGTTGAGGGACTTGCACTCGCGGCTTTATTCCAAATAATTTCTCCGCGCATATTAAAACCAATATCAATCATCATGTTGGAAATGTAGTCGGAAAGGGGAATATAGGGTTTTCTACCTAAATTTGCAATATTCACACAGGCACGTCCACCGTTAACTAATACACGGTATGTCTCAGAAAATGCTTCTCGCAATAATTCAAAATACTCTTTTGATACATTATGTAAAATGTATTTCTTTTTTAAATTCTAATTGTAATGTATCAATAATCTGAAAAACTGTAAAGTTTTCAGCATTAAATCTTACTGCTCTTAACCATCCATCGCTATCAAATGACTGTTCAATATTAGCATAGGTGAACTGTGCATGAACATTAGGGCATACTACAAGCAAATTTTTAGGATGATTCCCACCCAAGGGATTAATATGATGTAGCTCAAAATAAGGATTACCATTCTTCATTAAAAATGTAAAACCGGATATTTGACATTCACCCTTATAAATAGAAAGCAATATTTTTCTCATTGATAGTGGGACTGATTCTTTACTTGTTGAAAGTATTTTATGTTCACTCTTTCTTGGAAGAATTTCCTTTTTTGATAGTCCAATAAATTCATTACATAAAACCGTGTTTTTATCTAAATTCGATAATAAACTTGCTTCTTTTAAATATTTGTTTGCCTCTATTTCATCAATACTGTTCTCAAATTTTGAAAGAACATCAAGTATATTTTCTTTGAATTCTTTTTCCGGTACTATTCTATATCTCATATCGTCTATTTTTTGTATGACTATTTCATCCTTATTTCTAATTTCGTATCTTTTATAAAAATCATTTAACCCACCGATTCTACATTCTCGACTAGTACTTGTATACGGTGTATATGTCTTCTTTTCATAAACTCCTTCATGGCCTTCTATAAAAATACAACCTTTCTGTTGTGGAAATATATCGATTAATGATACAGGAATAGCCAAAAGCCCTTTGTCTATACGACTTTTGGTTACTTTGACTGTTACATAATTTAGGGGTATTTCTGATATTACTTGTTCCATTTCTATATTTCTTCTGCTGTATCTGCATCTTTCCAATTTTCTAAATTGCTTAATATTTCATTTGTATTTACATTTATACGCCTGCCTTTTTCAATAGCATCGCTTTCATCTTTTGCTTCAATAGTATAAGAGCAGAAACTGCTGTAATAAATATGGACATCATATTTTTTCATGCTACCTTCTCCCCCATTCTAACGCCTTTTTTTACCTCGTAAGTTGATTCCTTATTTACAATGCGAATGTATTCACCTAATTTTTTCTGAGAAACCATTGATGAAAAATAGTTTAATTTTGTACTAAGTAAATTATTAATCAGATTTTCAATTTCATCAATTCTTTCTATTGTTTGAAAACCTAATTTTTCTGATTTTCTAATAAAATCACTTTCTGTTGGTTTTGGGTTTAATGACCAAAAACCTTGAACAACACCGGCTGCTTTTAAAAAATCAACTTTATGACTGTAATTATCCGATACAGGACTATTTCCTAATACAACAATAGGTATTTTTGTTGATTCAATTCCAGATACACGAATATTTATTGATTTACCGATTGCTTTTGACATTGAATCGGAACGAAGTAACGATGGATTTCCTTTATGAGTTTTATAATCTCCAATAAATTCTACTAAATCTGGGGCCGTAAATCTATAGTTTGATACTATGCTCATTTTTATTTCAAAAATAAGCTTTATATCTTTTGCCGATTGAATTTTTGAATCTGTAATACAAAATGCCAAATCTACTTCCGATCTTTTTGTAAGACCAACTTCAGGACATTCTACGGTATTTACAGCAAAAAGGCGATTTTTTTGGCTATGGGTTCTAACACTTTCTTTGCCCATGTTTCGGTGAAATTGCCAATCAATGCATTACGGGATTGTAGTGTTTGCCCTTCTGCGTCACAATCTTTTGGTACATATACAAATTTTCCAGATTTTAGACTATAAAATAGCTTTTCCGGTATGGCAAAGTCTCCCAAAGCCTCTCTGAAAAACTTTTTTCTGTATCTATTCCCATAAATCCATGTTTTTTAATCTACCAGCAAAATCCTTTTTTGTCAATATCAATATGAAAATGTATACTTTTTTATAACCTTTTGGAGAATTGTGGCACAAAAAATTCCGTATAACCTTCCGGCTGTATGTGACGGTTTGGCCGCCAAACCGTGGGTGGAAGACTGCCGTTAGAATGGGGCGCAGCAAGACCAGAGCCGTTGTGGAGGCCGTGGGGCTTTAGACCAACCCGCTGGCGGGTTACCGTTCTTCCCGGAAATAGGGCTGTCCCAGCCCTGCGGGGCTCTGGTACTCTTTCTTCTTTCTTCGGGTAATCACCAAAAGCATCACGATGGTGGCCAGATAGGGCAGCATATCCAGTAATTGAGGGTAAAAGACCAGTTTCTTCCCCAAGAGGAAGAGATTGCTGTTCTGGAATTTGAAGCCCACCCCTTTAAGCGCGCCAAAGAGATAGGCCGCAAAAATAGCTTTCAAGGGGTTCCAGGTGCTGAAGATAACCAGGGCCACCGCAATCCAGCCGGCCCCAGCGGTGATATTCTCCTGCCAGCGCGGTACAAAGACCAGGGATAAATAGGCCCCTCCCAAACCGCAGAGAAAGCCCCCTGCCACTATATGCAGGTACTTGTACCGGTTTACCGGAATACCCGAAGCATCGGCTACTGCGGGATTCTCTCCCACTGCCCGGGCGTTCAGCCCCGGCCGGGTATACTGAAAATAGCCGTAGAGCAGCAGCGCCAGAACCATGCCTGCCAGCACATAGGGGCTTTGCTCAAAGAAGATCCTCCCTATGAGGGGCAGGCGGTGCAGGGCAGGGACGGACAGAGGGGCAAAGGCCCTCGACACCGTCTCGGGGAGGGGTTTCCCCGAAAGGCTCTTACCGAGAAACCCGGAGACCCCGGTGCCGAAGATGGTCAGTATAAGCCCGGTAACCACCTGGTTACCCCGCAGGCTAACGGTAATCAAGGCATAGATGCAGGCCCCCCCGGCACCGGCAAGCCCTGATGCAAGCAAGGCGGCCCCAGGATTGCCGGTGCCCAGGGCCGCAGCATACCCCAGGGAAGCTCCCATGAGCATCATCCCCTCAATGCCCAGGTTCAAGTTGCCGACCTTCTCGCAGAGGATGCCTCCCAGCACCGCAAACAGGATATGGGTACCCATCTGTACCGCGGTTTGCAGAAACAGGGCCAGCCCTTCTATGAACGCACTCATCACCACTCCTCCCTGGTACCTGCCGCCGTCACCCTATGACGGGTCCGTTCGTATCCAGACAAACCGGTACCTGATAAAGAATTCGCTTCCCAGCACAAAGAAAATAATGATCCCCTGTAAGACCAGGGAAATAGACGCGGGGATCTGGAGGGAACTCTGGAGAAAATTCCCCCCCTGGATGAGCAGGGAAAACAAAAAGGAAACCACCACAATCCCTGGAGGGCTGAGCCGGGCAAGCCAAGAGGTGATCACCGCGGTAAAGCCCAAGCCACCGGAAAGCTGCTCTGAAAGGGAGCGCTCCACCGCAGAGGCCTGCATCATCCCGGCAATGCCGCACAGCCCCCCGCTGAGCATAATGGCTATGATCATGGTCCGCAGCACGGGCATTCCCGCATAGCGGGCGGTGGCCTCGCTTTCACCCAGGACCGCAATCTCAAAACCCAGCTTGGTCCGCTTCATAAGGCCATAGACCAAGACCGCAAGGCCCAAAGTGATGAGCCACCCTGCATGGATGCCCAGGACCGACGGGAGTATGGCCTGCTCACTGAAGGGGGCTATCTTAGGAAAACCGCTGGCCTTGGGATCTTTCCACGGACCGTATTGCAAATAGGATATCCATTTGGCTGCCACGTAATTGAGCATCAAGGTAACCAGGGTTTCATTGGTGGAAAACCGGGCCTTCAAGATCCCGGGAATTAAGGCCCAAAGGCCGCCAAGCACCAGGGCGCACAGGAACATCAGGGGAAGGAGCAGGGCAGCGGGCATAGCAGGAAACGCAAAGGCCAGCAAGGCCGCCCCATAGGCGCCCAGGTAGAACTGTCCTTCTGCCCCGATATTCCAGAACTTCATACGGAAGGCAATGGCGATACCCAGGGAAAGGGTGGCTAAGGGAATAGCCTTATGCACGGTTTCCTTGAAACGATAGGCAGAACCCAGGGAACCGGCCAGGATTTTGCCGTATATGTCCAGGGGATTATAGCCCAGAACGGCCATGATAAGCGCGGATGCGGCGAGGGCGGCCAGGGCCGCCGCAGCCCGGAAGAGCCCTTCTTTGAGGCTCGAGGTCTCACTCTTGCTGAGAATGCGCAGCATCGTAGCCCTCCACGGTATGCCCAAGCATTAAAAGGCCCAGGTCTTCCTTAGAAACAGGGCTCTTCCCCTCAGCCCCTGCAGCTCCGGGAGGGTACACCATATCCATCACCCGTCCCCGGTGCATAACCATGATACGATCCGAGAGTTCCTGCAAGACATCCAGGTCTTCCCCTATAAAAAGGATCCCCACCCCCCGCTTTTTCTGGACATTGAGCATCCCGTAAATACTGTAGGAAGCCCCTATATCAAGGCCCCGCACGGGGTACGCGGTAATGAGCAGCCGCGGCTGTCGTTCCAGTTCCCGGCCCAAAAGGACTTTCTGGATATTCCCGCCGGATAGGTTCTTCACGATATGCTGCACCGAGGGGGTGGAAATGGCATAGCGTTCTACGATGGTTTCAGCCTCTGCCCGGCCTTTGAGGCGGTCGATAAGGGGGCCCGGGGTGTGGTCGTACGAGCCCAGGAGGATGTTATCGGTAATGCTCATCCCCGCGGCAAGGCCCATGCCCAGGCGGTCTTCGGGGATAAAACTCAAGCGTATCCCCTTTTGCTTTATGCCCCGGGGAGAAAGACCCAGTAGGTTTTCCCCAAGAAAGCGGACGGACCCCCCATCAGGGCGCCGCAGTCCCGTGATAATCTCGCATAATTCCTTCTGCCCGCTCCCTGCGATGCCCGCAACCCCGAGGATTTCCCCGGGAAAAACATCAAAGTCCATGGCGTCCAGGATCTGCACCCCTTCGGGATCCTTGAGGCTCAAGGAACGGACCTCCAAAAGGGGGCGTTCCCGGGCCGCCGGCTTTTCCCGGCGTATCTCCAGGGAAATACGAGCGCCCACCATGAGTTCGGTTAATTCCCGGGGGCTGCTCCCTTTGGTATATACCGTACCCAGGCTCTTACCTTTGCGCAGCACGGTTACCCGGTCGCTTATCTCCATGACCTCTTGGAGCTTATGGGTGATGATGATGATCGCACAGCCGTCGTCCTTCATGGCCCGCAGCATGGCAAAGAGCCGGGTCGTTTCCTGGGGGGTGAGCACCGCAGTGGGTTCGTCCAGGATCAACACCGAGGCCCCCCGGTACAGGACCTTGAGAATTTCCACGGTCTGTTTTTCGCTTACCGACATATCGTAGATTTTTTTCGTATGCTGGGTATGCAAGCCAAAGCGCTCTTCCAGGCCGCGTATCTTTTCAATGATCCCTTTCTTTTGCAGGAAGAGCGTCCTCAGCCGCGGTTGTCCCCGGCGGCCTTTCTCTCCCAGGCTGATATTCTCCCAGGCGTTCATCACCGGTATGAGCTTAAAATGCTGGTGGACCATACCGATGCCCGCGGCAATCGCATCTTGGGGGGATCGGAAAAAGCGCCTTTCCCCGTTAATAAGGATAGAACCGGCATCAGGGATATAGATTCCCGAGAGCATGTTCACCAGGGTACTCTTCCCGGAACCGTTCTCCCCTAAGATGGCCAGTATTTCCCCCTGATCTACGCTCATCTCCACGTCGTCATTGGCCTGGACGGTCCCGAAGCGTTTGGAAATGTGTTTCATTACTACATAGGCCTGGGGCATGCTGTTCCTTTATACCGCCGCGGCTCGGAGTACAAGGAACCGGGCAGCGGCCTTTGCAGGCCCTGCCCGGTTCCTAGACCGAAAGGCCGCTCCCTTAAAAAGGGGGGCTTACTGGGGAATGGTACCGATGACTCCCTGGATAAACCAGTTCATGTTCCAGATTTCGTCGTCGCTCATCTTCACCCCTGCAGGAACCTTGATGGTACCGCTCTGATCCGTTAGGGGGCCGGTAAAGGGCTCAAAGGTCCCCGCGACGATCCGTTCCCGGGCTTGGTTTATGGCGTCCGCTGCTCCCGGGGCGTTGTTAGCGGTGAGGGTATCCAGGCTCACGGTTCCGTTGCTGAAGCCCTCCCAGTAGGCACGGGAGGTCCAGGTTCCGGCCTGTATGCGTTTCACATCGTCCACATAAAAGACCTCCCAGTGGAACAGGGGCGCGGTGAGATAGGCCCGGGGCGCGGCATTGGCAGTGGCTACGTTATAGCCCACCGCAAAGGCCCCCCGTTCTTGAGCGGCGATCTGGGGCGCGGTGGTGTCCTGGTGCTGGGCTATGACATCGCAGCCCTTGTTCAAGAGTTCCAGGGCGGCTTGCTTTTCCACGCTCGGATCATACCAGGTATTGGTCCAGATGACCTCTACCGTGGCAGAGGGGTTGACCGACTGGACCCCCAGGGTAAAGGCGTTGATCCCCCGAATCACCTCCGGGATGGGCATGGCAGCCACATAGCCTATGTGGTTGGCCGCGGTTTTGAGGCCGGCGGCAATACCCGAAAGGTAGCGGGCCTGGTATATTTTGCCGAAATAGGTGGACACATTGGGGGCGCGCTTATACCCTGAGCAGTGGCCGAAATAGACCTGGGGATAGTCGGCAGCGACTTTTATGGTCCAGTCCATGAAGCCGAAGCTGTTGGTGTAGATCGCGGTACAGCCCTGATCGATGAGGTCCCGGATGGCCTTCTCGCAGTCCGCATTTTCCGCGACATTCTCGATATAGGCGGTCTTGACCCCTAAGGCTTCTATGGCCAGGCGCCCTTTGTCATGGGCCTGGGTATAGCCTTCGTCGTTAATCGTACCGATGTACACAAAGCCCACTTTCAGGGCAGCCCCGGCAGCCTGGCCTGCGGGCGCCTGAGTTTTGCCGGTATCTTTGCTGCCTCCTGCAAAGGCCGAAAAGACCGCGCCTAAAGCCAGAAAAAACACCGCCAGCTTTTTCACTGATTTTTTCATCTTGTTTTCCTCCTTCATACAAGGTGTATGATGCTTCTTTTTATAAAGGGAAAGGACAGAATGATCAAGGGGTTGTGCAGAGGCTGCCCCTTGCCGCTATCCTTGTTCTGTACCATACTGGCCCTAAGGCATGTTCCATTACCGTTAAGGGAAACTTCATGACTAGAGCAAGACCGGGCCTTACGGCATGAACGGAGCGGTCATTTCCTGGGCCATGCTTGGCTAGGCCCCTGCCGGGACCTAGGAACTGAATAAATCGGTCTTGGCGGCCCATACGCCCTTGACCCTGGAATTCACCGGGGAGGAGCGGGCGGGAAACGGCGGTATACCCGTATTGCCCTCCGCCGCCCGCAAGAGCACTATATACTGAAATGAATGGAAACAGTTATTTGGAGGCAACAGAATGGATTTAACAGGAGTAATAACCGGAAGCATTGCAATAGTATCACTTTTTGTGGGATTGCCCGGTATCGTGCTTCATTTTATATATAAAAGTAAAAAGAATAAAACTGAAATGATAAAACAGCAGAAGGAATTACTGGAAATACAGCTTGAGAAAGAGAAGATACACTTGAGATTATTAGAAGAAGAAAACAGAACATATGATAAAATAATAAATGAAAAATAAAATATGGTCTCGCTGCGCTCCATGCTCACCAATAACCCTATGGACAAAAGCAAAAATGTTTTATAGGGTATAAAAAGTATACGCATGAGGGTTTTATGGAGAAAGAAAGGGCTCCCCGGAACAGGACCTTAACGGTTTTGGAAAGCGAACGGCCGTCTCTCACAAAGAGGCTGGTTTTTCCCAATAAAAAGGAAATGGACGTATTTCAGATAACCAATAAGACAATATGCGGGGATCTGTTTGAGATTATCGATTTACTGCCCTCTGAATTTGCCGATTTGCTGATAATCGACCCGCCGTATAATTTGTCTAAAGATTTTCACGGCCTAAAGTTCTCAAAAACAAGCGACGACGCATACTTAGCGTACTTGTCAAGCTGGTTTCCCAAAATAATAAAAACAGTAAAGCCAACCGGTTCCGTGTATATGTGCGGGGATTGGAGAAGCGCCTTTTGCCTGCAACAAATCATGCGGGATTGGACGATAATCCGCAACAGAATAACATGGCAGCGGGAGAAGGGCAGGGGCGCAAAAGCAAACTGGAAAAACTCATGCGAAGACATTTGGTTTGGAACAAAGACGGACGCCTATTATTTTAATGTCGATGCGGTAAAACAGAAACGCAGGGTAATCGCGCCGTATAAAGAAAACGGCAGGCCAAAAGACTGGGAAGAAACATCTGACGGCAATTTTAGGCTGACGTATCCAAGCAATTTCTGGGACGATATTTCCGTCCCGTATTGGTCGATGCCGGAAAATACCGATCATCCAACGCAAAAACCGGAAAAGTTAATCGCCAAGCTGATTTTGGCAAGCTGCCCTGAAAACGGATTGGTGCTAGACCCGTTTTTGGGATCGGGCACGACATCGGTGGTGGCGAAAAAACTGGGGCGCGCCTATACCGGCATTGAGATCCATGAAGAATACTGCTGCTGGGCTGAAAAGAGGCTGTTATCGGCGGAAAAGGATACCGGCATTCAGGGGTATGCCAACGGGGTGTTTTGGGAGCGGAACACGCTGAATTTACAGAAGCGGCAATCAATTAATGAACGGTAACACGGTAAACAGTCCCCGCTCTGTAGGGGATGCGGTTCAGGGATTTCTGGAAAAGCCGTAACCGGAAATCAGTATGCCGTTGATATAAAGACGCATCATTTTAATCCGGCTTCACTATGCCGAACCTTACTTCTGTTGCTTTCGTATAAAACAGCAGGGGACGGCCTTGCATATGACCATTGTGTATTCGCGCCGATAGAATATCTGGACTGGCCGTGTTTAATATTAGGCGCGTTGGGGCGGGGGCAAATGCAAATAGCCGGCTCAAATGGTATAAACAGCAATTTAAAGGCATGGGTACTTTGCATAACCAGGCACTCATGCGGGGGGATTTCACCTGTATCAGGCCGTTCACCCTGAAAAGAATCCCCCATCCCTTCAAAGGGGGATACCTCGTGGCGCTGGGCCCCGCTTGCCGCCCGTGCCAGCCTCACCCCGCCCCGTCCGCCGGCGGCAGGTTCATGCTTTCCCACCGGTTTCATAGCGGCAGCCCGGGGGAAATTATGTAGAGGCAAGCCCTTAGCCGGGTATGCAGCATACGCTCAGGCCGTCTTGAGGAATTCCCGCAACGCGCGGCCCCCCAGGGGCTGAGCCGCTGTGATGAGCCCTAAAAGGCCCCTTTTTAGGGTAGATTACGGCTTAGTTATAGAAAACCAAGGTTCAGTCGTCCATACCCAAGGTTCAGTCGTCCATACCTAAGGTCCGGTCGTCCATACCCAAGGTCCGGTCGTCCATACCCAAAGTCCGGTCGTCTATACCCAGGGTCCGGTCGTCTATACTCAAGGTCCGGTTGTCCATAAGCAACGAGAGCGCTCCTATGCTATGCGTCTTCTCTTGCGGTATTGAGCCTATGCACGATAGCATCCAGGGTAACGGTATTCTTTAATCACTCCAGGGTTAATTCCCCGCGCTTCAGGGCCTTGAAACTGGGGGTGCGGGTGATTTGTTCCCCCACATACGCCATGATTTCAAGGAGAGGCGGGGAATGAGGAAGGGAAGCAGCGGACAGGGCAATCATGGTGAAGCCCTGGAAGCGGAAATGGGGCCAAGTGCGGTTATCGGGTACGGTGGGGAGAGTTCTGGGATGTTTGCTTTTCTTGAGAACGGTATGCCGCGCTTCCCGCGGCTATCAGGCTACAGCTTGACGGGATTCTCTCTCCGGGTTGATCCCTATACGGTATTTCATATTCCGAATTGAAAATCCTGTTGTAAAGGCTTGACCCTATAGGCGGCTGTCAGTATATTATAAAAAAGATAGGTCAACGCAGGGTAGAGCAGTTGGCAGCTCGTCGGGCTCATAACCCGGAGGTCCCAGGTTCGAGTCCTGGCCCTGCTAAATGCCTAAATCCTTATGTTATAAGGAAATATAGGCGGGTCTA
>JAITEL010000035.1 GCA_031282065.1 Treponema sp.
AATTGTTTGCGTCGGTCTGCCCCTAGGTTGATTGCCAGCCGTCGTTCCATGTCATAAAAAGCGACCTCTTCGCCTTGTCACTGATGAGCTGGTCGGGATCGGGCATGGTTCCATTCTCCGTGTAGGCTATGATGCGCGGCGCGGGGTTATAGGTTACGCTTTCGACATAACGGACAAGCTGGGAACTAAAGTCAGGAACGCCGTTCCTGACAGTGGGGTATATGTCCTGACCAATGATGTCCACTGTAGCGGGATCGGGGTAAAGGTCGCGGCGCTGGCCGTTCCATATACGCGGCAGGACTGTTGCTAATCTGAGCGCCGCTGCCAGTTCCCCACCAGAACCAGTTCCCATTCGCCTCGTGAAGCGGGTGCCAGAGTACAGGTACACCAGCGGCTTTGAGCTTCGCCAGTTCTGCGGCGACTACATCAAGGTCTTCCTTAATCAGGGTGAATTCGGCGGATTCGGTTTTCAGTCTGCTGGTCGCGGTGTCGTAGGATATACGGAATGTGGTGTGCTTATTGTTGGCGAATGTGGTATAAAACTCGTCGTTAACGGTATGTCGCAGACCAGTACGCGGCATCCGCCAGTGCTAGAAAAATGCGACGATGCCGTCCCCTGCGCGAACACACCCGCGCCCGCCATGGCTGACAGCGTCAGTCCCGCCATTATTATATTACCCGTTTTCATCATAGTCCTCCGACTGATTTGAGGTGCGTAAACCGACCGATTTGAGGTGTTTGATCCGCTCTGTTGAAGACATTTCAGACGTCAGTCTGAAGGTGTTTCAACAGCATTGCTGAAGATGTTTCAGACGACTGTATGAAAGTGTACAAATCGGTCGGTGCGAGATGTTCGCGGGGTGTTGCGGGGCAGACTGTGTCAAAAGTCCCGGCGGCAGGGTATACTCAAGGGAGAGGAGACAGCGGGGATGGAATTCATAAGCGGGGAAATCCACGAACAGATAATAATGCTGCAGGATTGCATAGACGATTACATAACGGACAGTAATTCGGCGCGGGTAATAGAAGCGTATGTCAACAGTCTCGATGTGGCGGCGTTGGGGTGCAGCCGAACGACGCCGGACGGCCGATGTATGATCCGAAAGATTTATTGAAATTGTATCTGTACGGATATATGAGCCGGATACGCTCATCGCGGCGGCTGGAAGCGGAAAGCAACCGAAATCTGGAAGCGCTCTGGCCGCTGGGCAAACGCTCCCCGGATCACAAAACCATAGCGGAGTTCCGGCGGCGGAACGGAGAACTATTAAAGAGTGTGATCAAGAGATTTGTGAAGCTGCGCGTGAGGCTGGGTTTGTACGGCAAAGAACCAGTGGCCATAGACAGGAGCACGTTCAAGGCGGTCAACAGCAGGGAAAGGAACTATAGCGAAGGGAAACTGCGGGAGCGGATACAGCGGCTTGAAGTGAAAATAGAAGCGTATCTTGCGGAACTGGAAAAAGCAGACCGGGAAGAAACCGAGGCGGGGCAGGAAAAGAGCGCGAAAGAAATCAGGACTATTGTTAAGGAACTGAGGGAACGGAAAGCGCGGTATCAGGGATATGCGGAGGAACTGGAGGAGAGCGGGGAACACCAGAAATCGCTGGCCGATCCGGACAGCCGGCTCATGCTGGCCAACGGTAAGATGGACATTTGCTCTAACATACAAACGGCGGTGGACGCGAAATACAAGCTGATAGCGGCATTTGAAGTTGCCAACGACGGGAACGATAAGAACCACCTGACACCGGCAGCCGCGGGAGGGTATGGAGGCGGAAGGGCTGAGTGTTGTGGCGGACACGGGATATGACAGTGCGCGGGATATCGTGGCCGGCATGGAAGCGGGGATGGATATTCACGTGGCGGGAACGGATTATGATATATGCGTTCCCGCGGAGGAAGCGGGAGGGGTTATCAGGAGCATAAAGACGGGCGGTGCGTGTAGTATGGGGAGCGGAATATCGCGCTGTGTCCGATGGGGCAGGTGTTGCATCCGGCATTTTATAAGAAGGGTGAGGGGAAGGGAGTATAGGTCAATCGGGAAGCCTGCAAAGGCTGCGCGTGCCGGTGCACGAAGGAAAGCCGCGGGCGGCGGCAGGAGGCGCCGACGGCCGAAGCAGTATTCAGCGCGTCATATAATGAGGAAGGGGTGTCGGTGAAACAGGTGATGATAAAGGGGGATCGGGCTCTAGCGAAGGAGCGGAAAAACATTGTGGATCATCCGTTTGGGACGATAAAACGGGCTATGGAGGCCGGCTATTGTCTTGCCAAAGGGAAAGCGAGCGGAGAGTTTGCGCTGACGTTTCGTGCCTGCGACATGAAACGGGCAATCAATATTCTGGGGGTGGGAAACCTGCTGAAAGCTTTCGCCTGATGAGGCGGGAGGGGGGGTATGATCATGTGAAATCGGTTATACCATGCCTCTTTTCTCTGCCGCTTTGCTAAAGATAACATGGGGTTTTGACACAGTTTGGGGGCCTGGGCCCCCCATACGCCATGATTTCAAGGGTAGGCGGGGAATGAGGAAGGGAAACAGCGGACAGGGCAATCATGGTGAAGCCCTGGAAGCGGAAATGGGGCCCAGTGCGGTTATCGGGTACGGTGGGGAGATTTCTGGGATGTTTGCTTTTCTTGAGAACGGTAGTCCGTGATGTGCTGAGCAGGTTAAATCTGGAAGCATACGCGTCAAGAAATATAGGGGAATTGTCCGGCGGACAGCGGCAGCTTGTGTTTGTAGCACAATCGCTCGTACGGAATCCCAAAGTCCTTATCATGGACGAACCGACAAGTAACTTGGATTTATACTATCAGTTTCAGATAATGAGTCTGCTGAAGGAGCTCAGCGTTACGGAACGGTTTACAACCCTTTTGTCACTCCATCAGATTGATCTGGTAGCGCGTTTTTCGGACAAGGTTATCGTCATCAATGACGGCTGTGTCTATGACTACGGAACACCGGAAGAAATACTCACGGCTCAAATGTTTCGGGACGTGTATCGTATGAATACGGAGATTGTAAACAAAGGCGGTACGGCTTATGTGATACCTATTAGTCAACACCACTGCTGTCCGGGTTAAATAAGGGAAAAACAACATAGCTCACATGTTGACCTTTCAGATGGTATAGGGAACTATTATTAGAACTATGAAGGCAAATCCCTTAAGGACTATTACTTGGTTGCCGATTTTGTCAAACCGGAAGCGCTTCTATTCTTTTGGAAAAATACTGAGGGTGATGTGGCTTGTAGCAATCTCTTTGAAAGCCCAGAGATGCAGGAATGACTTGATTTTCTAGGTCCCGGAGAGATTTGGTATATTAAGGGAAAAGCGCTATACTACAACTTCTCATAAACAGATGTAAAGCGGGCCCTGTACTGGAAATCCAATGGATTAAAAAACAGGAACTGAGACCTATGCCCGCATCGCGGAAAACTCCCGTATAGAAACTCTAAAACGCCGCTGTCCTGAAAGTTTTTACCGGTTCTATAGGGACATGCGCTGTTTCATACGTGCGGAGTAATTCCGGGAACTGCGGTTCAGCCTTGCTTGGTTGTATAAAACCTCTGAATATCCTATGATGGTAATCATGGCTAAGGTTACACCGCCGGAAACAAGGCCCCCGGGATCCAAACCTCCGATGCGAGGGCTTGCTGCCTATCAGCAGACTCTAAACCAGCAGCAAGGGCCTTCCCTGTTCCTTCCCAGCGCCAAGACCGAAGGTGGGGGGGCGAGGCCTCCCAAAGCTCAAGTTAGAGAGGGGTCGAAGACATTTATCAAGACCGATGGGGATGCCCTCACCCATACCTTGCTCCAAACTAAGTTTAAGAAGACGCCTCAAGCTGAACGCTCAAAACCAGAGCCTGAGTCTAAATACCGGCGGGTGGCGAAATTCCTCATCCTTGCGGGTGCGGACCAGGCCGCGCAGATCCTGTCCCACCTCGATCCTGAACAGGTGGAAGCCATAGCTCAGGAAATCGCCTCTATCCGGGGTATAACCCCAGAGGAATCAGGGGCTATCCTTGAGGAATTCCGTTCCCTCTTGGCAGCTTCCTACCGGCACACCGGTCCTGTTTTCGGGGGCCTTGATACGGCTCGCAAGATCCTGCATACCGCCTTTGGCACTGAAAAGGGAGAGGCCTTCTTAAAACAGACCCATGCGGAAGCCGCCAGAAACCCCTTTGCGTTTCTGGAAGACTGTTCCGGGGAACAGGTGGTCTTCCTTTTTAAGGATGAAAGCCCTGCGGTGGAGGCCCTGGTGCTTTCCCGGGTTTCTCCGTCCCTGGCCGCGGAGGTCTTGGCCCACTCCCCGCCGGATCGGAAGATAGCCCTCATCCGGCGTATCGCCCATCTGTCCAAGACTTCCCCCGAAGTCGTGGACAGGGTTGCCGCAACTTTGAAAGAACGGATCCGCCATGTGGCCAGCAACGCAGGCCCTGGTGTAGACGGCATCGGCGCCCTCACCGCGATCCTTAAAGCAGCAGACCCCTCCTTTGGGGAACGGATCATGGAAGAGCTCAACCGGACAGACCCCTATCTCAGCCGGGATTTGAAAGACCGCCTGCATACCTTGGATGATGTCGTCAAGGCCGAGGATAGGGCCATTGAGGATAAGCTTTTTTCCATGTCCGACCTGGACATAGTCTTGCTCTTAAAAGGCCGCTCCGAAGCATTTACCGAAAAGATCCTCGCCAATATGTCTGCGGAGCGCCGCGCCCAGATCAGGGAAGAAGCGGAAATCATCGGGCCTGTACGCAGGCGGGATGTGGATAGGGCGGCTAAGGAATTCTTGGACTGGTTTAGGGAAAACCGGGAAGCAGGGCGCATTGTATTACTTGATGATAAGGATATACTCGTATGAAGACACATTTAGAGGCAGGACAGGTCCTGGAAAGCGGTTTTGCCATCCTTAAGGTACTGGACTTGGCGGAACTCAAGTCGCAAGGCATCTGGGCACGGCACCAGCAAAGCGACCTTGAGGTGTTCCATGTGCTGAATGAAGACCCAGAGAACCTCTTCGCCTTTGCCTTTGCCACCACTCCTGAAGATTCCACCGGCGTTGCCCATATCCTGGAACACTCGGTCCTTTGCGGCTCTGAGGGCTATCCCCTGAAGGATGCCTTTCTGGTATTAGCCCAGGGAAGTCTCCAGACCTTTCTCAATGCCTGGACTTTCCCGGATAAGACCGTATACCCGGCAAGCTCTATCCATGAGCATGATTACTTTAACCTCATGGCAGTGTACGGGGATGCGGTGTTCCGGCCCCTCCTTTCAGAATGGACCTTTCTGCAAGAAGGCCACCGCTTTGCATTGAGCCCTCTTGCAGAAGGAAGCTCAGAACCTGAACAGCTTTCCCTTACCGGGGTGGTCTACAATGAGATGAAAGGGGTCTATTCCTCCCTGGACGCTTATGCAGGCTTGTGGTCCACCAAGGCGGTGCTGCCGGATACGCCCTACCGCTTTGAATCCGGCGGGGATCCTGATCATATCCCTTCCTTAACCTGGGAAGGCTTACGGGAATTTCACCGGACCCGGTATGTTCCGGGGAACTGCCGGATCTTCTTGGCAGGGAATATCCCCACGGAAAAGCAGCTTGCCTTCCTGCAAGACCAGGTCTTAGCGGGCCTTGTTCCGGGAAAGGCGGCTCCTCCCATCCCCCGGGCACAGCGCTGGAAGGCACCGCAAGGCCTGCGCGTCAGTGCTCCTTTCGGCGCGCAGCAGAAAGCCACGGTGCTCCTTTCTTGGCTTTGCGGCGATGTTCTGGATACCCAGGCAAGCATGGATCTCTGCGCCCTCACCGAAGTCCTCCTGGGGCATGACGGGTCCCCCTTAACCAGGGCACTCATTGAGTCGGGCCTGGGGGAGGATCTGTCCCCGGCAAGCGGTCTTGAGAGAGAGCTGCGGGAAAGCGTATTTACCGTGGGTCTTCGGGGGGTGGAGGCCGCGCAAGAAGCAGCGGTGGAGGAGCTGGTCCTCGGCGAATTAAAGCGTTTGGCGAGGGAAGGTATCTCAGAGCAGGATATAGAGGCAGCGCTTTTGGCTATGGAATTCTCCCACAGGGAAATCCGCCGTGCTCACGGGCCCTATTCCCTGGTATGGCTGCAACGGGCCCTGGGTACCTGGCTTCACGGCGGCAGCCCTTGGGAGGGGCTCCTCTTTGTACCGGAATTCAGCGCCCTCAAAGAGCGTATTGCCCAGGCTGCAAAGACTAATGCTCCTTATTTTGAATCCCTTCTTAAAAAATACCTGCTGGATAATCCCCACCGGGCCTGTATCGTGATTGAACCGCAGCAGGGTTTTCTTGAACAAAAAGAGGCAGCCCTGGCAAAAGCGCTGAGCCGGACCTTGGCAGCCATGAGTGAGGCAGAAAAAACACAGATACAAGCAAAGACCGCAAACCTTACCCGGCTTCAAGAAGAAAGAGAGTCTCCCCAAGCCCTGGCACGGATTCCCCATCTTTCCCGCAAGGACCTCTCCCCAGAACAGGAAGGCATACCCCGTGTATGCCGGGACGTCGGAGGAGTGCCGGTCCTCATCCACGATCTTTTCACCAATGGTATCACCTATGTGGACTTAGCCTTCCCCGTGGATGTGCTTGCCCCTGAAGATTACCCCTGGCTGCCCCTTTTCTCCCGGGTGGTCCTTTCCCTGGGATTACCCGGTCTGGATTACGCAGAAGTGGCTAGCCTCCAGGCCCGCATCCTGGGAGATATCCACGGTACCTTGCAGACCGGTACCCAGGCCCCAGGCGCAAGCAGGACCATCCCTACCCCGGCGGGCATCTTCGATCTGGCCGGACGGGATTGGCTGATCTACCGGCTTAAGGTTTTGGATGAGAAGATAGAGCCTGCCCTGGACTTGACCTTGCGCCTTATCACCGAAGGGGATTTCTCGGATCCGCGGCGGATCCGCGACTTGGTACTGGAAGGTAAGAATGACCTGGATGCGAGCCTTGCTCCTGCCGGACACCGGTATGGGGCAATCCGTGCACAGCGGTATTGCGCTCGTACCCAGGCTGTGGAGGAACTATGGGGAGGGCTTAGCCAGATCGACTGGATGCATACCCTGGCCGCCCTGGATGATGAAGCCCTGAGGGCTCCTTTGATCCGTATCCGGGATACCCTGGCATCCAAGGCAGGACTCATCGTCAACCTCACAGGCTCTGGTGAAACCCTGCGCGCTTCCTGTCAGGCGCTTGAGCGGCACTTCAGCCGCTTTGGGCCCCCGCGTGCCCGAAATTCTGCGTCTGCTCAGGCAGCACCCTTCTTCAGCCTTTTGGGGGAAAAGGCTCCTGGTCTTCCAGAGGTCTATGCTTCCCCTTCGCTCCAGATAGGTTTTGCCGCACTTTCCTTGCCTTCGGCTCCTTTTGGGACCAAAGAAAGCGCCGCGGAATCGGTCTTGGCTCATGGGCTTGCCACAGGCCCCCTATGGGAGGATATACGCATGAAAGGCGGCGCCTATGGCGCCTTTGCCCAATCAGACAGCCTTGAGGGGCTCTTTTCCCTGACTACCTATAGGGATCCCAATCCCCTGCGTTCTCTTGAGGCCTTTGCGCCGATATTACAAAACCGGGTAAGCCCGCTCTTTGATGAGGAATGCCTGGAAAAAGCGGTCATCGGGACCTATGCCAAGAAGACCCATCCCTGGGTCAGCGCGGAAAAGGGCTTTGTGGACTTCTTCCGCTTTCTCTACGGCATTCCCCCGGAGCACCCTTCACGGATGCTCGCTCAGGTGATTGGGGTTTCTGCTCAAGAGATTAGCCAGGCGGCTCAGCGTCTTTCCCGGTACGCCCAAGAGGTTTCGTCTTTGAGGGCTTCACCCCTTATCTTGGCAGGACCCGGGACTGCGGAAAAAGCCGCAGCACACCTGGGAGTTGCAGTGCAGCAGGTATCGGTTTAATGCCTATGAGCGTAGCAGAGAAGCTCCCTTTTTTTATCAATGCCCTGATGAACATGAACCATAAAAACATGAAAAAAATCCTTTTCACCTTCTTGGTACTTATAAGGGGAGCATCCCTGGATGCCCTTCCCCTGGATGCTTTGCTCCTCCCAGAACAGCAGGGTGCTCTGCGTAAAGCGGGAACCCTGAGGGAAGTACAATTCAAGCGCCTGAGCCCCCGGCTCATGCCCATGCATGGGCTGATTCAAACGCTCATGGACGAGATATTTGAAACCTTAGAACCCGGTCTTTTGGTGGAAAGCCTGCATCTGTACACGAAGCCTCAAGGAGCGGCCTTGCCCCAATGGAGCCGTGCAGAACGAAGCGCCCTGTTCAACGAAACCCTGGCCTTAAGTACCTTGGCAGGGCTCCGCTACTTTTCCACAAGCCGTAAAGCCATGCGGGTCTTCTATGAAAGTTCCCAGGTGATTGATGGGCCGGATACACAAAAGCCCCTGCCGGATCCGGTGTATGAAGTGCCTCCTGCAAAGCTGCTCCTCTATGCCCGGCAAAAGGACCTGACCTTTGGAGATACGATCTATCAATACGAGTACCATACCGCTGAAGACGCCCTGGTTTTGGTCCAGCAGAACTTAAGCCCCTTAGTGGCGGGGATACTCCCCGCGGTAGGGAAACATAAGTTGCGCTCTGTAGTGGCGGTCATAGATACAGAAGGCTTTCTCCTTATCTATGCGGCATCTATGGCCAGGGTAACTTTCCTGCCGGGCATGAATCAGCGGGTGGGCCAATCTTTTGCCACCAGAACCGACGCCATCATGTCTTGGTTCACCGGCCGGGCAGATAAGGCCTTTGCCCATTGAGGGATAGCCGGTCAGATCGATCTTACACCGCGTCTGCGGCGGCTTCCTCTAGCTCTTCCTGCAAAGCAAGGGTACCCTGGGGAGAGGCAGAAAAAACAGACTTCCCTAAGAGTTCTATCTTGGCCTGTACATAATCGAGCCGGTTTTGGTTGAGCACCGAGCGGCAATAGGGG
Source organism: Treponema sp. (assembly GCA_031282065.1). Taxonomy (GTDB): domain Bacteria; phylum Spirochaetota; class Spirochaetia; order Treponematales; family Breznakiellaceae; genus JAIRLU01. The sequence goes on from JAITEL010000035.1 coordinate 8,930, forward strand.
GTTCCCCGGATTTTCTCTAGGCTATAGCCCCCTCGACGTACGAATTTTTTCCCCCGCCCTTCTATAAACCAGTACACCAGGGCAATAGTCTCATTGGTCAGCTCTATGGCATTGATGCCCTTTTTGCTTATGGCACTGCCGGAATTAAAAAGACAGGGCACGGGTAACTCGTCGCCGTAAAGACTCTGCCGCAGTATATCCCGTCGCTCAGACCGTTTCAGCTTGCTCAATTCAAAGCGCAGGGCCCGTACTTCTGAAGCTATCCGTTCCCGGTCAGCTCCCCGGGACGCAGGATAATCCCGGCACAGCCGTTCAATCTCGAATTTGATATACTCAAAGCGGCCCAAAGACTCAAAAAGAGCCCGGTGGGTATGCCCAATTATGGATATGCAGTGGTTATCCCGGGAGAAGGCATAGGCATGTTTTTCCACATGAAAACGGCGGTTGGGGCTGCGGGCGCTGGATATGTTCCTGATGCCTATGGGTTTTAACAAATACCGGATGCCGGCATTAATCAGGTTGTTATAGCAGGTATATACCTTAGAAGACTGGTGTCCATGATACACATAGAGGGGAAGGATTCCGGTTTCGATACGGACGGCGTTGTACAAAGCATAGGGATAACCGGGCTCAAAGAGGAGGCCCTCATCGTGGTTGCCCAGGGTTTTGTACAGCCGTCCGGTAGCGTTGAACCTATCAAAGATGCGGTACAGCCGTGCCCACTGTTCCTTGATAGCGTCCAGAGGATAGCGCAAGAGCTCTTCAATGTCTCCGTTCAGCACCAAGGTCCAGCCCTTCCGCCAATAATAGCCCTCAAGCATATCCATGAGGAGCATCCCGTTATGGGCAAGATCATCCCGATAGCCCACCCCCATGTGCAGATCGCTTATCACCAGGACCTTGCCGCTTTGGGAAATGTCCAAGACCGCTGCCGGATTAAAACGGGGACTTATCATTTCGGCAAAAAAAGCAGCAGGGCTCATGGGGTATTCCGGGGTCTTGGTTCCTGCGATTAGTGCTCTTTAGCCGCTATTTTTGCCAGAACTATTTCCGTCAGTTTCTTAAACTGCAAGGGGAGCAGTTCCGCATCTGGGCTATCATAGCGGCTAAGCAGGGCCTGGAATTCACTTTTGGCAAGTTCATACTGTCTTTGTTTGTAATGAATGAAGGCAATCTCGTATTCTGCGGCGCATACTTCATCTATATACGAAGGATACCGCTCAATAATGGCCTCATAATACTGCAAAGCCTGCTTATACTTATTCCGATCAGAAGCTTCCTGGGCTTTTTGGATAAGCTCTGCAGGACTTAAATGCTCAGGTATATAGAGCGTGGATACACAGGATACCATCACCAGTATGAGCGGGAGGAGCCTGAGCCCTATACTCCCGTGTTTCAAACTAATCATAGTATGAGCATACTTCTTTATGGGTTTTAAAAACAAGTATTCCCTGCCTCACGGAAAAAGCAGCCCTGCCCGGTACGCGGCTATCCCTTGTAGGGAGCATCTTTAGGGGACATGGTTTTCCTCAGTTCCCGGATAAAGTCCCTGGCATCTCCCATAGCTTCGTAGGCATCGCAATACTCCAGATGACGCCGTATAATGGTGCTATATTTATACAGTTTTTCTTGGCCGAGTTTTTTCTTCCACTTGCCTGCGGCACAACGGATCCGGGGGGTATCCCGATCCTCCCCGTCCACGGATAGGGTGAAAAGCACGGTACCGGTAAGCAATTTACAGTGTATACAGTTGGCGCAGTATATTCTTCTCTGGTGCCCTGGGCTCTCCTGAAAGGGCTCCTCCCATACTCCGGTACATGCCCGGTTAAGCCGTTCTTGGTACAGGGCCTTATGAAACACTTCGTCCCGGATTCGAACTTCCTGCTGGAACCTATCCTCTTCTATAACCATAGTGCTACCTACCTTATGCCTTTAGTTTGTATAAATATTCTGGAAATATGCGGTTTTGTCAAGGGATTCCCAGGCCCTTGACCCCGCAGGGATTTGTACAGGATTATGGCTAGGTAAGGAGGAATACGTACATGATTGCAGGCATTATCGGTGCCACCGGCTACGTGGGAGCTGAACTGGTCCGGCTCCTTCAAGGCCATCCGAACATTACATCTTTGGCACTGTCTTCGGTGAGCTTTGAGGGGCAGCGGATGGATGCTATCTACCCCAATCTCTTGAGGAGGGTGAGCACCCTTTTGATACCACCCGAAGCAGCGCTTGAGGAGGCGCAGGTCCTTTTTGTCGCCCTTCCCAGCGGCGTAGGAGAGTCCTATGCCAAGAGCTGTATGGAAAAGGGTATCCCCTGTATTGATTTATCCGCGGATTTCCGTTTTGACGATGATGAGGCTACCTTTCGCTCATGGTATGGCAAGCCCTTCGTATACCCGGAACTGCGGACCCGTTCAGTGTACGGTCTCCCCGAATTGAACCGGGAAAAAATAAAAGCCCTCAGGGCTTCAGGCCCGGTGATTATCGGCAATCCCGGCTGTTATCCCACCGCGGCTTCCCTGGGGGCCTATCCTGCTTTGGCGCTGGGCCTGGCAGGAAGGGGCACCATCATCGTGGATGCGGCTTCGGGGATTACCGGAGGAGGCAGGGAAGCAAGCCGGGCCTATCATTATCCTGAATGTGCCGATGCCCTGGCTCCCTACAAGGTGGGCTGCCACCGGCACACCCCGGAGATAAGCCGTAACTTCACCTGCATGCGTGCAGGCGACGGGAAGCAGAGCCGGGAAAGCCTGTCCCTGATCTTCACCCCCCACTTGGCCCCCATGAACCGGGGTATCCTCAGTACCACCTATATACCCTTAAGCGACGCCTGGCAGCTCACGTTGCCCAAGACCTCAAGCCCGCGTCCGCCGGCCCCGGAAGTCCTGGATCTGGGAGCGCTCATCTGTTCCCGGTACGCTGCGTTCTACCGGGATGAACCCTTTGTACGGGTACTGCCCGCGGGGTGTATTGCCGCGACGAACCGGGTGAGGCAGTCCAATTACTGCGATATTTCCGTACACCTGGACCAGACCGGGAGCACCCTCATTGTGGTTACGGCCATTGATAACATGGTTAAAGGCGCCGCAGGTCAGGCGGTGCAGAATATGAACATCATCTTTGGCTTTGATGAAGAGGCAGGACTGGGCGCGATCCCTGCGGCTTTTTAAGGCTTCAGGATATTGCAGGTATCGTTACAGATAAAACAAAGAAAAAGGGAACTATCATGAAAGCAATAGACGCAGGGGTATGTGCTCCCCAGGGATTCCAGGCCGCGGGCATACGTTGCGGCATCAAGGGAGGAGCCGGGAAACGGGACCTGGCATTGATTTACTCAAAGGCCCCCTGCACGTCAGCTGCCCTGTTTACCACCAATCAGGTCAAGGCCGCCAGTGTGCTGGTGAGCCGGCAGCACAGTGACCGGGGACAGATACGGGGGCTTATCGCCAATTCGGGGAATGCCAATGCCTGTACCGGTGAGGCGGGCATAGCCGCTGCCCGGCGCATGGCAGAGCTTGCAGGGGCAGCCCTGTGCATCCCGGTGGAACAGGTGGCCGTAGCGTCCACCGGGGTCATAGGGGTCCCCTTGCCCATACAGGCCATTGAGGGGGGCATGGAGGCGCTTACCCGAGCGCTCCGTTCCGATGTCCGGGGGCATGAGGATGCCCTCGAAGCCATTATGACGACGGATACCCGGAAAAAGGCCGGGGCCCTGGAAATAGAGATCGCCGGTCTTCCCATACGGCTGGGAGGCATGGTCAAGGGTTCGGGTATGATACACCCCAACATGGGAACCATGCTCTGTTTCATCACCACCGATGTCTGCATCTCCAAAGAACTCCTGGAAAAGGCCCTGCGCAGCGCGGTACACCGTTCCTTTAACCGGGTAAGCGTGGACGGGGACACCTCCACCAATGACATGATCCTCGTCATGGCCAATGGAGAGGGGCATAATCCGCGTATAGAAAGCCCGGGGCCGGAGTATGCGGTCTTTGCCGCGGCCTTGGAAGGGTTATGCGTAAGCTTGGCCCGGGCTGTGGCCAGGGACGGGGAGGGAGCCACGAAACTGATTACCGTTACCCTCAGGGGAGCCGCGGACGAGGCCAGCGCGGAGGTCTTGGCCAAGTCGGTGGTGTCTTCAAACCTGGTAAAAGCCGCGTGTTTTGGTGCGGATGCGAATTGGGGAAGGGTCCTCTGTGCCCTGGGCTATGCGGGCATTGCCTTTGATCCCCGGAGGGTAGAGGTAGCCTTTGCCAGCGCCGCAGGGACGGTGTGCCTGTGCAAAGAAGGAACGGCCCTTGCTTTCTGCGAGGAGGAGGCGAAACAGATCCTTTTGGAAGAGGAGATAGAGATCATCGTCAACCTTGGGCAGGGAGAGGCAGAGGCACAGGTGTGGGGCTGCGACCTCAGCTATGAGTATGTGCGGATCAACGGGGATTACCGGTCATAAGGGTTTATGACGACTGGTCATAAAGGTTTATGACGATCCGTCTGACGGGCTTATGACGATCGGTCATAAGTGCTTATGACGATCCGTCTGACGGGCTTATGACGAGTCGTCTGGTGGGCTTATGACGACCCGTCATCTGGGAGTTCGGTTGCCGGCGCTGCGGGAGTGGATTGCTTCGCTTCGCTCGCAATGACGGGGCTAGGGTCTCCCGAATGTGGGGGGTGGCGGGGGCTTTCGTCATTGCGGGAAGCGCAGTGAACCCGTCATTGCGAGGGGCGCAGCCCCGAAGCAATCCAGAGCCTATCCTTTACGCCTCGTAAAGCGGCCGTTTTCCCACTCGTAAAGCGCCCGTTTTCCCATCCGTAAAGCGCCCGGTCCCGCTCCCGCCCCCTGAATCACCCCAAACAGGAAAGTCCCTGTGCTGACCCCCGGCGCTGCGGGAGTGGATTGCTTCGCTTTGCTCGCAATGACGGGGCTAGGGTCTCCCGAATGTGGGGGGTTGCGGGGGCTTTCGTCATTGCGGGAAGCGCAGTGAACCCGTCATTGCGAGGGGCGCAGCCCCGAAGCAATCCAGAGCCTATCCTGTACGCTCCGTAAAGCCTGCTGTTTACGAGGCGTAAAGCCCCTGGTTTACGCCCCGTAAAGCGCCCGGTCCCGCTCCCGCGCCCTGAATCACCCCAAACAGGAAAGTCCCTGTGCTGACCCCCCCGGCGCTGCGGGAGTGGATTGCTTCGCTTTGCTCGCAATGACGGGGCTAGGGTCTCCTGAATGTGGGGGGTTGCGGGGGCTTTCGTCATTGCGGGAAGCGCAGTGAACCCGTCATTGCGAGGGGCGTAGCCCCGAAGCAATCCAGACAGGAAAGTCCCTGTGCTGACCCCCGGCGCTGCGGGAGTGGATTGCTTCGCTTTGCTCGCAATGACGGGGCTAGGGTCTCCTGAATGTGGGGGGTGGCGGGGGCTTTCGTCATTGCGGGAAGCGCAGTGAACCCGTCATTGCGAGGGGCGCAGCCCCGAAGCAATCCAGAGCCTATCCTTTACGCCCCGTAAAGCGCCCGGTTTACGCTCCCGCCCCCTGAATCACCCCAAACAGGAAAGTCCCTGTGCTGCCCCCCGGCGCTGCGGGTGTGGATGGCGCCGCTTCGCGCGCATGGCCGGGGCCCGCCCCCCCGGCGGGGGGGGGGGGGGGGCGGGCGCTTTCGTCATTGCGGGAAGCGCGGTGAACCCGTCATTGCGAGGGGCGCAGCCCCGAAGCAATCCAGAGCCTATCCTTTACGCTCCGTAAAGCCTGCTGTTTACGAGGCGTAAAGCGCCTGGTTTACCACTCGTAAAGCGCCCGGTCCCGGTCCCTGAATCAGCCCAAACAGGAAAGTCCCTGTGCTGACCCCCGGCGCTGCGGGAGTGGATTGCTTCGCTTCGCTCGCAATGACGGGGCTAGGCTCTCCCGAATGTGGGGGGTGGCGGGG
>JAITEL010000063.1 GCA_031282065.1 Treponema sp.
TCGGACATCCTCACTTGCGCAAAAAGGGCATTTTAATGCTACCGCTACCATACCTTCCCCCTCGTAAAGTTTTTCGTATATTATATCTGCATTTATAACAATAAGTCCAGAACATTACCTGGTGATCAATAGCCCTCCATTAAGCATACACAACAACTCATGGCTCAGCTCTTGCCTCCCCACGCTTCGCCGTATCGCCCACAGTCGTACCTCGATCCTGCCCTGTAACGTGGCGCCTCTGGCGCACGGCTCAGCCCTTTCCCGCAAAGTGCAGGAGGCGTAAAATCTCCGCCCGCAGTTCCAGAAAATCCTGGACGTCCCGCCGGCGGGGCTGCTCCTGCTCAACCCTACGGACATTTTAACGTTACCACACTTTGTTGACAGTCGCGTTGTCACGGGCATCGCATAACGGTTTATGCGCTATTTTCGCCAAAATGAGCTAATTCCTTATCCTATAAAAAAATAGCCCGTCCTGATGGACGGGCTATCAAGCTCCCCCGCGCGGGCTCGAACCACGGACCCAGTGGTTAACAGCCACTTGCTCTGCCAACTGAGCTACAGGGGAATATATCTAATATATAGAGGGATACCGCTCGTGTCAATACTAAAACCCGGCTGTTTTACCATAAATCTATAAAAACCTTTCCCTAAGGAATGGGTAGTGATTCCAGAGGATACCAGGGTAGGGTGTATGGATGAAACGAGAAAAGAAGCACGCTATGATTTTTTTCATGGATTTGAAACAGCGCGCCTGGCCCCTATCGGGTATGTTCCTTCTTTGTGCCTTGGGCCTTGTCCTGGGGGCTTCCTGTACAAGCTCAAACCCACAGGATTATCTCAAGTTTATGGATGCCCCTGTCCTTGAGCACAGTCCAGAAAACCCCTTCCTCCAGGAGCTCCTAAAACAGGTAAAGCAGCAAGCCCTCTGGAAAAGCCTGGAGCCCCTGGGTATCCGTATCCTTGGTGAAGCCGCCCGCACTCCCGATATATACCTTGATTTCTATGCTTCCTGGGAATATGAAGGCCGTTATGGGGATGTACCCATAGCGAAGACCTTTTTTGTACCCCAAGCAGATCCCCTGGCGCGGAGAAAGGATACCAGTTTGACCGCCTGCCTTCGGGGTGAAGAGACCCTGGTGCCCCTTGCCTACTTGAAACCCCCTTTCGTGGCGCTTACCGTGGATGGCCGTTCCTTGAGAGATCCCGCCTATCCCCTGGTCAAAGTCCTGGGGATGCGTATAAGACCGGCCTCCAGCCCCTCAAAACACGCTGCAGAAGCCGCCCGCCTCGCCCGCAAAATCCGCTTCCTTCAAAACTACTTACAGGCCCTCCCCAAACCCTTGATGGAACAGCCCCCGGAAATCTGCTGGATCGCCGCAGCAGGGGATATGATGCTGGGCAGGGGGGCTTCGGAGATTCTCGCTCAAGAAGGTCCTCAAGGCATACTCGGCAAAACCGCGGCCCTCTGTGCTGATGCCGATATAAGCCTGGTAAACCTGGAAGGGCCGGTAAGTAACCGGGGGACCAAAGCCCGCAAATCTTATACCTTTCGTTTTGATCCCCAAGTGGCTCCCCTATTGCAGGACGCGGGAATCAAGGGGGTCTTGCTGGCCAATAACCACGCCTTTGATTATGGTCTGGAGGCCTTCTTGGATTCTCTAAACTATCTTGCCGCACACCGAATCCCCTGCCTTGGGGCAGGCTTGGATGCCCAAAGGGCTGCCCAGCCATTGCGTTTTTCCAAAGGCCCTACCTCAGTGAGGGTCTTTGGGCTTGCTTCCTTTCCCCGGGAAAAGAACGGCTGGGACGGGCTTATGGTGGCTGCCGGCATTGATACGCCGGGCATACTCCATGCGGGTAAAGGCGGGACCGAGCAGCTCAAGCGCGGTCTTGCCCAAGATGGAGCCTTGGATGTTCTCTTGTTTCATGGCGGGGAGGAATGGTCCTCAAGCCCCACCATAGAAACCCGGGAACTCTATACGGATCTCATCCGTTCCGGGGTAGATCTGGTAATCGGCTCCCATCCCCATGTAGTCCAGGGTTTTGAATGGGTGCTTGGGAAGCCGGTGTTCTGGTCTTTGGGAAATTATGTGTTTGGGGGGATGGATAATACTGAAGGAGGAGACGAGGGGCTTTTTATCCGTCTGGGATTTAAGGGAACTACCCTGGTGTACTTTGAGCCCTATGCCTTGCGCCTCTCCCATACCAGGACCGACCTTGCCCCAGAGGAAAACCTCGACTCCTTCTACAGGCGATCCCAGGACCTGCGGGACCGCCCTCCTCAAGACTTACAGGGCAGGGTGTTTTTCAAAGAATAGGACCGCCTGTTCTTGTATCTGCTGTACCGCAGCTTCGTAATTTGACTTGAGGGCCTGCATGTGCTGTTGGTAAAAGGCGACGAATTCCGGGTCCTGGAAGGGATCCAGTTGAACCTGCCGACCGGTACGGCGGGCAAAGTCCTCTTCTTTCTTTCTCAATTTCGGCGCATATTGCCGTTTGATCGCTTCTTCATACTGAGCAGCTTCATTGAGGTACCGGGAGATGAGCTGGGTGAACTGTTTGTACAGGGAAGTAAACCGGGCGTCCCCTATGATCGCTTGCAGGCCCTTGCCCACCAGTTCCAAGCGTTTCTCATCATCCCGGGATGCAGGAAGGCCAATCTGTGCGGAAAGGACATCGAAGATTCCCTGTTTAAGACTCACCAAGGCTTCCTTGGGGGCTTTTTTAAGGGCTTCTTCCAAGGACTTTTTAGGATTCTCCAGGAATTCATTGGCCAGCCGCTTTCCTTGCTGCCGGGCTTCAAATTGCTCAATGCCTGCTTTATCACTTTTTACCGATTCGGTTCTTTCCAAGGCAATTTCTAAGGCGCTTTTTATCCGTCCCATTGTGCTATCGCTCCTTGTGTTTCTTTTTCTAAAAAATACCCTAAAAAAGGCTGGCTTTTCAAGCTATCTTATTGACGGAACAGACTGCTTTGCATAGAATCAAGAGATTTTTATGGGGAATTCTGTACATGCAGGTACTAGTAAAGGAGAAATGTATATGATGACTGAAACTTGGCATACCTTGTTCGGTATGGGAGCGTATCTGTTGGTGATGATTGCCATAGGACTGTGGTATGCCCGGCGAAGCAACAACAACCCAGAGGAATACTTTCTGGGAAACCGGGGGCTTGGCCCCTGGGTTGCGGCCATGAGCGCCGAAGCCTCGGACATGAGCGGTTGGTTGCTCATGGGTCTGCCCGGAGTGGCTTATTTTACCGGCTGCGGTGAGGCCTTCTGGACCGCGGTAGGCCTTGCCCTGGGCACCTGGATTAACTGGAAGATAGTAGCTAAACGGCTGAGGACCTATTCGCAAGTGGCGCATAATGCCATTACCCTGCCTGATTTTTTTAGCAAACGCTTCCATGATAAGCGGCGGATATTGATGACCCTGGCCGCTCTTATTATCCTGGTGTTTTTTTCCATATACGCAGGTTCCCAGTTTGTTACCTTTGGGAAGCTCTTTGGATACGTGTTCGGTGCGGAACAGTACTACTCGGTGATGGTGATCTTCGGGGCCATACTGGTTCTGGCCTATACCCTGTTGGGCGGCTTTTTGGCGGAAAGCATGACCGATCTGATTCAGGGGATCATGATGTTCTGTGCCATTACCTTGGTCTTAGGGGTGGGCTTTTTTCATGCCGGGGGCTTTGCAGGGATTGGGGAAAATCTGAAAAGTTTCCCCCGGTTTACCGATATTTTCGGTATTGCCGTGCCCGTGGATGCCTCAGGAGCGGTCCTTTCAGGGGATCACCTGCAAGGGGTGGTACAGGGGAAACCCCAATTTCTGCCGGGGGGAGCAGACTATTCCTTCCTCCAAATCCTCTCCTGCCTGGCCTGGGGCTTGGGGTATTTCGGTATGCCCCAGGTACTGCTCCGGTTTATGGCTATCAAAAGTACGGCGAAAATTCGGAAGTCCCGGATCATTGCCGTGGTGTGGTGTGTTATTTCCCTTTTTGTGGCGGTGGGTATCGGCTTAGTAGGCAGGGCGATATTTCCCGCATTGCTCACCAGTGCGGCAAATTCAGAGACCATATTCCTGTATATGACCCGTGATTTCTTCCCGCCCCTTTTAGCGGGCCTGGTCATTTCAGGAATCCTGGCTGCTTCCATGAGTTCCTCTGATTCTTACATGCTCATTGCCTCCTCTGCCCTGGCCAATGATCTGTTCAAAGGGCTCCTCAAAAAGGACGCGGGGGAAGCCCTGGTCATGTGGGTTGCCCGGATCACCATGCTCCTGGTAATGGTCTTCGGCGTAGTCGTGGCCCTCTCAGGGAACCAGTCTATTTTTCGGATAGTATCCTACGCCTGGGCAGGTCTTGGAGCGGCTTTTGGCCCGCTGATGCTTTTTGCCCTCTTCTGGAAACGGACCACCTTACCCGCAGCCATCGCGGGGATGCTTTCAGGGGGCCTTTTGGTCATCCTCTGGAAAGAGGTGATAAGTAAAATCCACCCGGCATTGGGGGTTTACGAACTCCTGCCTTCTTTTATACTTTCCTGTCTGCTTATCTTCGTGGTAAGTCTTCTCACCAAGGCGCCGTCGGAAGCCATACTCAAAGAATTCGAGACAGCCCGAACTGCGGAATTTTAAGTGCATTCTGCTTGCGGTACAGCTAAGGGCTTTCCTAAACCTAGAGGCTTAAAGCCTCTAGGGTATACGCCATTTTACAGGAATGGCCCCTCTCCCCTCTCATTATTGTAATATATGCTCAATTTCAAAATAATTATTTTGGAATTCCCGCTGGAGGATTAGAAATGCTTCACTAGGAATACATGCATAGGGTACTCCCTCAATAATTATGTTCAGAGAAAGGTCTTTCGACTGCATCACCTGGAGAAACGTATCATGGCTCAATTTGGATGTTATTCTCACCGTATTCGTTCTGCTGTCAACCGATAGTATTTTTATATCATACAAAGAATAATCAATGGAATCCGCCTTCAAGGTTACGGAAGACAATCCTCTGGGTAATTTCCCTTTTTGTCTTATATTGATATTGCAGATGGTTTCAATATGGGCATCGCTTTTAAAATTGAAATCTATATCTATGCTGATATCATTGCCCATCCATGTTGAAGCAGGCAAAAAATACATGGTTGCGCCGCTGCTTAAGGTATATTGTTTTATGTATGGCTGCGTACTACAGGAAAGCAGGAAACAGGGGACTAAAAAGAACCATTTTTTCTTCATAGGGTATCTTTAATAAAGAGAGGGCGCTGGGATGTAAGGATACTGACAGCGCCCTGCTTATGACTTATTCTCCGGTTACGGTTGCTTCATATTCAACCCAGAGACCGAGAATACCAAGCTTTTGGGTAAAATCAACGGTTGAAATGTTAGTTATGCCGCCATTCTTTGCCGCAGCCTGTATGCCGGCATCAGCGCGTCCAAACACACCCAACCAGATTTTTCCAGAAGCTTGTCCTACTTTGCTGCCAACCGGGTTAGTAGTAGCAGTTACCGGGCCGGTTATTGAAGCGCAGCCAAAAGCCAAAAAACAAACGGCCACAAGAGCCATTACCGCAATACATTTTCGCATGAGAAATCTCCTGTTAGGTTTAACGTCCCCCGACACATATACGAAGCTTGCCGTATACACCTTGTTCTTCCACGGCGGTTCCCACAACCCACGGTCATGTTTTATGGAACACTTTCCGCGTTGTACGCTGTTTATGCGCATACCCGCATATCCGTCATGCCTGTTATTCCATAGGCGCGCCTCCTTTTCCTTTGTCCGCCCGTTCTTACGGAATCACCGCCGAAGCTACCGGCCCCCACTGACCGGCCTCGCCTTTGCGGTTCTCGTAGCGCTGGCAGGATTGCTTCGGGCTTCGCCCTCGCAATGACGACCTTCCCGCAACGCCCCCCACGTCATTGCGAGCGAAGCGAAGCAATCCACTATTACGGAATCACCGCCGAAGCCACCGGCCCCCACTGGCCGGCCTCACCCTTGCGGTTCTCGTAGCGCTGGCAGGATTGCTTCGGGCTTCGCCCTGGCAATGACGGCCTTCCCGCAACACCCCTCCCGTCATTGCGAGCGAAGCGAAGCAATCCACTATTACACGGAATCACCGCCGAAGCCACCGGCCCCCACTGGCCTGCCTCGCCCTTGCGGTTCTCGTAGCGGATGCACACGTAAGCCGTCATGCCCGCATCCTCCGCATCAAACTCCGAATGCCAGATCGTAGCGCTGGCAGGATTGCTTCGGGCTTCGTCCTGGCAATGACGACTTTCCCGCAACGCCCCTCCTCATATCCCGGCTCTGGGCTATGAGACCACCACTTCCCTGGCAATGACGACCTTCCCGCAACGCCCCCCTCGTCATTGCGAGCACAACGCAAAGCGTTGCCCCGAAGCAATCCACTACTACGGAATCACCGCGCTCGCTACCGGCCCCCACTGCCCCGCTTCGCCCTTGCGGTTCTCGTAGCGGCAGCACACGTAAGCCGTCATGCCCGCATCCTCCGCATCAAACTCCGAATGCCAAATCGTAGCGCTGGCAGGATTGCTTCGGGCTTCGCCCTCGCAATGACGACTTTCCCGCTACACCCCACGTCATATCCCCGCTATGGGTTATGAGACCACCACGTCCCTCGCAATGACGACTTTCCCGCTACACCCCTCCTCATATCCCCGCTATGGGCTATGAGACCACCACGTCCCTGGCAATGACAGCCTTCCTGCAACACCCCTCCTCATATCCCCGCTATGGGCTATGAGACCACCACGTCCCTGGCAATGACGACCTTCCCGCAACGCCCTTCGTCATTGCGAGCACAACGCAAAGCGTTGCCCCGAAGCAATCCACTATTACGGAATCACCGCCGAAGCCACCGGCCCCCACTGCCCCGCTTCGCCCTTGCGGTTCTCGTAGCGGCAGCACACGTAAGCCGTCATCCCTGCGTCTTCCGCATCAAACAGCAGCTTCTCCTTACGCCGCCGGGTAAACCGGTAGTGGGAAAGCCCCTTTCCGTCCGTAGGAACCTTCATCAGGTAGTGCTTCTCCGAGGCCGCCTGCTCCAGGGTGGCTCCGCCGGGGGGCATGATGCCCAGGTAGACCACGTAACCGTAGTCGCTTTCAGGCGCCAGCTCCAATGTTCCCGCCAGGGGTCCCAGATGGACCGTCATCGCGTGGGGCCCGCCGGGGTAGCTTAAGGACGCCGCGGGCACCCCGTCGGGAGCCGGTGCAGGCGAGGGGTGGGTATCCTTCTGCCGGAAACCCAGGGCAGCCCAGTCCCCTTCGGAAAGGGGCGGGATTTTGAAGTACCGGTCCCGGAAGAAGCGCATCTTCGCGGAGAGGGCCTTAAACGCCTCCTGGCACTCCACCGTTACGACGTGAGTCCGCTCCGCATCGTTCTGCGCCTTCTGTAACAGGGCCTGGGCCGTGGAAGACAGGGTTCCCAGTTCCGCAAACTCCGCTTCGGGTATGCCCCAGGCGGTCCGCCTTGCCTCGGTCAGATACAGAATCCAGCTCAGGCACATTGCCAGAATCCCTGTCCGGGTGCCCGGCATCCAATCAGAACTCTTTGCCATAGTTCTCTCCTCTATGGGTTGTAACGGATGATTCATTCGTTGAAGCGAATGACCGAAAAGTTTTAACTAAGGGCTCAGAAGTTTTAACTAATGACTCAGAAGTTGAAACTAATGACCCAAAAGTTTTAACTAATGACTCAAAAGTTGAAACTAATGACTCAAAAGTTTTAACGGGCGGGTCCACAGTTTTAACTGGCGGCTTAAAAGCTGTAGCGGATGACCTAAAAGCTATAGCGTCTGATTTAGAAGCTGTAGCGAATGACTTAAAAGTTTTAGCGAATGAGTCAAAAGTTGAAACGAATGACCCAACCGTTTTAACGGCTGGCTTAAAAGCTGTAACTGATGAGCTGTCCGCTACGCCGAATGAGTAGATTTGACACATTTTTGGGGGATTAGGATCAAGCTGCGGTTTGTCCGCATAGGAAAGCGGGGAGTCAGGCGTCAGGTACTTGACACACCGTCTTCTTAATACAATATAATGTGAGCCGTGAGCCGTGAGCCGTGAGCCGTGAGCCGTGAGCCGTGAGCCGTGAGCCGTGAGCCGTGAGCCGTGAGCCGTGAGCCGTGAGCCGTGAGCCGTGAGCCGTGAGCCGTGAGCCGTA
>JAITEL010000093.1 GCA_031282065.1 Treponema sp.
CCCCCCCCCCCCCCCCCCCCCCCCCCCCCCCCCCCCCCCCCCCCCCCCCCCCCCCCCCCCCCCCCCCCCCCCCCCCATAACAGTTTTTCCTTTCATTATCCAGTACTTCTCCAAAAAAGTGTTTAACAGTCCCTCTTCTCATGTATTGAAAATACTCTCTTTAAGAACTGCCCCTATCAAAATGCACACTTTGAAACCGGGATAAACCTTATGAAAAATATATATCATAAGATCATCATTGTCAACTGTTTCCTCAGGGCATAGCCGTTTATTGTTGAGAACAAAGCCTCATACAGGACAGCCCTTATTCCTGTCCTTTCTTCCTGCTTGCTCTCCTCGCCATCTTCTTACCCGTATGGGGCCGCCGTGCCAGCTCTGAATTTGTTCAGGATATTCCATGACCTGCGACTGATCATGGATGCTTATGTTCCCCTTCATTTCCTCTGAAGAAATAGTGATGGGTTAGTATAGCGTGCCCTCAGCACCTGCGAAAAAGCAAACACCGATAGTCTGGGACAGTAGGGAAAAAAGGCTAAGGGGTATAAAAAGAGTGAGAGAAGGCATTGACAGGCAGCGTGTTTGATACTGCTCTTTTCCTCTCTTCCTTCCCCTTTTCCCTCCACTCTCCCATTAAAAAAATAAAAAAAGGGGCAGCAAGCCAGAACCCCGGCACTGGAAATCCGGTTGTCGGCGCTGGAAGCTGGATTGCCGACGCTGGAAGTCCGGTTGCCGGCGCTGGAAGCTGGATTGCCGGCGCTGGAAGCTGGATTGTCGGCGCTGGAAATCCGGTTGCCGGCGCTGTGAGTCCGGTTGCCGGCGCTGGAAGTTCGGTTGCCGGCGCTGGAAGTCAGGTTGCCGGCGCTGGAAGTCCGGTTGCTGGCGCTGGAAGTCCGGTTGCCGGCGCTGGAAGTCAGATTGCCGGCGCTGCGGGAGTGGATTGCTTCGCTTCGCTCGCAATGACGGGGCTAGGCTCTCCTGCATGTGGGGGGTGGCAGGGGCTTTCGTCATTGCGGGGAGCGCAGTGAAGCCGTCATTGCGAGGGGCGCAGCCCCGAAGCAATCCAGACAGGGAAGTGCCCGTTCTGCCCCCCAGTGCAGCGGGAGAGGATAGCTTTGCGTTGCTGGCAATGACGTGGCAAGGGTCTTCCGGAAGTGGGTGTGGCGTGGGCTTTCGTCATTGCAGGGGGCGCAGTGAACCCGTCATTGCGAGGGGCGCAGCCCCGAAGCAATCCAGACAGGGAAGTCCCTTTTTCGTTTATATCAGTTCATTGTTTTGGAGGTATTACTATGGGTAGAGACTGGTATCCCGGTTCCCGGGACGCTCAGCTTCATCTCGTGGAAACCTGGCTCCTGGTCTTCCTCGTCAAGGCCGCTCTCTGGGGTATTCCCACGGAACGGGTAAGCGCCCTCAGCGCAGCTAAGGATGCGGCTAAGGAAAAGCTGGCGGTGGTGAAAAGCGGGGAACGCACTGCTGTGAGCGTGGTGGAGTGTGAGGCCCTTCCTGTTACGCCTTGCCGGGATCGGGCATAATGGTGTTTTGGGTATAATATTCGTCAAGGGCATCCGCTTCTTCGTCTGTCATTTTTGGCATAGTAACATACTCCGAAAAAATAATCGCACCCCCGGTATCGCTCTTGACACCATAGGCCCCAAAGGTGTAAAAAGATAAAAACAAGTATAGGGGGAGCTGGAACCGTCCGGCTGAGAACAAGCAGTATGGAGCTTGAAACCCGTGGACCTGATCCGGATAATGCCGGCGAAGGGAATAGCATAATGGTGTCTCAAGGCCCCCCAGGGTATATCTGTGGGGGCTTTTTTTATATCCCTATGCGGAGGAGGCTTATGAAGCATGTGCTTACTATTGCGGGTTCTGATTCGTCCGGCGGCGCGGGGATACAGGCGGACCTTAAAACCATGTGTGCCCTGGGGGTCTACGGGATGAGCGCCATTACTGCGGTAACCGTCCAGAATACCCAGGGGGTTTACGCCATACAGGAGATGGATGCTGCCATTGTGGAGGGCCAGATACGGGCGGTCTTTGAGGATATCCGGGTGGATGCCCTCAAGGTGGGTATGGTCTCCAATGCGGCGATCATCAGGACTATTAGAGAAGCGCTGCTGGACCTTGGGGCAAAGTGCATCGTACTCGATCCGGTTATGGTGTCCAAAAGCGGCTGTTCCCTGCTGCACGAAGACGCCGTCCAGGCGCTGTGGGACTTGCTGGCCATTGCGGATGTGGTAACTCCCAATATCCCTGAGGCACAACTGCTCACCGGGCTTTCCATCAGCAGCCCAGAGGATATGCAGCGGGCTGCCGAGCTCATCGCAAAGGGAGGAGCGAAACATGTGCTGGTCAAGGGAGGACACCGGCTTTGGGATGTGGCCGAAGATCTGCTCTTTACCCAGGGGAAGTTCCTCTTCCTGCGCTCAGAGCGGATCAAGACCACCCATACCCACGGAACCGGCTGTACCCTTTCTGCGGCTATTGCCTGCCGGCTTGCCCGGGGGGATGGGGTGGAGGAAGCGGTGCGGGCCGCAAAGCAGTACACCAGCCAGGCTATCGCGGATTCCTATGGTGTGGGAAAAGGCATAGGTCCCCTGGGCCACTTAGCCTCGCTGTACCGCCGAGCCGGTATGGAGGTAGAGGGATGAAAAAGAACACCCTGTTTCTGCTCTGGCTAAGGAGTGAGTATGATCACTGAAGCAGCCGCACGCATTATCGAACAGGTGAGGGAACAGCGGCCCCTCATCCATTGTATTACCAACTATATTACGAGCAACGACTGCGCCAATATACTCCTGTCCTTTGGCGCGTCCCCGGCCATGTGCGATGCCTGGGACGAAGCCTACGACTTTGCCCGGATTTCCGCTGCCCTCTATATCAACTTTGGGACCTATATCAAAGAACAGGAAGCCGCAGCAGTGGAGGCAAGCCTGGGGGCCAAAGCTGCGGGACGGCCTATAGTGCTGGACCCGGTGGGCTGCGGGGCTATCAAACGGCGCATACCCATTCTGGACCACCTGCACGAAGTGGCAGGTATAGCCATTATCAAGGGGAACATGGGGGAGATCATGGCCCTTGCCGGGAAGGATGCACCGGTGAAGGGGGTTGACTCCGGCGCCGAGGTTCCGGGTATTGAAGAGGCGGTCATGGGCTTGGCGTCCCGGTACCGCTGTGTCGTCGCTGCCACGGGCAAGGTCGATGTGGTAAGCGACGGGACGCGGCTTGCCCGTATTGCCAACGGCGTGGAGCTGCTTACCCGGCTCACCGGCGCAGGCTGCATGGTCGGTGCACTGTGCGGGGCCACCGCGGCAGCGGCCTGTCAATCCGGGGGCGACCT
This sequence comes from Treponema sp., assembly GCA_031282065.1. GTDB lineage: Bacteria > Spirochaetota > Spirochaetia > Treponematales > Breznakiellaceae > JAIRLU01. Next base: position 3,341 of record JAITEL010000093.1, read on the forward strand.
CTTTACCGCTGCCATAGCAGCGATAGCTGCTATGGGTATTGCCGGGGAACTGGCCTTTGAAAAGGCCCAGCTTCCCGGCTCATTCCGCGTTGCCCTTATGGACAGCATCTACGGGATACGGGGGGACAGCCTTAGCCAGAGGGGGAAGATACAGTGTTAAACCCGGCGGATCTGCTCCTGTACCTGTGTACTGACTTCTCCCTGAGCCTGGGGCGGCCCCTCAATGAGGCAGTGGAAGCGGCTATTGCCGGGGGGATTACCCTGGTACAGGTTCGGGAAAAGACCGCTTCCAGCAGGGACTTTTACCGCCTTGCCCTGCAAGCAGAGGCTGAGGGAGCCGACTACCTGGGCGTTGGCGCGGTATACCCTACGGGGAGCAAGACTGACGCAGGGGAGGCCATAGGCATTGAAGGGCTTGCAAAGATAAGAGCCGCGGTGCGCCTCCCCTTGGTGGCCATAGGCGGCATTCATGCGGGGAATGCCCTGCAGATCATGGACGCGGGGGCGAGCGGCATAGCCCTTATCTCAGGCATCCTCTCCCAGGTGGATATAGAGGCAGCGACCAGGAACATACGGCGTATGCTGGAGAGCCGAAGGAGGAAGGGATGAAAAAGAATCTGTATGAGTATCAGGGGGCTATCTTTGATCTTGACGGGACCCTGGCGGATTCCATGGATTTGTGGGATACCCTGTGCCGGGATTGGCTTTTGGCAGAGGGGAAGATCCCGGAGGAAAATCTGGAAGCGAATATTGCCTGCATACCCTTGCAAGCCGCTGCGCAGTACGTGATCCGTTCCTATGGGCTTGAGTACTCCCCCGAGGAGATCCTCGCCCAATGGGAGGACCTGGTGCTGGAACGCTATAAAACAAGGGTTCCCCTCAAGGAGGAGACCGCGGCGCTGGTAAAGGAACTGTACGGGAAGGGGCTAAAACTGGCCATAGTTACCTCCTCTTTTCCCGCAGCCTGCGAAGGCTTCCTGGAACGCCACAAGCTGCGTCACTGCTTTTCCGCCCTCCTCTATGCGGATGGGGTGGCCAAGGACAAGCGCTTTCCTAGTATATGGCAGGAGGCGGCAAGGCGGCTTGGGCTGGAAAGCGCTGCTTGTATCGTCTTTGAAGACGCCTACCATGCCGTATCAGGGGTCAGGGCCGCGGGAATGGGTCTTGCCGCGGTTTACGATAAGCATTGTAAGGCATGGGGCCTTATGAAGGCCCAGGCCGACTGGATAGTCGGCGCTCAGGGAAGGGCTTAGCTTTCTTCCTTTAAGCCTGACGGTGGGGTACAGAATACACTATAGTTACCCTATGAAAAGCACAAAAAAAATACAAAAAACTCATGACCTAGGGTTCCTGGTCCTGGTCATCCTCCTGGGCAGCGGGTGCAGCGGTGCCCCAAAGTCCGAAGCTCCCCAAGCCTCTATGGATGCCTCCGGTTTCTTGAGTCATGCGGAACAGCGGGTCATCCTCCTGTATCCTGAACAGGGGGATGAAAGTCCCCGGATGAGCTTAGACCTACGCGTATCCGCTGTTACAGGAGCTCTGGGAGCGCTTATTCAGGAGCTCTTATATGAGGGGCTCAGCCCCCAGGCATATACGCAGCAGCTCATAAGCCGGTATGCACAGGAGTATGAGGACATAAAGCATTCCCCCCTGCTCCAGGAGGGCTTTGAGGAGGGCTTTCCCAAGATTTTGAATTGGGAATATACCGAAACCCTGGAGGCGCAGTTTCCCCGCTCCGGTCTTATGGTCCTCAGCCGGAACCGGGAATATTACCTGGGAGGCGCTCACGGTATGCGGGATAAGCGCTATTTTGTCATAGTCCAGGATGCAGGGAGGCCGCAACGCCTTGTCCTGGAAGACCTTATCCAAGCTGATGCCTGGTCTGCCTTGGAGGCGCTTATTGCCCAAGCATTACGGACACAGGCGGACCTTACAGAGGATGAGCCCCTTTCCCAAGGGGGCTTTTTTGAGGACGAGGTGGCCGTACCGGATAATTTCTTCCTCACCCCAGAGGGTTTAGGATTCCACTGGGATCCCTATGAGATAGCCCCCTATGTGATGGGCTCTATGGAGGTTCTGCTTCCCTATGAACAGCTCGCGGATATCCTCAAGTCCCCGAGTCCTCTGCCCTGAAACCAGGGATACCCTGCTCCGGGCCGTTACAGCACTTTGAACAGGGCGGTTCAAACACCTTGTGCAGGGCGGTTCAAACACCTTGAACAGGGCGGTGCGAGCGCTCAATGTCCTTAAAGTAGCGGACCGTCCCTACTTTCAGTTCGTCCGTGGCATCCTCATCACAGACAATAATGGCCTTGGGGTGCATTTGCAGGCAAGAAAGGGTCCACATGTGGTTAAGCCCTCCTTCCACCGCAGCCTGAAGCGCCCAGGCCTTGGTATGACCGCTCACCAGAATGAGCACTTCCCGGGCATCCATGATGGTCCCCACACCCACCGTAAGGGCGGTGCTCGGAACCCGGTTCATGTCCCCGCCGAAAAAGCGGGCATTGGCCATTCTCGTATTGGTGGTGAGGGTCTTGATACGGGTCCGGGACTGCAAGGAAGAGCCGGGCTCATTAAAGGCGATATGCCCGTCCGCTCCCATACCCCCCAGGAACAGCTCTATACCCCCATAGGAGGCGATGCGCTCCTCATAGGCACGGCACTCCGCGTCTAAGTCGGGGGCCATGCCGTTGAGGATATGCACCTGGTCTTTCGGAATATCTACAGCGCTGAAAAAGGTATCCCACATAAAGCGGTGGTAACTCTGAGGATGCTCCGCTCCAAGGCCCACATACTCATCCATATTAAAGGTAACGACCCGGCTAAAGGAGACCCTCCCTTCCTGATAGGCACGGATAAGTTCCTGGTATATACCCAAGGGGCTTGAGCCTGTGGGAAGTCCCAGGACAAAGGGCTTCCCCGGCTCCGGCGCAAACCGGTTGATCCGCTCAACAATATACCCGGCCGCCCAACAACTGGCTTCCCGGTAATCCTTATGAATAACAAGACGCATGATACCCTCCTAGTAAAGGTTCTTTTTGATGAGGCCCCCGGCGATAACCAGTAATACCCTGAATTCGCGGTCAAATACCGTTATATCCGCATCCCGCCCCGGAATTATCGAACCCTTGTGCCTATAGCCCATAACCTGGGCAGGGTTGAAGCTGGCAGTCTTTACCGCATCCTCAAGACTAAAGCCAAAGGACACCAGGTTCTTGATCCCCCGGATCATCGTAAGGGCAGAGCCGGCAATGACCTCATCCTGTTTCCTATGGAAGACCCCGTCATGGAAGACCACCTCTTCCCCATTGGCGAAGAAGGGGCCCTCCTTTTGCTCCGTGGGTTTGAGGCCGTCCGTAACCAGCACGATCTTATCCAGGGGTTTATCCTTTTGCAGCAGCTTAAAGAGGTCAGGGTGTACATGACAGCCATCGGCAATGATTTCACAGGACATCTCAGGGTGGATGAGGATGGCCCCCACGGCATTGGGGTTGCGGTGGTCCAGCTTACTCATGGCGTTAAAGAGGTGCGTCGCATGGAGTATCCCTGCCTGCATACCTTCCACCATGTTCTCGTAGTTCGCATCCGTATGGCCTGCCTGGGGGATGATCCCCTTTTTGATACAGTAGAGGGCCAGTTCCCGCATACCCTTGATCTCAGGGGCCACGGTCATGTTCACGATATGCCCGGCTGCGGCCTGCCATAGGGCCTCCATGAAGGCGAGGTCCACCGGCTTGAGGGTTTCCGGCTTTTGCACACCCAGGCGGCTTGGGGAGAGAAAGGGGCCCTCCAGGTGCAGGCCCATGATACGGGCCCCGGATTCTTTGCCTATGGCCGCGGCTGCCTGGCGTACGGTGTTGAGCATCTGGGCATCATCATCAGGATAGATGGTGGGGTTAAACGCGGTTACCCCGTAGTCGACCAAAAGCCGGGACATTTCCACAATCGAATCGGGGGAAGCATCCTCGGTGCCATAGCCGCCAAAGCCGTGGATATGGGTATCAATGAATCCTGGGGCGATGAAGGCGCCTTGCACATCAATGAGCCGTACCTCAGGGGCAAAGTGTTTCTGGGAAAAGCGGCGCTGGGAAAAGACATCACTTACCTTACCCTCTTCAAGCAAGACCGCACAGTGTTCCATAGAGGCGAAACCGGTCATGACCGTGCCGTTATATAAACAGATAGGAAGCATTACAACTCCATTGTACTGGTAAAGGCGGCTAGATGAGGGGACGAAAGGCCCCCCATAGCCCTCGGAATGTTGCCCTGACTATCGCGCATCTCGATGCAAGGGGCGCTTTGCTTCCTTACCATCGCTGCCAGTCATGGGCGTTAAACCCCCTTAAGGGCTTAACCTTTAACGGCTCCGGCGGCAACACCCTTGGTAATCTGCTTGCGGAAGGCCAGGTAGAAGAGCAGCATGGGGATCATACCAATAACCAGGGCCGAGAACTGTCTCCCATAATCCGAAGCCAAGGCCCCGGAAAAACGGTTAACCCCTACGGGAATGGACTTGATAAGGTCGCTGGAACTGAGGATGTTGATGAGCATGAACTCGTTCCAGGTGCCGGTGAAGGTCAGGATACCCACGGTCATGGCCACCGGAGCGGTCATGGGGAAAATGATGCTGCTGAAGATTCTCAGGTATTTCGCCCCCTCCATACGGGCCGATTCAATGAGGGCCTCAGGAATACCCCGGATAAATTCGGTACCCAAATACACCCCCATAGGGAGCCCCAGGCCTATATAGGGAATGAGCACCCCAAGCCGGGTGTTGTACAGCCCCACGGCATTCACCATGAGGAAAAGGGGCACCATAATGGATTGCAAGGTCAGCAGGATACCGATGATAAAGGTTCCATGCAGGACAGGCGTGGCCTTACTCCGTATCTTGGCAAAGGCAAAACTTGCCATAAAGCCAAAGACCACCACCGCCACCACGGTAAGCACCGTATAAAAGATGCTGTTCAGCAGCAAAATGCCGAAATTACCTATCTGCCAGGCATAGGAGTAGTTGCCGGGAAACCACACCTTGGGCAGGGCCAGTTTACTGGAAGTAAGGTATTCCTGGGTGGTCTTAAAGGACTGGATAAACAGCCAGAGTAGGGGATACAGCGCCAGGATGGTAAAAACCGCCATCACCAGATATATGATACTCTTTGCCAGGATATTCCCCTCGCGTACATCTGCCATCTGCTACTCCTTTCCGCCAAAGCGTTTTTCCGCACTTTGGGTTATACCGATGAGGATAAAACTGATAATCACCATGACCGTGGAAATGGCGTTTGCCAAGGGGTAATTGGGGGCTCCCCGGAAGGCCTTGTTGTACATATACAGGGACAGCACGCTGGTCCTTTGGGCCGGCCCTCCCTGGGTCATCACGAATAAGAGGTCAAAGGACTTAAGGGATCCGGAAATCGCCAGGATTGCACTGGTAACGATTACCCCGGACAAGGCCGGAAGGATGATGTACCAGAACGCCTGGGCCTCGGAGGCGCCGTCTATCTTTGAGGCCTCGATGATGGAGGTATCAATGCGCTGGAGATTGGCCAGGAAGATGATCACATACATGCCGGTATACATCCAGAGCATGACCACCAAGACCGGGAACATGGGATACTGGTTGATCGTGAACTCCGCACGGGGGGTGAAGAAGCGGAGGATTTCCATATAGACGCTGTCCTGGCTCTGATAGAAACTCTTGAACAGGATACCGATGATAACCGCGGAAATCACATTGGGCAGGTATATCATGGTTTGAAAGAAATCCGTCCCCTTCACGAGCTTGCGGGACAGAATATAGGCCAGGATAAAGCCCAGGGGAATCTGCCCAAACACCGATACCAGTACGATAAGCATGTTGTTCTTGAGGGCCAGATAGAAGTAGGAATCCTTAAATATGGTGATATAGCTGGCGATTCCGGCAAAACCTATCCGGGTATTGCCGAAGATCTTCCCCCCGTTATAGTTGGTTAAACTCAAGACCACCGAGAAGATGGTAGGGAAGGCCATAACACAAAAATAAATAAGCACCGCGGGCACCACCAAAATGATATAGGCCAGACGCTGCTCCTTCTTTGCCGTTAATGCGCTCATCTCTAAGCTCCTTGCATACGCAATACTGCAATAAAAAGAGGCCGTTCCGGTAACGGACAACCTCTTTTCCGTTTTCTAACGCGCCTGAGCTTACCGGTTGGCGCTCTTCCAGGTATCAAAGGCCTGTTGTACATCCCTGGCCGCTTGATCCGGGGTCTTGCTGCCAAGCCCCAGTTCCTGTAATCCGTCGTTGAGGGGGTTAAAGATATCGCTGTGGAACACCCCGTCGATAACCGCGGTGGCGGTGTACCGGGTTCCTAGGCCGTTTATGGCTTTTTGCATGGGTTCCATAGCCAGGCTGTTTACATCAATGGTGCTTACGGTCGGGGTCGCAATGGTGCCGGTCTCCAGGAGCCAGGTCTGGATCTCTTTACCCGAAAGCCACTTAATCAAGCGCCATGCAGCCTCCTCCTTGGCGGAGCCGCTGGGGATATCCGCGTTCATGCCCCAGCCCGTACCCAGGATACCGGAGGTGGACTGGTTGAGCTTGGCGCCGGGAATATCGGGAAACACAGTGATTTGGATCTTTTCCTGCCGCTGGGGGGAGATCACCGCTTGGCCGTTAGATTTATCCGTGATAAAGGCGCCCACCCGCCAGTCGCCGTCAATGAGGTAGGCCCCCCGGTTGATGCCGAACTGGCCGATGACGCTGCCGTAATCGGTGGAAAGGGTCGCCTGGGAGAGGACCCCGTCATTGTACAGGGTACTGATAAAGGCCAGGGCATTGACGAAATCCGGGTCGGTAAATTTGGCTGCTCCTGAAAGGATGCGCTGTTCCCAGCCTTCCCCGCCAAAACGCCCGGCAACCAGGGAGAAGAGGCAGGACTGCATGACCCAGGACTCTTGATTGGCCATGAGCACCGTATCATAGCCCTTGGCTTTGAGGACCGGCACTTGGGCCTTCAGCTCGTCGTAGGTCTTGGCCGGGGTGAGCCCTGCATCATCCAAGACCTCGGTGTTGACGTAAAAGGCATGGCTTGAGGTGTCTGCCCGGGGCAGGATGGCCATGTAGCCGCCCCCTTGGGCTTGAGGATCCAGGGCTTTCGGCAGGAATTCAGCGATAAAGCCCTCACCCTCAGCCTGAACCAGGGGCAGGAGATCTTTTAAGAGCTTCTGGGCATGCAGGGTGGTGGATCTTCCTGAGGGCCAGGCATACAGTACATCGGGCAACTGCCCTGTGGTGGCATAGGCCTCCACCTTGTTATGGTAGGGCTCGTTGAACAGATCTTCCCGAATCACCCGGATGTCAGGGTTGGCCTTACTGAAGGCATCCCAGACCTTGGTAATCTCTTCGGAACTGTTGGCAGAGGTCAAATCCAGGTAATTCAAGACCCGAAGCTCTACGATACCATCCGCAGACCGGCCTTGCCCGTCGGATCCTTTCTTGGAACAGGATGCCAGGGCAATGAAGGGTATCACCGCCAAAAGGCACCATGTTTTGCTCGTTAGTGTCATTGTTTCTCCTTACGCTAAGAACCATGAGCGTTTCGCCCGAGGGTTCTGCTTATAATGTTCATCATCGACGAGCAGGGCCTCTGTGCGTACCCGCTCATACGATAATGAGTTAAGTATGCGTTATTATCGCGTTATGTCAATGACAAGAAGGGGGAGGGTAGATTTCAGTATGCCCGTAAGGTATGCTCTAAGGGAAGGAGCAGCATATGCGTTATGGGTATTTTGATACGGCAGCGCGGGAGTATGTCATAGACAGGGTTGATGTGCCGGTATCGTGGACGAATTATATTGGTGTGAGGGACCTCTGCGGGGTTTTTAACCATACCGCAGGGGGCTATCTGTTCTATAAATCACCGGAATACCATAGGATCTCCCGGTTTAGGCCCAATGGAGTGCCGATGGATAGACCGGGGCACTATGTGTATATCCGGGATGATGAGAGCGGGGAATACTGGAGCCTGTCTTGGCAGCCCGTGGGTAAGGGTCTGGATACGGCGAAGTACACCTGTAGGCATGGCCTTTCCTATAGCACCTACCAATGCGACTATGCGGGCATCTTCGGGGAACAGACCCTGTTTATCCCCCTGGAAGACCCGGTGGAACTCTGGAAGGTAAGCCTCAAAAACCATTCAGGCCGAAGACGGCGCTTGAGCGTCTTCGGCTATATGGAATTCTCCTTCCACCACATCGACATGGATAACCGGAACTTCCAGATGAGCCTGTATGCCTGCGGCTCTTCCTATGCCGACGGCATCATTGAAATGGATCCCTTTTATGAGCAGGGGGGCTGCCAGTTCTTTACCGCCGGCGACATGGCCGACACCTACGATTGCCTGCGGGACCGCTTTATCGGGCCTTACCGCAGTGAGACAAACCCCCTGGCCGTGGAGCAAGGTTCCTGTAGCGGTTCCAGCGAGCTGGGAGGGAACCATTGCGGGGCCTTACAGCGCAGGATCACCCTGGAACCGGGGGAGATCTATGAGCCGGTCTTCATGTTGGGCGAAGGGAGCCGCAGCGAGGGAGCGGCCCTGCGGGAGAAGTACCGCCAAAGCGGCGCGGTAGACCGGGCCTTGAGGGCCTTGAGGGACTTCTGGAGCGCCAAACTGGAGAAGCTTCAGGTATCCACCCCGAATGAGGGGATGAACACCATGCTCAATACCTGGAACTTGTACCAGTCGGAGATCAACGTGATGTTCTCCCGCTTTGCCTCGTTCATTGAGGTGGGAGGCCGTACCGGGCTTGGCTACCGGGATACGGCCCAGGATGCCATGAGCATACCCCATTCCAACCCGGAAAAGTGCCGAAGCCGTATCATTGAGCTGCTCAAGGGCTTAAGTTCCCAGGGCTACGGCCTGCACCTCTTTCAGCCTGAGTGGTTTGAAGCCCGCCGAGAGCCGGCCTTTAAGTCTCCCACGGTGGTGCCCGCCCCGGATACGGCCCAGATAGTCCACGGTATCAAGGACGTATGCGCGGACGATGCCCTGTGGCTGGTTCCTGCCATTACCGAGTACATCAAGGAAACCGGGGACTTCGACTTCATCCGGGAGGAGTACTCCTATGCGGACGGCGGAACAGGGACGGTATATGAGCACATCACCAAGATACTCGACTTTTCCACTGAACAGGTGGGGCCTCACGGCATTTGCAAGGGGCTGCGGGCCGACTGGAATGACTGCCTTAACCTGGGAGGGGGCGAGAGCGGCATGGTCTCCTTTCTTCACTACTGGGCCCTTGGGCATTTCCTGGAGCTTGCCCAAAGGTACGGTTATAAGGAAGATGAAAAGCGCTATGCGGCGCGGGCGGAAGCGGTGAAGGATGCCTGTGAAAGGGTCCTGTGGAACGGTTCCTGGTATACCCGGGGTTTTACCGCCTCCGGCAGGGCCATAGGCGTCCCTGAGAATGGGGAGGGCAAGGTCTTCATGGAATCCAATACCTGGGCAGTGGTCTCCGGCCTTGCTGCTGCCGAGCGCGGGGAAAAGGCTATGGATGCGGTGGATGCCTACCTGTACACCCCCTATGGACTCATGCTCTGTGCGCCGGCGTATACCAAGGCGGATGATGAGATAGGCTTTGTTACGCGGGTGTATAAGGGGGTAAAGGAGAACGCCGCGATATTCAGCCACCCCAACCCCTGGGCCTGGTGCGCCGAGGCTGTCCTGGGCCGGGGCGAGCGGGCCATGAAGTTCTATGATGCCCTGTGTCCCTACTACCAGAACGACAAGATAGAAATCCGCCAGTCTGAGCCCTATTCCTACTGCCAGTTCATTATGGGGCCGGATCATAGTGCCTTTGGGCGGGCCCGCCACCCCTTTATGACCGGCTCTGCGGGCTGGAGCTATTTTGCAGCCACCCGGTATATCCTGGGGATACGCCCCGGCTATGATGCCCTGGGCATAGACCCGTGTATACCCCGCTCGTGGAAGGGCTTTAGCCTGCGGCGGGTATGGCGTGAAGGGGTGTATGAGATCTGCGTGGAGAATCCCGGCGCGGTGAGTAAGGGAGTGAGGGAAATCCTGCTCAACGGAAAAGCGCTGCCGGGACCCGTCCCGGTGCAGCCTGCAGGAAGCGCCAACCAGGTAAGGGTGATAATGGGCTAGTACAGGGTTCTGGCTTGCTGACCCAGGGTTCCGGCTTGCTGACCCAGAGTTCCGGCTTGCTGTCCCAGGGTTCCGGCTTGCTGTCCCAGAGTTCCGGCTTGCTGCCCCAGGGTTCCGGCTTGCTGTCCCAGAGTTCCGGCTTGCTGACCCAGGGTTCCGGCTTGCTGACCCAGGGTTCTGGCTTGCTGCCCCAGAGTTCCGGCTTGCTGACCCAGAGTTCCGGCTTGCTGACCCAGAGTTCCGGCTTGCCGCCCCTGCGTAGTTAAAGCAAAGAAATCAAAAACAAGGATACGTGCTATACAGCCGCGCATATTAAGGAGCAAAGCGCTCAACCACAGCTCGGGATAGTTTACTTTACGGTGGATAAGGAAGCGCTCCGCCAGGTCAATAATGAACATCCGCACTTGAGGCGTTACAATCAACGCAAGGCCGAGAATTCCCAAAGCGGAAACAACCAGAACCATGTACCAAAACACGCGGTGTTTTCGCGTATGGTTTGCGGCGCGTCTTTCAAGAAATGATTTACCGCCGGCTTTGCGCTGCCATACGCCACCGCTCCGCTTCCTGTCCCGCTATCGCCAGCCGGGAAAAGGCCAGGCTCTCGGATGCCCGGTCCCGTGCCCGCCACATGGTCAGGAGCAGAATGTCCGCCGTAAGGCCGGGCCTGGAGAGCAGAGTCCGGGCTTCTTCAAGATTCGGGACGCTCCCCAGGATTTGCCGGCGGCCGGTTCCGGCAAAATACGCTTCCAGGCCCCGGCGCATCACCGGGTGATCCTCAACAATTACCAGACCGTGCATGGAAGGAGTATAGGGAACCTGTCCATGCTTTGTCATGAGTAATCACTCACGGTCTTGCGGTTTTTGCGGTTTTAACGCAGACCAGCCTGTCCCATAAAAAGGCGGTTTCACCACGGAACCGTCATTGACGTTTCACGGTATATATACTATTTTTTACGACATGGAACTTAAATACACCTATGAACAGGACGGGAAATTTTTAACCGGCTTCCTTGACGATTATCCGCAGTATCCAACCCAGGGAGAGAATATCCAGGATTTGGAGGAAGCCTTAAAAGAAATGTACGACTGGATAATGGACGGAACCTTGCCCGTTGAAGCGCGCAAAGGTGTGTTGCAGGTTGCCCTTTGAAACGTGACGAATTTTTGAAGATACTTGCCGCATAGGGCGTTTCTTTTTACCGCCATGGATCAAAGCATGATATTTATATTCACGAACGAACCGGGAAAAGAATCCCGGTACCCCGGCACGGAGAAATGGGCAACAAACTCATAAAAGCCATTCTTAAAGAAATCCCTTAACCGTTAAAGACTTGAAGCTTTTTCAGAATGCCAAATTATAGCTCGAATGGTTAGGAAAAATTGCGGGGCATCTCAATGCGGACCATGAGGCGCACAAGGGAAAGGCGTGAAAAATCCGGGGGCATCAATTCGGCACATATTTCGCGGATCCGCCCGGCAAGGAAGCTCTGCCGGCGGGCTAACACCTCAGCATCCCCGTCCCCGGCAAAACACCGCCGCTCCGTCAGCACCGTGTCGTGGAGCTCGCAGGAAACCCGCCGCCGATCCGCTTCCTGTCCCGCTATCACCAGCCGGGAAAAGGCCATGCTCTCGGATTCCCGGTCCCGGGCCCGCCGCATGGCCAGGTACAGGTAATAGAGGACGGCGATGATAAAGAACATGATGATGACAAAAAGCCATACCAGGCGGAAATAAACCTCGAATTCATTGGCGCTGAGTTCCGGTACCATGGTTTCCTTTTACCATATGTTGGAAAAAAAATATAGACAAAAGGGCGATTTGCGTGTTTAATACTGATATATGGAAACTTTGTCCGCCGCAGATGTCCCTTCCGGAACCGGCAAAGACGCCGACCTCCAGCCATCCCTTGGGGCTTGCCTGCTTTTTTGCGCGGCGGGGGCGGCGTTGAATGTCTTTTTTTCCCACGCCTTCAAATCAATCCTTCATCTTCCCCTGTATATGGATACCCTCTTTACCATCGCCGCCACCTTGTACTGCGGCCCTTTCTGGGGGCTGGGAACCGGCGTGGTCAGCAACCTGTTGCTGCACTCGATCTTTTTTTACGGATGGCCGGTGTACCTCTACACCCTGTGTAACGCGGCCACAGCTCTTACCACCATCCTCTTTATGCGCCGCTTCCCCGAAGAACTGAGCTTCTCTCCCCGCCGCACCCCGGTCAGGACCGGCATGGACCGGGTGATAGTGTTACTGTTCCTCTCTTTTAGCCTTTGCGTGGTGATGAGCCTTCTGGGAGGAACCATCACGGCGGGGATGAAATTCTTCGCCTCCCCCGATGCCGTGATCGAAGAGGGGCCGGAACTGCCCTTCAAGCTTACCCTGCTCCGCCGGGACCTGCCCCTGCTGCTGGTGGAGATCCTCTCCCGGATTCCCCTCAACATTATCGACCGGCTTGTTTCGGTCTTCGGCGCCTACGGCCTGGCGGCCCTGCTTTCCCGGATTCAGGGGTCCCGTCCTTGAAAAAGCGGGCCCGCCGGGCTATAGTTTTGTTATGTTCAACAGCATCCGGGGGATTATTACCGAAAAACTTGCCGACGGGATACGGCTCCTTGACGGGGGCCTGGAATGGGATATCGCCGTCCCCGCCATAGATATAGGGCAGCTGCCCCCTGCGGGGGAACCGGGCCGGGTTTTTACCTGGCTCTACCACCGGGAGGACCAGATGAAGCTCTTCGGCTTTGCCGGCGAGCGGCGGCGGACCACCTTTCTGGAACTCCTCAAGGTTGAGGGGATTGGTCCCCGGGGGGCCCTTAAAATTATGGGGGGCATTAGCCAGGAGCAGTTGGAACAGGCCCTGGACGCCGGGGACCTGGCCCGGCTGGAAGCGGTGCCGGGGCTGGGGAAGAAGACCGCCCAGAAGATGATCCTTGCCCTCAAGGGCAAACTTGCCCGGGAGCCGGCCCCGTCCCAGCCCGCCGGCCCCTGGGGGGAACTGGTGGAGGCCCTGGCGGAAATGGGGTATGACAAACGGACCGCGGCGGAAGCGGTGGCCCGGGCGGAGGAGGCCCTGGACCCGGGGATTACCGGGGCGGACCGGGAAAAGTTCCTCTTTAGGGAAGCCATCGTCTATTTAAGCGGCCAGTAGGAAAATATGGGAAAAACAGAAAGCGGGGTCCTGCATCCCGAAAAGCCCGTCCCCGAGGATGAGCGGGATCTCTCCCTTCGCCCCCGGAATCTGGGGGAATTCTTAGGCCAGGCGGCGCTGAAGGCGAACCTGGCGGTTTTTATCTCCGCCGCCAAGGAACGGAACGAAAGCCTGGATCACCTCTTCCTTATCGGGCCGCCGGGGCTGGGAAAAACCACCCTGGCCCAGGTGGTGGCCCATGAGCTGGGGGTGGATTTTAAGGTAACCTCCGCCCCCGCCCTGGATAAACCCAAGGACCTGGCGGGGATCCTGACCACGGTAAGTGAAAAGACCGTTTTTTTTATTGATGAGATCCACCGGCTCAAACCCGCCATCGAGGAGATGCTCTATATCGCCATGGAGGACTATGAGCTGGACTGGATCATAGGGCAGGGGCCCAGCGCCCGGACCATCAGAATCCCCATTCCCCCCTTTACCCTGGTGGGGGCTACAACGAAGGCGGGGAACGTGGCCAGCCCCCTCATAAGCCGGTTTGGCATAACCTGCCGCTTTTCCTTTTATGAAAGGGAAGATATGGAGGCCATAGTCCGCCGTTCCGCGGGGATCCTCAAGGTCTCCGTCGACGACGACGCCGCCGCCCTGCTGGCCGCCTCTTCCCGGGGAACCCCCCGGGTGGTGAACCGGCTGCTGCGGCGGATGCGGGATTTTGCCCAGGTCCTGGGAGCGGGACCCATCACCGCCGGGGTGGTTACCGAGGGGCTTAAACGGCTGGAGATCGACGCCCTGGGGCTGGAAAAACATGACCGGGAGATTCTGCGGATCATCATCGAGCGCTACAACGGGGGCCCCGTGGGGGCCGAGACCCTGGCCATCTCCGTGGGGGAGGCGGTGGATACCCTGGAGGACTACTACGAGCCCTACCTTATCCAGGCGGGGCTGCTCCAAAGGACCCCCCGGGGCCGGGTGGTAACCGCCCTGGCCTATGAACACCTTAAGCTTGTCCGGGGAACGAATGAAGGTAACGGATTTCTCTTTTGAACTTCCCCCGGAACTGATCGCCCAATATCCCCCGGCGGAACGGGGACAGAGCAGGCTCATGGTCCTGGACCGGGCCGCCGGCCACCGGTCCCACCGGATGGTGGGAGATCTTCCGGAACTCCTCGATCCGGGGTCCCTGCTGGTGTTCAACAACTCCAAGGTCCGGAAGGCCCGGCTCTACGGCCTATCCGGGGAAAGCGGGGCGGCGGTGGAATTCCTCCTGCTTAAAAAGCTGGACGACCGGCGCTGGCTTTCCATGGTCCAGCGTTCCCGGCGGCGCCGCCGGGGAAGCCGCTACCTCTTCCCCGACGGCGTCGAGGGGGAAATTACCGGAACGGAGGATGAATTACGGGTCCTCCGCTTTGACCGGCCCCTGGACGAGGACTGGTTCGACCGTTATGGGCATATCCCCCTCCCCCCCTATATCAGGCGGGAAGACATTCCGGCGGACAGCGACCGTTACCAGACGGTGTACGCGGAAAAACCAGGCTCCGCCGCGGCCCCCACCGCGGGGCTCCACTTTACCCGGCAGCTCATGGAGGAATTGACCCGCCGGGGCATGGAGACCGCCTTTATCACCCTCCATGTGGGGCTGGGGACCTTTCTGCCGGTGCGGACGGAAAACCTGGAGGACCACCGGATGCATGAGGAAACCTTCACCATCGATGAGGAGACCGCCCGGCGGATCGAGACCGCCAAGGCCCAAAACAGAAAAATAATCGCCGTGGGAACCACCAGCGTCCGGACCCTGGAATC
>JAITEL010000055.1 GCA_031282065.1 Treponema sp.
CACTTCAAAAAAAAATTGGCCTTTGACAATTCCTTAGGACTATAGTAATGGGGGCACTTGATTTCTATTGTAGTTGTCATTCTTCATAGTATTTCTTTGTGTCTCTGTTGTCATCTCCCCTTTATCATACTTTGTGGATCACCATCTGGAGATGGAGTCTATGTTTACCGGATGAGCGGAGACCTCCATATTAGCCATGTAAAATCTTGCAGGCAAGATTTTTAACTCACCAAAGAATTTAGGCCTGATGAAGAAATCTCCTATGATGCGGGGAGTTTTGAGACAATCGGGCGAGTCCGAGCGGTGGTTAGGGAGATAGGGTGATGTCCCGCTTTAGTAAAAAAAGACTGTCCCGCTTTTTAAGGGTGAAATTTCTAATGTCCCTCTTTCAAGACTATTTCTAGGTTTTACATTTGCATCTTTGTAAGTAGGCGTTCAGATAAGTCTATATAAAATAATGACTTAAAGACTATTAAACGGTCTTGAAATGGTAAGTGCCCGACTCGCATTCTTCTCGCATTTTTTCGCATTTTCATTTTCACTCAAAACTGGAATTTTTTCTTATCATTTCTTTATAACATATAGACTTATTTGCCTGATGGGGCCTCCCGTGCAATTCCTATTCTAAATGATCCCCACACACTCTGCGTCCGCTTCCCTGCGGCGAAGAGGGCTGCCGCTTTCTGTAGGATTTCATTCACCGTCCTTAACTCCGTAACTTCCTTCCGCAAGCGGGTCGGTTCCTCCTCCCCAGGTCGTCCGTGTCCGGGAAAAGGGGGCAAGTCCGTCCCTGCCATTCCCCGGGCCTGTGGTATCCACCGGTACAAGCACTTTTCGCTGTTCCCTCCATCCGATGCTCCCGGGCTTACCGGCTGCTAGTGCTCCTGTGCCCGTGCTCCCGCTTCGGCTTTGAATATCTTCGGGTATACCCGCCGCTCTTTGTCTTTCTTTCTCATCATCATCTCCTCTTCTGAAACAGCTATACAAGATAAGGGCTGAGGAAAGTGAACCAAGTTTATTCGAGTGATCTGCAAACAACAATTTTAAGATACGGAAAGAGATTTCCCTAGTCGCCATGGAGATCAATACATAAATCTCTTTGTGGATCACCCCCTGGCCCGGTTTTGTTTTGCGGCAAGCGGGAGTCCTGGTCAGGAGATCAAGCGTTTTTATACCGGCCTGGGGAGCCTATTTGTCCCATAGCGTATGATTTTGTATAGAGTACCGTACATACGATGGAAATAAGAAAGACCTGCCCGGATGGGGTATGCTGGGATAGGCTGGATGCTTTGTGCCGGTACCAGGCTTGAGTGCACTCGCCCTAGGCTTTCACCTCCGTAAACGCCGGCCCTGGGTCTGGCCCCTTACGACGGTACAGGGTGTTTGACAGAATATCCGGATCCTCGTACAGTAAGGCATGTCCCAGAGAAAAGGGGGCTTAGTTCCCCTGGTCATGATCCTTTCCTCTATCCTAGGAGGGCTTATCCTTTTTTGGTCCAAGACCGGTCTCCCTCAAACTACTCCCCCAGGGCAAGGGGATAGTCAAGGAGGCATGATCCGGCAAGTACCCCCCAGAACCCCTGATTCACCGGATGCAGTCTCCGCTTCTACGGCTTGGATGCACCCTTTGGCACGGATAAAAAGCGGGGATAGTCCTCTGTGGTTTGAATTGGGAGGCGGAGGAGCGCTTTCAGAAGGGCCGATATGGATCCCTTCTCCTGGGGAAGCCTCCCTTAAACCTTTTACCCCCTGGCCCTTGGCCACATGTATCGCGGGTATGGTGATCCGGGAGAACCGGCTTACCCTGGCGGTAAACCGGGAGGGCTTTCTCATCTTCCTCCCTGACCCGGATATGAGTATTGGCCTCTACCGCATCGCGGACGTTCCCTACTGGGAGAACTACACCGTAGGTTCTCTCTTTGTATTCGATGGGGTACCGGCGGCTCTCCTCTATCGTGATGATTTTTTTGTTGAGCCTCGTGCAGTTCCTGCGGATCCCCAGGTTTTTGTTCCGGTAAAAGGAAGTACCCAGCCAGTGGGAAGAGCGGTTCCTGTTTTTGGAGCATTCCTGCCCTCTGCGGGCTGGGAGGTGGAAAGCCTCAGACAGGGGCAGGACGGGTATTGGTATTACCGGTAGTGGACGAAATATGTGGCGGGCTTGGCAAAGAGCGTGATAAAGTATTACCAGTAAACGAATTATAGTGGGAAGAAACAGTAGAGCAATATATTTCGCACACCACCGTATTACCGGGGGCTTCAGCGCTCGCATGTACCCCCTCGGAGCGTCTATATGCGCAGTTCCGATCTGACCCTTCCCGCTGAAACCGTGTCGGTCGGGGCTTTTAGGAATTCCGCGCTTCCCGATGGCCTGGACCATGTCCCACAGGTATTGCGACTTGCCTTGGACGCGGCCTTTGCCTTGAGCGACCGGGATCAGGTACCGGTGGCGGCCATTATCTCTTCAGAATTCCCCTATACCCGGCATTTTACCGCAGCTTCCTCCCTTTCAGATAAGCAGGAACAGATGCTTGAGCTCGCCGGGTATTATCTCCATACCAGTACCGGCCCCCAAGCCCTGGTCATACTCCCCGACGGCAGGGGCATGGCCGCAGACAGCAACGCGCTTAAGGAAGGGAAGGCCAGGGCCTTTTTCTGTCCTCCCTTACCCACGGGCTTTGTCTATACGGGAATAGGCCCTGCAGGGGATACCCTTATCGCGGCTTGGGAAGAACAGCAGAGCTGGAATGTAGGGTCCGCAGGGCTTATGGTTCTCCGCTGGAATGGGCCTGCCAGGTCTAGGCAATCTGAGGAGAGGGGCGCTCCATAAGAGACCTTTTTACCGGGGCTCTGCCTGTGGTACATCCCTTGTTAGGGTTCAATTTTAAATTTCGATACTTCCCGGACCAGGACTTCAATGTTTTCCTTGTTCTCCCCGCTTATAGTGTTCACCCGGTTTACGGTCTCGTTAATCTCCGCTGCTCCTTCGGCCATCTCGTTCATGGCCTTATGTATCTCCTGGGTTACCCGTTCCAGGTGTTTACTTTCCTCTATTATCTGTCTGCTCCCCTCAAGCATCTCCAGGGATCCATCCTGGACCATGCGGGTAACCTCGTTTAGTTGGCCTATAGCCTCAAGGATCTGTTTGCTCCCCACGGTCTGTTCCTCCATAGCGTTCCGGATATGCTCTTCCTGGTCCGATACGGTCCTTACCCCCTGGTCTATGGCTTCAAATTTGGTAAGAACACCGGCAGTAGATCCGCTTATATTGTCAATGGCCTCTTTGATTTTCTTGAGTACCGTGGCAATGGTCTTGGACTGTTCCCCGGCATTCTCCGCCAGTTTACGGATCTCCGCAGCCACTACGGCGAACCCCTTCCCCGTTTCTCCTGCATGGGCAGCCTCAATCGCCGCGTTCATGGATAAGAGATTGGTCTGGCTGGCGATATTTTCCATCACCCCATTGATCTCCAAAAGCCCCTCAGACTCTTGGGCTATCTTCTGAATGTCCCTGGCCACTTCCTGAAGCCCTGCTCGACCCACCTCAGAAGCTTCCATCAATTCTTGGACATTGGTGACGTTTCTGACCAAGGTTTGGGTAACGGACTGGATATTAGCAAGCATTTCCTCCACTGCGGCGGAGGACCGGGCCACGCTGTCCCCTTGATGGTCCACATGGCCCTTGAGTTTACCGATGTTGCCGGTGATCTGTTCCATCGTGGCTTTGGTTTCGGTAACACTGGCGGATTGATCTATCACCCGGCCTTGGATGCTTTTGATATGGGCGGTGATCTGGTTGACTGCCGTCGCGGTTTTGCTCATATTGCCCGCAAGGACTTTCCCCACATCGAAGAGGGCACCGGCCTGCTTCTGAATGGTAAGCACCAGCTTACGGATCGTTTCCAAGGTCCCGTTAAAGTAGCGGGCCATATCGCCGATTTCGTCTTTGGAATTAATGGCCACGGTTTTGGTGAGGTCCCCTTCCCCTTCGGATATATCTCTGAGGGTAAGCGCCACCTTGACGATAGGCTTGGTAATACTTCCAGAAACGAAGAAGATGATGACCGCGGCGATAAACGCCGCCGCAAGCCCAAGGATGATCGTAAAGTAGGTTAAGGTATGGACATCCTCAAGGATGATCTTCTTTTCTGTACCCAGCATCAGGGACCAGGTGGTGTCGGTTTCGCCGACGGTAAAGGGATAGAGAATGATTTCCAAATTCTTCCCCAGAATATTCGAATATACCGAGAACCGTTGTTTTTTCCCCTGCAATACCGTGTTCTGGGCTTCCTGGGTATGCACACCATATAAGGTGCTCTGGGCGTCCCTGAGGAGTTTACCGATATGATCCTCCGCATAACTGGCAATAACCGTGCTGTCATCGGAATAAACCGTCATGCTGCTGATGTCTCTCAAGGTTTTGTCATTGACCAGGCCGGCCACTACCGGCTGGGTATACGCGATATTGACATTTACCCCAACCCGACCTACCACCTCATTGGTCTTGCGGAAAATAACCGGTACGGTGATCTTGACCGTATAGGTAGGCTTGCCCGCTACGGCTTGGGGTACGGGACTGTGTATCAGCTCTTTCCGCGCGTTTTCTCCGGTGAGGTCCCGCATAATCGTATCCACCTCATCAAAGGTGAGGTGTTCAACGGTCCCGGACCGCCGGGTATACCAGTTAGCCCACTGGCCGGTTTCCGTATTGCCCGGAACTCCTTCAAACGTGGCGTCCATACCGGGATCGATGGTATTAGGCTTAAAGACCGCAAAAATAGCGATGAGCCGCTCCTCAGACTGCAAAATTGATTCCATAAACTGATCAAAACGATGACGCTGAGTGCCCACAGCAACTTTATCAAAGTCCTCCAGGGTATCCGCGAGGGTATGGGCTATCCGCAAATAAACCTCATAGCGTCTTTTAATCGTCTGGGATTGGTCCGCTGCAAGCCGTTCCTGGCTTTCCCGAGCAGTCGCCATCTGTATAGAAGAGGCGCGGATTAGCAAAATGGAGGATATGGCGGCCACTATGGCAACCAAAATCGAAATAACAATGATACATAAACGATATTTTAGTTTCATAAAGGTTCCTCGTAAAATGAAGGTGGATAGCCTCTTTAAAATCGAAAGTTTAGATTAGAACGCTACTTGGGGTATGAAAACAGGACGATATATAATACCATACAAACCATGAACCATTTTTATCAAAATACACTGCGCTCCCTAACAATCTCAGGCCGCTCTCTTATATATACCATATATACCACAGCGGCCTATGTTTTAACAATAACTGCATGCCTTATATATCGTCAATAGAAAGGAACCATCATGTGCCATAAACTCAGCATGGTTCAAACCGCTCAAAGGATACCCTCAGCAGTTTTCTATGGGTTTATGGGTTTGTCCTTGCTTTTTTTCCTCTTCGCAGATAGGGTGGAGCTGTGCTTATGAGGGCAATGACTGACTATGATGATAGGGTTCTTGATTCCCCCCAGGCCTCGTCGGTCTTGGCCGCTCTCTACGGTCCAGGGGAACTTGCATCGGCCCGGTATCGGTATAAATCCCTGCTGCAGGGGCTCTGTACCTTGGCCTCCCTAGAAGAACACCCAAAACAAGCAGGGGAAAAGGCTGGTATACGCTGCTTTACGGCTCCAGGGCGTACTGAACTCGGTGGAAACCATACGGATCACAACCGGGGTAAGATTCTGGCTGCAGCCATACACTTGGATGCGGTTGCGTTTGTCCTGCCCCGGGCAGATAAACGGGTGCTTTTTCGTTCCACCGGATATCCCGATGTGCAGATAGACCTTTCGGACCTCAGCCCTCGACCTGGTGAGCAGGGAAGCACCGAAGCGTTGCTTCGAGGGGTGGCCGGGGAATTGGCCGCTCAAGGGCTTGCCGTGGGGGGCTTTACCGCATGTGCAGATTCCACGGTATTTGCCGGTTCGGGGCTTTCCTCTTCTGCCGCGATGGAGGTCCTTTTTGCTACGATTTTTGATCATCTCTATGGGGAGGGAACCCGTTCTGCCTTGGATCTCGCCAAGATAGGGCAAAAAGCGGAAAATACCTATTTTGGGAAACCCTCCGGCCTGATGGATCAAACTGCCTGTGCCTACGGGGGAGCGGTCCTCATCGACTTTGAGGATGAACAGGAGCCGAAAGTTACCCCTATCCATCTGGATATGGAATCTTTTGGGGTGCGTCTTTGTGTACTGCATACCCAAGGAACCCATGCAGATCTGACCTCAGCGTATGCCGCAATCCCCCAAGAAATGAAGGCAGTGGCCCGGTTTTTCGGTAAATCCGTACTGCGGGAATTGGATGAGGAGACCCTCTTAGCCCATACAAACGCCATACGGAAGAGGGTAGGAGATAGGGGGTTCTTGCGGGCCTTGCATTTCTTTCATGAAAATCAACGGGTGGATGCCATGCAAAAAGCCCTGGAAAGCGCAGCCGCCCTTTTCGGTACTGCCCGGTCAGCCGCCCTTAGGGAGTACCTGCGTCTGGTCAACGAATCCGGGGATTCTTCCTGGAAACTCGTGCAAAATCTCTATAACCCTGAGAACCCACAAGATCAGGAATTGCCCCTGGCCCTAACGCTGACCCGGGCCTTTTTTGAAACCCCGGGAAAACCCAAGCCGCCTCTCTGGGCCTGCCGGGTACATGGCGGCGGATTTGCCGGAACTATCCAGGCGTATATACCACTGGAGGATCTGGATTCCTACAAGACCCTTATGGAATCGGTTTTCGGCCCTGGGGCTCTTAGCCCTTTGAACATTCGGTACCGGGGAGCCGCGGAGCTGGTATTTGACGGGCTCTACCGTAGTAATTTTTGAATAGGGCTCGTATATTTTTTTATACAGATACGGCTCCAAAACCTCAATATATATGGGTTGAGGTGAATGAATTCTGTCCGGAACAGAATTATCGGAGCTCGGAACAGAACCATCGGAGCTCAGAACTAGAAAATCGGGGTTCGGAACAGAACTATCGGGGCTCGGAACTAGAAAATCGGAGCTCCGAACAGAATTACCGGAGCTCAGAGCAGAACTGTCGGAGCTCAGAACTAGAAAATCGGAGCTCGGAACAGAACTATCGGGGCTCGGAACTAGAAAATCGGAGCTCGGAATAGAACTATCGGAGTTCAGAACTCAGGCGCGGGTTTTGGAACAGGCGCTAGTTCTGGTATAGAATTTGCTATTTAAAGCGTATGATGAAGGCAATACCTGTACTAAAAAATGACGTGCTTATACTTCGACGGCCCGGTATGCTCCCCGGAACCCTCGAACTCAGAGAGCTTAAAACAGAACTTGTCAGAAAAGCTATACATTTTCTTATAGCCCTGAGCCCCACTATGGCTGCTATAAGCCGGCCCTTCACCATAGTCCTCCTCATGATGGGTACGTTGGTATATACCTATATGGAAATCGCCAGGCTTTCCGGGGTAGAGATTCCCTTCATTTCTTCCCTGACTGCTATGGCTTCCCGTTCACGGGATAAGGGTCATTTTGTCCTGGGGCCAGTTACCTTGGGACTCGGCGCCTCCTTGGCGCTGCTCTTATACCCTGATCCCGCAGCATCCATGGGGATATACGCCTTAGCTTTTGGAGACGGCTTCGCGAGTTTAGTGGGGAAAATCTTCGGACGGCTTCGTCCGGCTTTTCTCTTAGGGAAGAGCATTGAAGGCTCTTGCGCCTGTTTTACCGCGGTCTTCTTTACGTCTTATCAGGTCTCTTATAATTACCAAACCGCACTGCTGGCGGCAATAACCGCCACCGTGGTAGAAGCCCTTCCCTTAAACGATTACGATAATCTGGTGATTCCCCTCGGCGTAGGGCTTATCGTACACCTGGGAGGGCTGTATTAGACTAAGGGGCTTATGAGCGCTATTTAGCCTGTCTTTTCCTTGATAAAGGCAAAAGGACTAAGGGTAACCCCCACATCATAGGTATCTACCCCTTCGGCCCGTTTGAGGGTATATGTCGCCAGGTACGTGAGGGGAGTCAGCAGCACCTCAAGGGTACACTTAAACAGGTAGTTGGTGACCACCAGGGTACCAAAGAGTTCCCACCGAAAGACCCCGGTGAGGCTTGCAATACTCACAAAGACCAGAGTGTCCACTAATTCTCCCACCAGGGTACTCCCTATGGTCCGCACCCAGAGCATCCTACCCTGCATGAGCAGTTTCAATCGGGACAAAACCGCAGCATTGGAGAATTCCCCCATCCAGTAGCCCACAAGGCTTGCCAAGACTATGCCCCCGCTACTCATGCCTCCCAGGATTGCGTCAAATGCGGTACTTCCCGCATAAGCCTCCCAGGATGCTTCTCCAGGAAGAATACGGAGCAGGAAAAACACAGCCCAGGACAAGGCCAGGACTGCAAAACCAGTCCAGATAACCCGTCGGGAAGCACGAAAACCGTATACCTCGGTGAGGAGATCCCCGAACACATAGGACAGGGGAAAGAGCAGGGTTCCGCCGTCAAAGGCCATCCGTACCGGGGGTATTCCGAAAACGCCGAAAATCGAGAAACCTAAATCGACTATCTTTGCCGATGAGGCGATGTTGCTGATGAGGAGAACCGCCACGAAGAAAGCCATAATCAGATCCAGGTAGCGGTACTGCCGGGCCGGAGGCGGTGAAACCGCTCTTTCCGGAACCGGGCAAAGGGGGGATGCCATGAAATGAAAACTCCTTGTTTTGTTCAGGCGGGTTTGCTACTGGGATACCGCCTTGCGCCGAAGCGCAAATAAGACGCCCGGGAGCCTGTTGCGCTTGCCGGTTTTGCACGAAGCGCAACAAACTGCTAAACCGGCGCCGCCGTTTTAACGGCCTGCCTGTTCCGCGGACCGGGCGGGCCGTTTGGCTGTTCGCCAAACGGCGCCGGCAAAAAACTTGCGGGTTTTTTTGTTACGCCCACTTGATGAGTCCGGTACGGTAGGGGTGTACCAGGGCTTCGTGTTTGGGCAGGATACGAACCGTATGACCCTGCATACCCGTGTCCTCGCATTCTATCCTTACCTGGAACAGGTTCAGGTTCCCCTCATGACCCACATGCCGCATCTCCGTACGGCGGGCGTTCTCTATTTGAGCAGCCTGACTGGATATGCCGCCGTGGTAAAGTTCCACCTTGAGTTCGTTGGGGTTGAGGGAGCCCAGATCTATGAAGGCGGTTACCGTAAGGGCGTCTCCCCGCTGCATCACCGGCTTCGCGTTGGATTCGATTTTCGCGATTTTAAGGGAATCCCATGCCTGCCTGAGTTTGCCGAAATAGACCGCCAGGGATTTGGACTCCGCGTAATCGTCCTTCACGATACGGCGGTAATTTTTCAGAGCGGGGAAGTAAAAGTTGTTGGAGTAATCCATCAGCATCCGGTGGCTGGACATGGATTGCCCTATCTGCCTCATGCAGTTTTTCATCATCTTTATCCATTCCCGGGGAAGCCCGTCCCT
>JAITEL010000174.1 GCA_031282065.1 Treponema sp.
CTGAAACGGCGGGAACCAGAGAAAAAAACCAGTTACAAACGCCTGATGTTCAGGGCATTAATGGAGGACGATTATAGGGCCTCCCTCCTCTTTGGAAGTTAAATGAGTTTGCCCTGCCCCATTCTGTCCAGACCTAGAAACGAGTTCGCCCCTTTCCTGCCTTCATCGGAAGGTTCCCCCCGGTAATGGGTGGGGCATGGCGCTTAGCTTACCGTTCATGAAGCCTAACCCAGTGGGAAAGCTCCTTCAGATGACTACCGATGAAAAGGGCGCCGTAACTGGTTACTATACCCCCAATGGTAAGCCCCAGGGGAAGCAAAAAGGACGAACCTGAGGCGGCACTGATCTTTACCGCATCCATACCCAAAACGGATGTGGGCAGGGTAACCAGGATAATCAGCCCGCTTATCACCCAGCCGCGAAAAGAAACCCCTGCCGCAATCTCCCTATCCAAGGCTGCCCTATCCGGTTCTTCCCTATAAATCCTTTCCATGATGGACTCCTCCAGTGCCGGGACCTCAGGGAAAAAACCGGTCTCCAAGACTTCCTGAACCGCCTCCAGTTGCTTCAACTCCTCAGCACAGCGCCGGCAGTATAAACGGTGCAAGCCCAGATACAACCGGTAGCCCAAGGGAAGAGGCCTTTCTCCCAGGACCTCATACACCTTATCCATAACTTTTTCCTCCATTGGGCACTTCATGCTCAACTCCTTTAAGAACCCGGCTCCCAAGCCAAACAGGTACACCGGCCTTTTTCATAGGTAACGAAATTCTGCCAGCTTTTCCCTGAGTAATTTCTTGGCTCGAAATACATGGGATTTGATCGTATTAACCGGATACCCCGTGATAGCCTCGATCTCCTGATAGGATCTATCATAAAAGAAGAAGAGATCCACGCAGATCCGGTACCGTTCAGGAAGCTCCTTCACCGCCTCTCCTACCGCTGCCTGCACTACCTGCCTGAGCAGGCTCTGTTCCGGGCTATTCCACTCCCGCTCATAGGCTGGGCTTGCCGCGTCTTCCGCCAAGCTCTGGTATTCGGTCTTGCGGGCTGCCCCATTCACCGCGGTATTATAAGCCACCCGATACAGCCAGGTAGAAAAGCGGCAGCGGCCTTCAAAGGTGGAAAGATTCCGAAATACTTTGAGGAACACCTCTTGGGTAAAATCTGAAGCATCCTCGGTATTATGAAAAAAACTGAATCCCATGCGGTATACCGTCTTTTCGTGCCGGTTTACCAGAAGCCGGAACAATTCTTTCTGTCCCGAGACGACCTGTGCGACGATCAAGGGATCGTCAAAATCGTCTCCCTTATTCATGGAGTGCTATCGCTCCGCTTAATCCCATAATAGAGCAATAAGCCTATCCCTATGGATAAGGGGATGATCCCCCCTAAAAGCCCAAAATTGACTCCCAAGGCTATCACGAGAAACACCGTTAAGCCTAATCCCACGCTGCTTAAGAGCAAGCCTGCAAGCAGGCTAAAGGACTGGAGATCGAACTGAGGCCGCTCATAGAGCCCCGCCTGGATAAGCAAGGTCCTGCGCTTGTGATTCCACAAAAGATAAAAAAACACCACCATCGCCCCCATGACTATCGCCACAATGGGGATGATGGCGATGATCACCTGAGCGGCGCTTGACACCGATGGTTCCATAGCATGGCGCTCCTTAGTACCGTATTTGACCGGTTTTGCACGAAAAAGTTGTGGAAAAACCCTATATTCCGCTTAAATACAGGATGGCCTGCTTTAAAAGCTGCTGTTCCTGCTCTGCCCCGTGTATAGCAGGGCTCAAGGCGGATGCGGCCTTGCTCAGGGCATCCGCGGCTGCCCGCTTATCATAGCCCATCCCTGAGAGCGCCTCCACCAGTTCCCCATAGGGGGAGGGAGCGGGCTTTGCCGGGGACAGGGGAGTCAGCTTACCCTTCAAGGCGAGGATCATCTTCTGGGCGGTTTTCTTGCCCAAGCCCGGCACCCCTTCCAACCGGCCTACATCCTCAGTCTCCAGGGCGCTTTCCAGGTCCTCCTGGCTTATGCCTCCCATGATTTTAAGGGCTCCTTTGGGACCTATGCCCTCCACCTTGAGGAGTTCCAGAAAGGTAGTCCGCCTGGCTGCATCGGAAAACCCAAAGACCCGCATCTGGTCTTCCTTATGGTAGAGCCAGGTGAAGACCTGCCCTGTTTCTCCTGGCTGGGGAAGTTCGACCAGGTCCGTAGCGGGTACGGCAATATCCCATTCGATACCGCCGGTTACTATCCGCAGGGTATCCTTGAGTTTTTCGGTAATGGTTCCCCGGATACTATTGAACATATACTTCCTTATCTCCCTCTGAACTATAGCCCGCTGTTTCAAGTGCGCAGCACACGGTCAGCTCCTGCAAGAGGGGCCCTATGTATGGTTTACGGGCTATGTGCTTATTTTTATCCCTGCATTATAATGCGAGAAATGTTTGGCCTGTATCTTTTCTCAGCGTTTTGACCATCGAAGGACAATACCATGTTTTCCCATTGAAAATATCCTGAATCGTTAGTATCTGTATACGAGGATAGCTTAGCCCTTGATATACATACACCCCCGCCGCATCAGCTTCCTGTTTCATCGCTTTTGTCGGTTCTTTTAAGCAAATGAACCCAGCCAGTTCCGTTCCTTTTTCACGTTCAAGAACGCCTCGTAAATCCCGTATATCCGCAGGTTTTATGGTTCCGCCTTTTACCGACAGGACCATACTGCATAAGGCTGTACCGGTTTCAAAATAGAGCCTTCCATCAATCCCCTTATCGCCGGTCTTCTTATGGGAACAGAAACCTCCTGTTTTTTCAACGGCCCAATATTGAAATTGAAAGGGGTCCTGCTCAAATAGATACTGGGCCTGCTCAGGGGACTGCGGGATGCCTTCAATACGGTATTCAACATGTTCCGTGAAGCCATATTTTTGTATCCGGGTAGTCTGAATTAATTTGATCGAATGTATCGCAATATCGCATCCGATCCATTGCCGGTGATTTTTTATCGCCGCCTCGATGGTTGTGCCGCACCCGCAAAACGGATCAAAGACCAGGTCGTTTTCTTTTGACGACGCTTGTATAATTCTTTCCAATAAGGCCAGCGGTTTTTGAGTCGGATAGCCCAAACGTTCCTTTGATGAAGCGTTAATAAAGGGTATTTCCCAGACATCCCCCATTCTTCTGCCTTCGGATAAATAAATTTTATAGGGCTCTGCTCCTTTGCGTTTTTGCCAGCGAAACCATTTGCCGTTTTCATCCTGTTTGTAATGACTGTCATGTATCCCTGATTTTGCACCATAGGCTTCCCGAATATCATTAAAAACATAGGTATTGGTTTTTGAGTACCAAAAGAGCACATCATGCAGTTTCTGAAATTGTCCGCTTCTTGCGGTATAGCGTTTATAATGCCAAATAATTTCGTTTCTTATGTGTTTCGGCCCAAATACACTGTCCATGACTATTTTGAGATAATGACTGGCCGTAGGATCACAGTGTAAATACAGGGAACCGGTCGGTTTGAGCAGGCGGTGCATTTCTATCAGCCTGATGGTCATATACACCAGGTAGGCCAGAAGGCGCGGGTTGGTGGTTTTTAATGCCTGCACTAAATAATACCAGAATTGAACGACCTCATGGTGAATACCGTAATCGTGCATAATAAGGGGTATATCCTTAGCCATTTCAGATTTTTCATAATCCAGTTCCCAGGTGTCGCAGAACGCCTCTATTTGTTCGGGTATAGGCAAGCCGGTGGTATTCTTGTAGAGCAGGTTATAACTTCTATTGCTGTTAAAAGGCGGGTCCAGATAGATTAAATCCACGCTTTCCGCAGGCATTTTCCGCATAATGGTCAAATTATCACCGTAAAACAAGGTATTCATAGAAAAAAGATACTAGCGGCTTTTTTCAAGACGGTCAAGGGAATCCTGACTCCCGGTGTAGCGTTATATGCTCCTTTCCGGGCGCCATCTGCGCATTTTCCGCTGTTCCATGCGTCAATATTGATAATACGGACGCATAGATCACTGATCTATGCGTCTTTTACCCTCCTTTGACGCATGGAAGGATCATATAGGCGTCCGTATTGTTGTAAAAGGCGCATATATAAACGTTATGGATGCCCGGTATACCCTGCTTGACGCATAAAATAAGGGGGTGCAGGCCATACCCCCGAACCGCGGGGCCCTTTTGTCCGTTCTGCAATAGCATGAGCCCCGGCCGGTATCCTCTTGACCGTATACCTGCACTTTAATTATACTCTATTCATTGCAGTATTATTAAAGGCTGGAACTTATGGGGTATGCACTAGAAGCATTCGGCGAGAAACTACGGGCCTTTCGGGAGCGGCGGGCCCTTACCTTACGGGAAGTGGCCGAGCGTGCCGGGGTGAGTGAGAGCTTGGTTTCCCAAATTGAGCGGAACCGGGTCGCCCCTGCCCTGGATACCCTCTTGGCCCTGGCAGAGGCTCTGGATATGGACCTGGCCTATCTGTTTGCGGATTACCGCCGGGTGCGTCCGGTGCAGATCACCCGAAGCCATGAACGCCTTTCCTTTACCATGCCGGGGGTCCGCTACGAGCGGCTGGCGCAGATGGAGGGGCCTGAGCACCTGGGGGGTATTGAGGCGTATTGTATCACCCTTGAGCCGGCAGCCCAAACGGGCAGTACCGAATACGGGCATCAGGGATGGGAACTGGGTATGGTGGAAGCAGGAAGGGGGGAACTGAGCCTGGGAACGCATACCTATGAGCTGGCGGCGGGAGATTCCATTAGTTTCAGGTCAGATACCCCTCATGTACTGGCCAATGTTGGTACCGGGCTGCTGCGGGTCCTCTGGATCATCTCCCCGCCCAAGGGCGTATGGGGAAAGGTCTTGGGGAAGTAAGCGTGCAGGAGCACCATGATAGGAAAGAGTGGAGGTGTAAGTATGGGTAAAACCCTGGCGGAGAAAATATTTGATGCCCATCTGGTGGACAGGCCCTTTGGCGGGACCTGGGTGCTGAGACTGGATAGGGTATTCTGCCACGAGATAACCACGCCTGTGGCCATTACCGATCTGAAGAGCAAAAACCTGGACCAGGTCTTTGAGCCCTCGAAGATCAAGGCGGTGATAGACCATGTGAGTCCTGCCAAGGATTCAAAGACCGCGGAACAGGGGAAGATCCTGCGGGATTGGGCCCGGCGGCACGGGATTGAGGACTTCTTTGACATAGGCCGCAACGGGGTCTGCCATGCCCTGTTCCCGGAAAAAGGCTTCGTAAGGCCCGGGCACACGGTCATTATGGGGGACAGTCACACCTGTACCCACGGCGCGTTCGGCGCGTTTGCCGCGGGGGTAGGGACCACCGACCTGGAAGTGGGGATCCTCAAAGGGGTCTGTGCCTTCAAGAAGCCTGAAACCCTGCGGGTGCTGCTCACCGGTACCCTGAAACCCGGTGTCTTTGCCAAGGATCTCATCCTCGCGGTGATTGCCCGGATTGGGGTTGCCGGCGCCACCGATAGGGTGATGGAATTCCGCGGGCCTGTGCTGGATGCCCTGAGCATGGAAGGAAGGATGACGGTGTGTAACATGGCGGTTGAAGCAGGCGCGACTTCCGGCGTTTGTATGCCAGATAAAACCACGGTGGAGTACCTGTGGCCCTTCATAGGCCCCCAGGGGGATAAGACCTACGAAACGAAAGAGGCGGCCTTGGCGGACTTTCGCTCATGGTGGAGCGATGATGATGCGGTGTACACCGGGACTATCCGCGTGGATTGTTCGGCTCTGGAGCCCGTGGCTACGGTAGGGTATAAGCCGGATCAGGTTAAACCTATCCGGGAACTGCGGGGTACTGCGGTGGATCAGGTGTATATCGGTTCCTGTACCAATGGGCGCATCGAAGATCTCCGGGAAGCCGCCCGGGTGATTCAGGGGAAGAGGGTTCACCCGCGGGTCCGGGCCATACTGGCTCCGGCTACGCCCGCAGTCTATGCCCAGGCCCTGCAGGAAGGACTCATCGCCCGGTTCCACGAGGCGGGTTTCTGCGTTACCAACCCGAGCTGCGGGGCCTGCCTGGGCATGTCCAACGGTGTCCTGGCCCAGGGAGAGGTATGCGCCGCTACAACGAACCGTAACTTTTACGGCCGCATGGGTAAGGGCGGTATGGTTCACCTGATGAGCCCTGCTACCGCCGCAGCTACGGCAATCGCAGGGCATATCGCAAGCCCGCAAGACCTCCCGTGATACGCAGAGTACCGGGAAGCGGAGACCTAGAGGAGTATCTATGAAAACCTTTGGTGGTGTAGTGTTGTTTTTAGATCGGAGCGATATCAACACCGATGAGATTATTCCGGCAAAATATTTGACCGAGCATTCCAAGGAAGCCCTCAAACCCTATCTGCTGGAAGATTTAAAGCTCCCCGGCTTTGATCCCCTCAGGGATACCGAGGGAATCGGCGCGATAGTAAGCCGGGCAAATTTCGGCTGCGGCAGTTCCCGTGAACATGCCCCTTGGGCCCTGGAAGTAAATGGTATCCACATCGTCATTGCGGAAAGTTTTGCCCGGATATTCAGGCAGAACATGTACAACTGCGGCATGATCGCCGCAGAGCTTCCCCCGGCGAGCCTAGACGCGCTGTTCCGGGAATTCGCCGGAACGAAGACCACCCTTTCCGTCAATATCCCTGCCGGTACCTTACACTTCAAAGCAGGGGATAGGGAACAGACCTTTCCTTTCGTGCTCAAGGACTTTGAGCGGGCCTTAGTGGAAGCCGGGGGCTGGGTGGAATACGCGGCAGCCCGGTATTAAGCGGGATTCGCTGCGGTGGACCTAAAGGCCGCGAGGGGCAAGGCCCCCGTGGCTTCAGGAGCGGTGAGAGGGAGAGCCTATGGATCAGGATAGGCAGGCAGGGATGCCGAATTGTCTCAAATGCGTGCATTACCAGTTGACCTGGAATCAGGCACACCCCCATTCCTGCGGGGTTTTTGCTGTCAAGAGCCGGAACATACCGGCTATGGAAGTGTTCTTAGCCACCGGTCATCATTGTCCTGCGTTTCACCTAAAGAGCAGGTGAAAGACCCGGCGCCGCTTCTTCAGGCTTACAGGGCGGTCCTGCCCCTAAAGCTCCTGGAGAGGGTAAGCCTGTCGGCATATTCCAAGTCCCCCCCTACCGGGAGCCCCGAGGCAAGGCGGGTAACCGCGACCTCATAGCCTTTAAGTACCTGCTGTACATACAGGGCCGTGGTGTCCCCTTCCACCGTGGGATTCAGCGCGAGGATGACTTCCCGGATACCCTCCTGTCGGACCCGGTTTAAAAGCGGCCCGACGCGGAGGTCCCCGGGGTTTATGCCCTCCAAAGGAGCGATAAGCCCTCCGAGCACATGGAAGCGCCCCCGAAATTCCCGGGATTCTTCTATGATCGGTACATCCTGGGCTCGTTCCACTACACAGATAATGGCATCCCGGCTCGTATCAGCGCAGATAGGGCAAGGGTTCTCTTCGGTAAAACTACCGCAGATCCCGCAGCGGGTGATCGCCCTATGCAGGTCCCCGATTTGTTCTGCCATGAGTTGGGCATACTGGGGATCCCCATCCAGCAGGTAATAGACCATACGGCGGGCGCTCTTTTTCCCGATTCCCGGCAATTTGGAGAAGAGGATCACCAGCCGGTCAAGGGCATTCATACATTCCCCGATAACCCTGAGCCGGAAAAACCAGGACTTATACCGGGTATTTGCATGCCCCCGGCAAGGGTACCCATTTCTCGATTAATGGCTTCCCGCACCTTTTCCATGGCATTGCTAAAGGCCGCGATGATAAGGTCTTCAAGCATTTCTCCCTCCTGGGGATTGATCGCTTCCGGGGAAATTCTGATGGATAGCATTTCAATGCGTCCGTTGAGGTCTATCTCTACCATGCCTCCTCCGGCTGAACCGGTTACGCTAATAGCGCCCAGTTTTTCCTGAAACACACTCATCTGTTCCTGAATCTTCTTGGCATTCTTGAGGATATCAAAAGGGTTAATATTCATCACTTACTCCGATTGGGATTTCTTATGGTCTTGGGTGCTCACTTTTCCTTTACCACCGTACCTCGAAACACCTGAAGCACCCGTTCTACCTGTGGGGCTAACTGAGGCGACCCCTGATGCTGAGCAGCACCGTCTACCGCATCCCTTGCCATACTAGCAGGTATCCCCGGTTCTTGTCTTCCCGTCTGGGGTACCGAGACGGGATGTTCCGCTGCATACGGGGCTGAGGATACGGATTTGACAAAGTCGGGCGTGGAAACCCCGGATACTTTGGCAGCCATGATACGGTCAAAATTTTCACTAAGCGAATAGGCTTGCCTGGAACTCAGGCTGCGCTGCGCTTCCTGAGGAAGCTGCTCCTGTGCCGGAGGAAAGCTCGGTATGGGGGCCTCATGTGATTCTTGAGCGTGCTCCATTTCCGCGGCAGGGGGGAGCCCTCCTACACCAGAGGAAGCGGGAAAGCCCAGCGCCGCCTGGACTTCAGCAATGGCGGCCCGCAGTTCCCGGGGAGCAATCCACTGCCCAAGCCAGCAGAGTTTGGAAACCACGGTTTCCAGCTCAAACCGGGGCGAAATAGAGTAGCGGATATCCCGGTACAGGGTAAGAAGCAGGTCCAGGGCATGCTCAATTTGGGGCGGCTTGAGACCTTCCAAGACCTTGGCCGAAAAACGATCTGCACTGTAATCCAGCAAGGTTTCCCGGGTAATGCCGGCTTTTATGAACAGCACGCTGCGATAATACCCTGCCAAGTCAATGATGAACTGCTCAATAGCTATCCCTGCATTGAGCATATCCTCAATCAGGAGGAAGGCTCTGGTGCTGTCATGGTCCACACAGGCATCAGCCAGCGCGTTGAGGTTATCCAAGCCCAAAAGCCCGAGCTTCTCCCTGATAAGGGCGGAACGGATATGGCCATCAGAAAAAGCCACTACTTGGTCGAACAAGGTATAGGCATCCCGCAGGCTGCCGGTAGACTCTTTCGCAATCCAGAACAGGGCCTCATCCTCAGCTTGAATACGCATCTCCTCACAGGTGGCCTTGAGGATAGACGCAATCATCCCAATGGGGATGAGCCTGAAGGCGAACTGCTGACAGCGGCTTTTAATGGTAGCCGGGACCTTGTGCAACTCGGTGGTCGCAAAGATAAAGACAATATAGGGAGGAGGTTCTTCGATGGTTTTAAGGAGCGCATTGAAGGCGCTATTGGAAAGCATGTGGACCTCGTCGATGATATAGACCTTATAGCGCCCGGAATTGGGGGGGAACAAGACCTCATCTTTGATCTGTCGCACATCATTAACCCCGGTATTAGAAGCCCCGTCTATTTCAATAATATCCAGGCTTGCCCCGCGGCTGATTTCCTTGCAGGTAGGACAGACCCCGCAGGGCGTTGCGGTAGGCCCCTGCTCACAGTTAAGGGAGCGGGCGAGGATACGGGCAGCGCTGGTTTTACCGCAGCCCCGAGGGCCGGAAAAAAGGTAGGCATGGGCGATATGCCCTTGTTCAAGGGAATTTTTCAAGGTGGCTACCACAAAATCCTGTCCCGCCAGTTCATCAAAGATTTTAGGACGCCGCCTGGTAGCGGTTACTTCATAGGCCATGATTCTTGAGTATATCCTGAATCAGAGACAAAAAAAACCCCGTAACCAGGGCTGACCACGGCGCCACAGGCCTCCGCTTACCGTTGCTTCCTTCCGGACCTGGCGGGGTTGGGCGGCGCCTGTTCGCATGGTTCCTAGCTACAGGGTTTTATAACCATAGAGGGATACAAGAACTTTGTCAAGCCGTTCCTTGGGTTTTGTCAGGCCCAGGCCATATACCTTTTGCAATACCTTATTAAACATGAGCACTACGGAAACAAGGTATCCACATCGCTTTGCGTTCCCTTCACGGACCCTTTTTCTCCAGCCGAACTCACGTTACTAAAGAAAAAACCTGAAGGCCCATGTAACTATTAGCAGCATACCATGTTATCCATAATAAAGTAGCCAGTACAAAAATTTTAGATACCCCTAGCAAAAAGTCGTCATCTAAAAAGGTATAGTGCAAAGCCCTTCCCAAAACTGTGGTTTTGGGAGGGTTTCTTTAAGCAGGACGTTTTCTTGTTGCCGTAACCGGTTCTCCTCCTCCCGGTTACGGTTTTTTTATTACCCTGCATAAGAGTCGCTTTAGATGAGCCCCCCAGAGCCTGGTTTCATCAGATCTTGGCGGTTGGCCTTCTGGAGGGCTTCCCGGACAAGCGCGTGGTTTTCCGCTTTGTTGAAATGGAGCAGCGCGCGCTGAAGCCGCTTTTCCCGTTCCCCTGGTACGGAGATAGGCTCCATAGTGCGGGGGTCTCGTCCGGTGCGGTACATCACCGTGGAAAGGGTTCCGGGAGTAGGGTAAAAGTCTTGCACCTGATCCGGGATAAAACGGCTTTTTTTGAGGTACAAGGCCAGTTCCACCCCATCCTCAAGGGTTGTCCCTGGATGGCCTGACATAAAATAGGGAACCAGGTACTGTTTGCATCCCAGATAGCGGTTTGTTTGCGCATACTCCGTAACGAAATTGTTATAGGTTTCATGGTCCCCCTTGCCCATAGCGGCAAGAACCGAGGAAGACACATGTTCTGGGGCTACCTTAAGCTGACCACTCACATGCCAGCGGCAGAGGGCCCGCAGAAACTCCTTCCCGTATCGCG
Source organism: Treponema sp. (assembly GCA_031282065.1). Taxonomy (GTDB): domain Bacteria; phylum Spirochaetota; class Spirochaetia; order Treponematales; family Breznakiellaceae; genus JAIRLU01. The sequence continues at coordinate 10,696 of JAITEL010000174.1, forward strand.
TATCAAGCCCCAGGTAATCAAAGCGGATTCCTGAACGGATAAAGATCTTTTGTACACCCCTTATTCGGTTCCGCAGCGCGGTGAGGGTTTCTAGGTAATCCTTATGGTCAGCCCGCAGCTGTGGACAAGGTGTAGGGTATAGGCATTCCCGGTTTGGGCAAAAGCCCCCTTGGGCCTGGCGCCTACAGGCAGGACGGTAAAAGTTTGCCGTAGGGCCTCCTACATCATGGATATACCCCTTAAATCCTTCCTGCCGGCTTAGAATTTTCGCTTCTCTCAGGAGACTCTCCTGGCTTCTGCCGGTAACCGCCCTTCCCTGGTGAAACGTAATGGCACAAAAGGAACAGCCGCCGAAACAGCCGCGGCTTGAAACCAGGGAGAAGGCAACTTCCTTAAGAGCAGGTATGCCTCCTAGAGCAGCGTACTTTGGATGGCTGCGGCGGGTGTAGGGAAGCTCATACAGGGTATCCAGTTCCCCTGGGCTCAGGGGAAAGGCAGGAGGATTCTGGATGACCCAGCGATCCCCATCGCTTCGTTCCAACAGGCGCTGGCCGCTTACGGGGTCTGCCTGTACGCGTTGGAGCATGAAGTGTTCGGCGTAGGCGAGTAAGGAGCGCTCATCCGTCCCTTTCACCGCTTCATAATCCGGGAGCCGTATCCCGGGAATCCTGGGCTGCCCGGCATGGAAGGCGCGGACACAGGTTCCCCTCATATCCTGAATAGCCCCAATAGGTTCACCCCCATGGAGCCTGTGGGCAAGCTCCCGGATGGGCCGCTCTCCCATACCATAGACCAGGATGTCCGCTTTCGCATCCAGCAATAGGGAACGGCGTACCTGATTAGACCAGTAATCGTAATGGGCAAAGCGGCGAAGGCTTGCTTCAATGCCGCCTAGGATAACCGGGATGTTCTTATAGACCGAGCGTATACCCGCCACATAGGTGAGGAGGGCCCGGTCAGGCCGAAACCCTGCCTTGCCTCCTGGGGAATAGGCGTCTTCCCTGCGGGGCTTTTTCGCCGCAGTATAATGGGCCACCATAGAATCCATGTTACCCGCGCCTACGAGGAACGCAAGCCGCGGCCTGCCTAAGACCGTATAGGATGCCTTATTACGCCAGTCCGGCTGAGGGATGATCCCTACCCTGTAACCGGCAGCTTCCAAGACCCGTGCGATAAGGGCAGCGGCAAAGGCAGGGTGGTCTACATAGGCATCACCGGAAACAAAAATAAAATCACAGGATTCCCAGCCCCGCTTATCCATATCGCTGGAGTTTACCGGCAGGAAGCAGGGCTGGGGGGAAGGCAGGGGGAAAGAAACGGCTTAGACTCCGATAACCGCGCTTACTTCGGGGACCTCTTTTTTCAGATGGTTTTCAATTCCCATCTTCAAGGTCATCTGGGCCATAGGGCAGCCCCCGCATGCACCGGTCAATTTCAATGATACCGTGCCATCATCGGCCACGGAAACGTATTCTACATCTCCTCCGTCCGCTTGGAGGGAAGGTCGTACTTTATCAAGAGCGCTCTTGATTCGTTCTTCAAGCATATAGTCTCCTCATGGGTATAATATACCGCTATGCAGAGTATCTGTCTATGCGGGGCTTCTCAGCATAGAACCGGCCCTGGCTTAGCTAGGACAAGAGCCGGCTCAAGAGGGTAACCTTGCTCTTCTTGCCGAATCTGAAACGAAACATGGACCATCATTTTTTTGCACTATTTACGATTCGGCAATAAGCTGGTCAAGTAGCTTGATAAGACCGTGCCATAGGTCTCAGTGATCTTTTTTTCCGCGGCTACTATCGCCCGGTTTTCCGCTTCCGTAAGGGACACATGTCCTTCCCGTCCGTTGATATTAAAGGGCAAAAGCACACTGGAATCTTTCGTATCCACCAGGTTGGCCTCGATCCCATAGCGTACAAATTTGTTTGTTTGGTTGGGAAGGTCCGCCGGGGAAAGGCTTATCCGCACCTGGAGAACATACCGGGAACTCGTACCGCCGCTCCTGAACCCCTGGGTGGTAAGCGCGGAGGCAAAGGCATCCTTGATACGGTTGAAACGAGTATCCGTAACTTGTACCTCAATGGGGATACTCTTGGTGATGTTCACCGCTGCCAGGCGATAGGTATCTCCTTTCTTAAGATTCTCTACGGGCGATCCCCCCACTATGGTCAAGACATTGGCGTACACCCGGTTTACATCCGCAATGGTCGCGGCAAGCTGGTAGCGGGAATACCCCTCCAGGCTCTGCTCATCCTCCGGGGGCAGGGCGATCAACTCCTCAATGATCCGTTCATTGGAACGGATCATATCCGTATAGAGCCGGGAAGCCTGGGCCTTGTCCAAGACCGCTACGGCGTAATAGGTGGTTTTCTTATCAAACCATACATCTTCGATCTCTGCCCCTATAAGGGAGTCCATTTCAGCAGAGGTCTTGATGGCGTTTTGTACCACCGTATTCTCGGAGACCTGGACCGCTCCCTTGGACACGGCCTCGGAATAATGGGTGATCGTTTTTAGGTCTGCCTGTACGGATTGCCCAAACACCGCCACCAGCCGTCCCAGGGCGTCTTTCTCCGCTTGGTTGCGGTCAGCCCCAAAGCCTACCGCTGAAACGAAACGGTTCTGGTCATACACCCTATCCGGTGAGGAAACCCAGGCCGGTTCTCTTCCCGTATTCACCGGTACCGGTGCGGAGGCGGCAGGACGGGCCGCAGGGCTTCCCCCCTCCATCGTAGCAACCCCAGCCCGGGCAGCAGCAACCGCATCGTCCTCACGGGAAGGCGGAGGGTTGCTGGCGCAGCCTATAAACGCTACCAGTACCACAATCGCCGCATACCTTACTTTAAACATACAACCTCCACTAAATTAAGCCGGTCTGCCCGGACCGTTAGGGTATTCTCAAAAGAAGCGAGCCGTTTGCCGTTTGCCCCATAGTAGTAAGTAGTAAAGGCATAGGTCCCGGGATCCAGGGTAATACCCCCCACGTAGGCTTTGGCGGGAAAGTAGCGGGAGAGCCGCAGGTCCGCCTGTTCACTGGCCTCTGCGAACACTTGGGTACCCAAGCTGAGGGCGCTGAACAATAAGCTGGTCCCCCCCTCGGTATTGTCGGCAGCCGCGCCAAGGGCAGAGGAAGTAACCCCTTTAATGGTCGCCCGGATTACAGACTTGAGGTATATCAGGTTGACCTTTTCCTTGAAGGTTTCCCGGGCCACCGCCTCCATGTCTTCCAGCAGGGCCAGGTCAAAGCGAGTCCCGTCCTCAAAAACCACCTCAATCCGCTGCACCTGGGAAGGACGGCTCTCCATGACCGGCAGGGCGATCTTGATATAGCGCGGGCCAGGAATGGGGATCCGCAGGGTCTCTTCGGTTTTGACGGGAGACAGGCCGCTGAAGCCTATCACATTAAGCCGGGCTTTTCCCGCAGGAACCCTCAATTCCTCGTCCAGGGACGGGGGCAGGGGATAGGCGTATACGGAGGGCGCATTGGCAAAGGCCACCTTGAGGGAGTCTCCGTCGATCCGGGCATCGTCATAGTTCCCTATGCCCCGATAGAAGAGCATCCCCAGGTAGCGGGCCAAGGCGGAGTCGGAGAATTGGACCGGCGACTCAGGGTTCGGCGGAACCTCGCCCCCTTCTGCCAGGGCCTTTTGCTGGAGATTGGTCTTGAGTTCCCCGTATTTTGAGGCTAAGAAACGCAGCTTGTTGTTCATCCGCCGGATTTCCACCAGGGCGTCTTCGAGCTGTTGCTTATGGTAGTAGTTGAGGGCGTTAAAGACATTGATATAAATATCTTCGTAATCCTCGCCGTCGTATTCCCTGGTTTTATCGTTCAGCAAGTAGGAGCCGATCTCCATGGTGATGCTTTTCGTAAAAGCCTCTTCTATGGCCCGTTCCCCTTCCTGAAGTATTTTGGTGGAATCATCGTATTCCTGGGCGTAATGGGTGATCATCCCCTTATCCAGGTAATAGAGGATGGCATCTTTATCCCGGTAGATGGTTTTCTTCTCCTCTTCCAGGATGGCAATACCCTCGTGATGATCCCCCGCTTCCACTGCGTTGTCCACTTTGAGGTAGGGGTTTCCTGTGGCGCAGGAAAGGCAGGCCCCCATCCCTATAAAGAACAACACCCCAAGAACTCTATCCGGCGTGATTTGTAAGGTTCTGGTTACCTGCATGGTACCCCTCCTCGTGGTGGTACGCGCTCAAGCGCCGGAGCGCTTAGAGTTTTGCCTTAGGCCGTTGGATGACCTTCTTGATTTCACTGTTCTGATCCATCCACATACGGCTGTTGGTCTCGATGTTGGTCATTTCCGCGGTTACGAAATAGGTTCGTGTAGCGGTGTTCCCGGCGCTGTCGATGATGGTCTTCACTGTGCCGGTGAGCAGGAAGTCTGCACCGGTTTCATTGCCCAGGGCTGCGGCGGTCTCTTCGCTGGCATTGCCCTGCTGATCCTGCCGTTCCGTTCGAAGCTCGCTGCGGGTATCTCCGCCGGCAACAAAGTCGGCTTTGCCGCTGTTAAATATGGCCACTTCCATGGTACTGGCGATGATCGAGGTATCGATATGCTCATCGCTGTCGTTCTTGAAGGAACCCACCAGGACTCTGGGGAGTCTGCCGAGCTGGGCTGTGGTCTGGACTACCCGGGGAGAATCAAGACAGGCTCTGATGAGGCTGTCGCAGACTATCCTGACATCCGTATCATTCCAATAGCCGCTGAGATCCGTTTGCGTATTGGCATCAACGCGGCTTACCGAAGGGCTAGAACTGCATGCGGCTACGAGCGTTACAGACACCCCGCAGATAAGCAGCCCCAGCAGTCTTTTCAGTGCTTTTTTCTTTTCCATAAAACCTCCTATGGATTTCTTACTATAATAAAATTACTATACTTAGGTTTCTTATCTCCTGTCAACCACAATAATTGACCCTGTAAGGGCCTGTTCAGCCGGAATTTTGTTCAGCGGATTCCCGTTCCATGCTTCTTTCAGGGCAGGATCTGCACGGTTTTCGTTGATCCCTGCGTCAATATCGGTAATACGGACGCATATATTGTCGATATATGCGTCTTTTGAGCTCCATTGACGCATATAATCGTACTATATGCGTCTTTATTTTTATAACATGCGCATATCCTGTTGTTACAGGCGCATATTATGGCATAACAGACGCATGGATCAAGAGGTGCATTGCCTCATGGAAAACATCGAAAACATCGAAAACCATGACCATAGACGAAGCCGCCGAAAACGCCGCTTTCCGCACCGGGATAGAGGCGGATCTTAAAACCGGCGATATCCTGCCGGAGGAAGCCTATGAACCAGGAGACCCAAAAGGCTATAATACCTACCGGGTTCTTGTAAAGCCTGAAGGAGTTTTTATGGCAAGTTTTGGGTATACCGCGTCTATCACCTGGAAGGGGGACGCGGAAAAAGGCGCGGAAATGGAGCGCCTTGTCCGCGCGGCCTTTGAGAGCGACGGCATGAGCGGCGAGCCCCGCATCGAGAAAATCCGCAGCGCCGTGTCCAGGGAACTGGGCGGCCTGCTTCTCATCACCGAAAGTTTTTCGGAATTCTGGCTTTTTGGAGACTTCGATTTTCCCCATTCCGCCTACTTTCGGTGGGATGAAACCAGAGCCGATCCCCGGACCGCCTTCACGGTCATTTTTGAAAGCTTCCCGGAACTGGAGTTTTTCCTGGAAGTGGACACCGACTACTGCTCCAGTTACCTTGTCTATGCCTGCGAGCATTACCTCTATGCTAACGGCCTTGTGGCGGACTCCTGTATAGAAAACTACGAGGCCGGCGATTACGAGGACGATGAGGACGGCGAATCGGCTGATGAAAAAGCCCGCGCCGCCTGGGAAAAACGGCTTGAACAAGGCTTAAAGGAAAAAGCCGCCTGGCTTGGACTGGGGGAAGAAGAATGGCTTGACTGCGGCGAAGCCGCGCTGCGATATATACCGGGAAAATTATGGAAGAAAGCCGCGTTCTGCCAAAAGGCTGCGGCGCGGTATGGCGCTGCATTGCGGTATGTTCCCAAAAGACACAGGACCCTGGAACTGTGCAAAACCGCGGCAGCCCAGAATCCTGCGTGCCTTGACCAGGTGCCGGAAGAATTGCTGCCTGAAATCTTAAAGGACGAGGAGGTCTGCCGCGATACGGTTGCGCGATATGGCCGGGCTCTTGAATATGTTCCCGAAAACCTGCGAACCGCGGAGATCTGCCTTGTTGCGGTAAACGAAGACGGCAGCGCGTTGGAGTTTGTGCCGGAAGAACTGAAGACCGCAGAACTCTGTGCTGCGGCGGTTCAGCAAAACAGCAGCGCCGCCCCTTTTGTGCCGCCTGATCACATGACGCCTGAAATCTGCCGCGCCGCGCTGGAGCAATCGGAAGCCTACGCTATTGATTCCCTTTTTGAAAGCTTTCCCGAACAACACAAAACCCCTGAGCTATGCCTTATGGCCGTACAAAAAATTAATGCCTCTTGGCTGATATCCCTTTTTGAAAGCTTTCCCGAATCAGGCAAGACTCATGAAGTGTGCCGCGCCGCGCTTGAAAGAAGCGCCTATACTTTTGAGTATATCCCTGAGTCGCGTAAAACCCCTGATCTCTGCCGTTTTGCCATAGAAAAAGACGGCAGGCTCCTTGAGCTGGTGCCTGAAGCCTTACGCACACCGGAACTCTGCATGGCGGCGGTGCAAAATACGGATGATATATCCGGCCTATTTGACGGGATTCCCGAATCCTCAATGATGGCGGAACTATGCGGGGAAATGGTTAAGAGAGACGGCGGACTGCTTGAAAAGTTCCCCGAAGCCTTCAAGACCGCCGAAGTATGCGCCCTCGCCGTAAAAAACGAAGCCCGCGCTCTTGAGTATGTGCCGGAAGCCTTAAAGACCCGGGAACTGTGCGAACGCGCGATGGACGAGGATATTGAAACCATCAAGTTCACCCCCGATGTATACAAGGCAAAAGAACGCTGTCTTGACGCCCTTGGCCGTGAGGCCGGACTGCTGGAAGCGGTTCCCCATGCGCTCAGAACCCCGGACTTTTACCGTGCCGCGGTCAAAGAAAATGCGGCGGTGTTTACCCTGATTCCGGGGGAAAGCCTTACGCCGGAGCTATGCCGCGCCGCCCTGCTCAATTCCGATGGATGGGATATGCGCGAACGGTACGGGCATATCCCCGCTGCCTTACAAACGCCGGAGCTTTCTTTGATTGCGGCGCGGGAAGATGAAAACGCTCTTGACTATATCCCCAAAGCCCACATTATCGAAGAACTCTGCCTTGCCGCGGCGGAAACCGGGGCATCCCTGGAAAAAATCCCGGAAAACCTGCGGACCCAAGCCGTGTGCCTTGCCGCAGTGCGGCGCAACGGGGATAACCTTGAATATGTCCCCGACGCCCTGCGTACCGCTGAACTCTGCATGGCCGCGGTAAAGAACAGCAATTCCGCCTTTACATTCGTGCCTGAACAGTTCAAGGAAGGAGAGCAGGGTGCGGAACTCTGCCGCGCCGCTGTTCAGTCTGAGGGCGGATATTCCTTTGATTTTGAAGAAGCCATACCCGAAGCCCTGAAAACAAAGGGTCTCTATCTTTCCTGGTTTTCGCGCTATCCCGTTAATCTCGAAGAAAAGATTTCTGAAACCCTGCAAACCGGCGGCTTCTATCTGGGCATTATCGCGCTGAATCCCGGCGCGCTTGAGCACATTCCTTTCGACAGACGCACTGAAGAGCTGTACCGCACGGCTTTTGAAGGGTGCATCGGCAATTTCACCAAAATCCCTGAGCAGTATATCACCGGTGAGATGTGCCGCCGCGTCCTTGAGGAATACGATGATTTTTATTTTGATGAAGCGATGCGGCATGTTCCCGATACATTCAAAACTCCCGAATTCTGCCTTGACGCCGCGCGGAAAAACGGCGCGGCCCTGGAATACGTACCTGAAGAACTGCGGACCGAGGAAATCTGCCGCGCCGCCCTGGACGCCAAAGCCAAAAGCTCCGATGCGATGCAGTACATTCCCTGGAAAATCAGCGAGAAGATCAACGAAGGTGAACCGCCCAAGTCAGGGATAGACCGTCAAACCTTCGCGCGTATTGCCAGGGAGGATCTCAGCCCTGAAATCTGCCTTGAAGCGGTGCGCTATGGCGGCGGCGTCATAGACCTGATTCCCGATGAACTAAAAACCGCCGAAATCTGTATGCTCGCCGTCAAAAGCGACGCATACCCCGATGGGAACCGCCTGTTTGGTCATATTCCCACATCTTTTAAGACACGGGAGCTGTTCATGGCCGCGATGGAACAGTACGAAGGCCCTAAGCTGCTCTATGTCATCGACTCCGTGCCAGCGGCCATAAAGACTCAGGATTTTTTTATGGAAGCCTTTGAAAAGAATCCCGATGTAATTACCGTAATGCCCAAAGCTATGGCAAGTCCCGATCTTGTTCTTTCCGCGGTTACGCGCAAGGGAAGCCTCTTTAATTATATCGACGGCGCGCTCCAGACGCCGGAAATCTGCCTTGCGGCGGTTCAGGGCAAAGGAGACGCTGTCAAGGACATTCCCGAAGCGTTAAGGAGCGCGGAGGTCTGCCTTGCGGCGGTCAAACAGGACGGCAGACTGCTCTATTACGCGCCGGAATCCCGCAAGACCTCGGAACTGTGCCGGGCCGCAGTGGAGCAAAACCCCGCCGCTCTTGAGTTTGCGCCGCTCACACGGCGAAGCCGCGAACTGTGCCTTATGGCGATGGAAACCTGCGGCGGCCTCGCCTACCTTGCGCCGGAAGCCTTGTGGCAGGACGAGGGCTTCTGCGCGGAAGCGCTCAAACGTACTCAAGTCGCGACGGAACTCATTCCTGAAACCATCAAGACAAAATTTGTACCGAAAGATCGCTGAGTGGGACTCGCGGGCGATTAGTTGCATTGCATCGGCGGCGCTCGCCGCGTTCGGGCCCATTGGGAGTATCGAGAACTCCCCTCCGGTATGTCCTTGATGTGGCCTTTGGTGAAGATGACTGCCGGATAAAAAGCGGCAACGCGCCTGAGAAGAGGACGTTTATTCGGAAAATTGCGCTTTCCCTGGCCCGATCCGATACCGGGTCAAAGATCACCAGGAGAATCAAACCTATGGCCTGGTCAGAAGAATAGCGTGAGCACCGGTTATTCCAATCGGGGGTTTGCCGAGCAAACGGAACTTTCGCCCACCAGGACCCTTAAGAATTCTTAATGCGCTCGCCCTGCCCATGCCCTGAACCGCCCTGGCATGGGCTTGTTTTATCTTCATGCCTTTTCTATACTCTTTATGGACCTTCTTGTGTAAGAGGCCGGGTTTTACATGTAGTGGCGGGTCCATAAGCTCACTTGTAAGGAGGAAGCTCTATGTCCGATTCGGACGATGGAAGTAGTAGTATTTCCAGTCATAGACACAGGTTAGAAAAAATAAGGATTGTGGTGCTTCCAGTAAAAGACCGAGGTGTAGTGCTTATGCCGTGCCGTACCTAGATTATTTGGTTTCTTCTATATGAAGTAACTTCTATATAGAAGGCTATGGAAGCCCAATCCAGGGCATTAGTATAGGAGAAACTGCAATGATTACTATTCGTAGCCAAAAGGAAAATGGCTTAATTGAGACTGATACGGTAAGTACCGGGTGTTGGATCGATGCCCGGAATGTGGATAAAGCGGATCTGGAGCGGCTGGAGCAGGAATTCGGCATTGCCGGGGAATTGCTTACGGACATTATGGACGTGGACGAACAGGCCCGGATTGAAAAAGAAGAGGGCTACACCGCCTTGATCGTGCGGCTGCCTGTGTATGATGCCTCCTATGAGGTGTCCTTTTTCACGATGCCTGTAGGGGTGATCCTTTTTGCCGATAAAATCGTAACCATTTGCCAAGGTTCCAGCGATGCCCTGGAGGATCTCACCAAAAACCGCCTTCGGGGATTCACCATACGCAACAAGAGCAGCTTTGTGCTGAACCTCCTGGGCCGGGCTGCCTTTACCTTTCTCAAAGCCCTCAAGGAACTGAACAAACGGGCTAATCTCACGGAACTGGAATTACAGCGCTCCATTAGAAACAACGAACTCATCCAACTGCTGTCCCTTCAGAAATCCTTGGTATACTTCACTACCAGCATCAAGACCAATGAATTGCTCCTTGAAAAACTGCAAAAATCTCCCCTGATTCGGTTTAAGGAGGATGAACGGGAATTACTGGAGGATGTGGTTACTGAAAATAAACAAGCCATTGAAATGGCCAATATCTACTCGTCGATTCTTACGGGAACTATGGATGCTTTTGCCAGCGTGATTTCCAATAACCTCAATATCGTGATGAAACGGCTCACCATTGTTTCCATTGTGTTGATGATTCCGACCTTGGTCTACAGTTTTTTTGGGATGAATGTACAGCTTCCCTTTGCCGCATCCTCAATGGCGGTATGGGGCATAGGGATACTCAGCCTTCTTACGTCTCTCTTGGGAGCCATCCTCTTGAATAGCGACCGCAAGCGCAAGAAGATTACCCCCAAGATCATCCCCTACTCCCTGATCCATCGCATTGCCTCAAAATTAATCTAGTCGAAAAGGGGTCGATTCTTCAACACAAAAAATCAGACCCCTTCGTCCGGCCTGACCTGCCCCTGACCGGAGGGCTGTTTCATCTTGCTCGTTTCCCCGTTTAGTTTTAAGAGCCTTTCCACCGCCCGACTGAGGTGTCAAACCGGAAATACCCCACCATCTGCGGTACGGGTCTGCTCAAGGTCGCCTTGATATACCTTTGCAAGGGACGGATTGGTTTTAGGGTATTGAACCAGTCAAGTTACAGCCGGCCTGAAGCAAAAGGCGAATCGGCGATGCAAGACGGGAAGAAGACCCGGCTCATAGAGGAGGAAAAGAGTTACCGGTGACAGGAAACCCGTGAACGGTGCAGGGCGGATATTCCTGAGGGGGGTGAAGTGATTACTGTCTGCGGCGGGGCCCTATGGGGGTAAGATCGTAATGGTGAAGACCGCAGGAATGCCGCGGATGTTCTTTATGATCTTCTTTAAGTCTTCTGCTTGCTCAAGCTGCAAGGTGAAAAAACCGGTAAGCCGGTTTGCCGCAGTCTCTTCCAAGCGGCCCTCAATAAGATGCCCCTGGTATTTGCGAGCCGCCCCCTCAATCTCCGAGAACAGATCTGCGGATAAACGGGACTCTACCTTGAAACGCTTCACCAGTACGGGATCCGCATTCTCCCAGGTGGTGGGGATCTTCCGCTCCTCAAAATCAGGGATATTCCTGAGGTTGCTGCAATGCTTCCTGTGGATAATAATGCCCCTGCCCCGGGAAACGTAGCCGATTATGGGGTCTCCGGTTACCGGACGGCAGCACCGGGCAAAGCGGATCATCAGGTTCTTTTCATCCGCTACCCTCACTTTCAAGGAGGGGCCCTGGGGAGTCTGCTGAGGTATGACCCACTGGACCGGCGAAGGGGCCTTTTCCTCAGGGGGCTGATCCTTAACCGGATGTTCCTTTCCTTGAGGAGGGCTTTCCTTGGCAAGCTTCTTTTTGGCCACCACGTTTTTCTCGATGATAAGAGAATCATCATGCTGCTGAAGCCAGGAGCGGATCTTACTGCGGGCCTTGGAGGTCTTCACCAGGCGAAGCCAATTAAGGTGAGGGTGGGCTGCCGGGGAGGTGAGGATCTCGACCACCTGGGTATTCTTCAATTCGGAGCTTAAGGGGATGATGGCCCCATTAGCCTTGGCAGCAAGACAATGATCCCCAATGGCAGAATGAATATGATAGGCAAAATCAATGGCCGTAGCCCCGGCAGGAAGCTCTATCACCTTACCCTGGGGGGTAAACACATAGATGGAATCTTTAAGGAGCTCCTGCTTGATGTTCTCAAGAAAGGATTCAGAGCTGGGGATCTCCTGGGTTTCGCCTCTCTGGGGATGGGCGTCCTGGGTATTCCAGGCCCGAAGCCTGTTGATAATGGAAATATCCAGGGGCCGTACCACTTCCCGGACGGCATCTTGCTTATAGAGCCAGTGACTTGCCACCCCGTATTCTGCGATGTGGTGCATCTCACCTGTGCGGATCTGTATTTCCAGGACCTTTCCCTCTGGTTCACCGGCAAAGGCCATCACCGTGGTATGGAGGCTCTGGTACCCATTGGACTTGGGCATGGCAATATAATCTTTGAAACGGCCCGCCAAAGGCTTCCAAAGCCTATGGACAAGCCCTAAGAGGGTATAGCACTGCTCCACGCTCTCGCACAGTATCCTGATGCCGAAGAAGTCATAGATATCCTGGGCTTCCTTGTTCCGTTTGCGCATCTTGTGATATATGGAGTAAAAGTGTTTAGCCCGGCTGGATACCGCTATCCTGATACCCGCAGCTTGGGCTTCCTGCAGGATCTTCTGCTGCACCGTATCGAGAAAATGCTGTCTTGCCCCCCGTTTTAAGGCCACGATCTCCTTGATTTGTTGATAGGCTTCCCGGTTGAGGTTTTTAAGGGACAGATCCTCCAGTTCTGCCTTGATCCAGAATATCCCCAGCCTGTCCGCCAGGGGTGCGTAAATATCCAGGCATTCCTGGGCCACGAGCCGGCGCTGTTCCTGGGGAAGCCTGTCTAATGTCCTCATATACCAGAGGGTGTCTGAGAGCTTTATGAAAATGATCCGTATATCCTTTGCCATGGCGAAAAACATCTTCCGTATGTGCTCTGCTTCTGCCATAGTCTTGTTGGAGGCGGAAATATCCCTCATCCTGACCACCCCCTCTACCAAGAGGGCAATGATGGGGCCGAAGCTTTCCCTGATTGTCTTGAGGGTAATGCTCTCTCCGGTACCGGCAGGGGGTATATCTTTCGGCCTTTTAAGGCCCGGCGCTTTGAGAGGACCCGGCCTGGGAAGCCCAGGATGCCCTAGGCCATTGAGAAGCAGGGTAGCGATGATGGTATCCGGGTCTAAGGAAAGTTCCATGAGGATCTCCGCCATCGCAAAGGCATGGAGGAGGTCCTTTTCCCCTTGAGGCCGCTCCCCGATAAGGGACTGCACCCATTCCAGGGCCTGGATGATCCTGCCTTGGGCCTTGGCATTGTAGATTCGGATTTTTTCCTTAAATACCGCTGTCTGCGTATCCATGAGACCTCCTTCTTACCGGTCTCACCGCTGGCCTGCGGGCCGAGCCGGACGAGTATATCTGGGGGGGCCGAAAGGCCCCTCAAGCCCCCCGGAATGGAGTCCTCATCACCGCACGAAAGAGGCAGGGAGGCGGGCTGCGCGCTACTGCCCGGCAGGAGCGCTTATGACCCGGGGCATACCGGAGAGGCCGGGAACCGTGCTTACAGGCCCATACCCGTGAGCGGTGAAGAGCGCGCCGATTGCCTGCATCTGCCGAGGATCCGCTTCCAGGAGTAAACGCCCCCCCGGGTACAGGTGGGCCTTTGCCTGCACCAGGATCCGGCGGATAAGGTCCAGTCCATCCACACCGCCGTCCAGGCTCAGCCGCGGTTCCCGCCTCACCTCCAGGGCCAGGGTGGGGATCACCGCGGAAGGCACATAGGGCGGATTTGCGGTGATGATATGAAAGCACCCCGTAATCCGGTCAAAGAGATCGCTTTCGATACGGTGAATACCCGGCTCCGGAAGCAGCCGGGCCGCATTAGCCTTAGCCACGGCCAAAGCCTCCGGGGATATATCCGAGGCGTATACTTCAATACCGGGGCGCTCATGTTTCAGGGCTATGGCCACGGCCCCAGAGCCGGTACAGAGATCCAAGAGGGTGCAAGGCGGCCCGGTTTGAGGCAAGCCGTCGATAGCAGCCAGACCTGCTTCCACCAAGGTTTCGGTATCAGGCCGGGGGACCAGCACCTGGGGGCTTACGGTAAAGGAGAGTCCCCAGAATTCCTTGTACCCCAGGATCCAGGCCACGGATTCTCCGCTCAGACGCCGTTCTAAGAGCCGGGTGTAGCAGCGCACAGCCGCTTGAGAAACCGGCTCAGATGCTTTGAGGATGAGCCCTGCGCGGTCGGTTTTGAGTACCCACGCCAGAAGCAAGGCCGCGTCCAAGGCCGGGGTGTATGAGCTTTGAGCCAGAGGAGCCTGGGAAAGGGGGAAGAAGGCGGCTTTGAGGCGGCCTGTCCCTGAGGCAAGGACTTCCCTGAGGGTCATCAAACCGGGACCGGCAGCATAGCAGCCTCGATCCGGGGAGATTCAGGCCGCTCGCTCCTGAGCAGGGCTTCTTTGGCAGAGAGCTTTAAGGCGTCGAAGAGTTCCTCCACCCCTCCTTGCATGATGAGATCCAGCTTGTAGAGGGTGAGGTTGATCCGGTGATCCGTGAGGCGGTTTTGGGGGAAATTATAGGTCCTAATCCGTTCGGAACGGTCCCCGCTGCCGATTTGGGTTTTTCGGGCCTCTGCCCGTTCTGAATGGGCCCGGGCTGCTTCCAGTTCATACACCCTGGCCCGGAGTATGCGCATGGCCTTGGCCTTGTTTTTGATCTGGCTTTTTTCATCCTGGCAATGCACCACCACCCCTGAAGGGATATGGGTGATCCGTACCGCGGAATCCGTGGTATTAACGCACTGTCCTCCCGGCCCTCCTGCGCGCATCACATCAATGCGCAGGTCTTCCTGGCGGATATCAATTTCAGTTTCGTCTGCTTCGGGGAGCACTGCCACGGTTACCGCGGAAGTGTGTATCCGGCCGGAAGCCTCGGTAGCCGGGACCCGCTGTACCCGGTGCACCCCTGATTCATAGCGCAGGTTTTCGTATACATTACTCCCGCTTATCCCGATGATGATTTCCTTGAGGCCCCCCAGTTCGGTTTCATTGGAACTCATGATTTCAAATTTCCACCCCTTGGTTTCGGCGAAACGGGCATACATGCGAAAGAGATCCGCCGCAAACAGGGCGGCCTCATCTCCTCCGGTACCTGCCCGGATTTCCATGATGATGTTCTTTTCATCCAGGGGGTCTTTGGGGATAAGCAGCACTTTGAGCCGGTCCTCTGCGTCTTTCAAAAGGGCTTCCAGGTTTTGTATTTCCTCCCGGGCCAGTTCCCGCATCTGCGGGTCCTTTTCATGCTGCAAGAGGGTTTTCGCGTCCATAATCGGGCGGAATAAGTCCGTAACTTCCTCGTGGGCAAGGGCGATGGCACTAAGCTGAGCATATTCTTTCATCATATCCCGGTATTTATGCTGATCTTTTACCAAATTCGGGTCTTGAATAAGTAAGGAAACCTCTTCATAGCGGCGAAGCAGCGATACAAGGCGTTCATTCTTTTCCATTTTTTCCTCTGATAGGTACATCATAGCAATGAAGGCGGGTCCTGGCAAGTAATCCGCCGCCCCGGTTCAACCTGGGCGGGGCATCATAGACCGCCGGGGTGAAAAGCCGCCTGGAACCGGCAGCCCTGGCATAGGCAGCTTGAAGCGCCGGATCCGGCAGGCGCTTTTGCCGCACCGCGATAAGGGCAACAAGCTGCTCTTCTTTGGGAGGAATCCGGTCGATACGATTCGCCATATATGCTCCTTTCCGTGCAGTATCTGCGCTTTTTTCGTTATTACCTGCGTCAATACAGGTAGTACGGACGCACATACCATTGATATCTGCGTCATTGGGCCTTCATTGACGCAGATAACGCTCATATTTGCGTCTGTATTATCGTAAAAGGCGCACAGATGAGTGATACAGATGCCCGGTAAACCATACAAGACGCATATATCAAGGGGTGCATGGCCCCGGCTGCAAGCCCGCTCATTCATCGTTTACCTGCGGCAGGTATTTCCCGCTGCCCTGCACCCTATATTGCAGGGCACCCTTCTATTGCCAACTGAGGCATTTTGGAGGCTTCCCGGCGCTTGCGCTCTCCTCCCCCGCCCCCAGGCTCCGTAAAGCCCTGCTGTTTTCGATTGACCTATGAGCCCTTCCCAGTATAGGATTATACCCTATAGAACTTATAAGGAGGTCTACGGACCATGAAAAAACGGCTATGCCTTGGGTGCATGCTTCTCTTCGGAAGCCTCACCCTGGCAAGTATCGCAGCCCAAAACCGACCCGTCATCTTGGATGCGGCTATAACGGGAGCCCATGCCAAAATCGAGAGTGTCTTAGCCCCGGGAACTAAGATTATTGTCCTCAACTTTACGGCCCCTGCTTCACGGCTGTCCGACTACGTTATCGACCAGTTGATCGCCAAACTGGTCAATAACCGTAATCTCATCGTGGTTGAACGCAAAGACCTGGAGCTCATCAACCAGGAAATGGCCTTTCAGCTTTCCGGTGAAGTCAGCGATGAATCTGCCCAGGCCATTGGTAGGAAATTAGGGGCCCAGTCCATTGCCTCAGGTAAGTTTGAAACCCTTGGAGATGACTACCAGTTCAGCATCAAAACCATCAATGTGGAAACTGCGGCGATAGAGCTGTTCTATCAGACCTTTATACGGCAGGATAGGCGGCTGGATACCCTCCTGGGTATCACCGCTCAAAAGGAAGCCGAGAGAAAGGAAAAGGAAGCCGAGAGAAAGGAAAAAGCCGCTCAGGAAAAAGCCGCCAAACAAAGCGCCCAAAACGCCCGGGTCCAGCAGGCCGCCTCCCGGAACACCAAGCTTATCCTGGGCCTTCGCGGGGGGCTCTCTGGTTTCTCTATTCTGGGGAATCAGGCCGCGGAGGACTTTTCCGGTTTCGACGTGAAGCCCCTGTTCCCCGAGCAGGTCTATTCCCTATATTTCGGGACCAACAGCCTCAACTCCCTTCTGGGCTTCCAGATGGAGGCGAATTTCCATGTAAACAGCGGCATTGAGGCCTCCTTGCTTTCTGAAACCTATAAGATGTCGTATACCTCTCTGGACATACCGCTGCTCATTCGTCTGGGTGTTGGCGGCGGGGGGATGTTCAGTCTGTTTGTAGGACCCTATATGTCCATCCCTTTGACCGAGCTGCACTTCGTTGAAGCTGGGGATGATGAAAGCGAAGATGAGGAGATAGCACGTTCCCTTGGGTTTATCAGCACCTACGGGATACTGGGGGGGCTTACTATGGGCTTCAAGGTTGGTCCCGGGTTTATAGCCCTGGACGGCCGCTATTCCTATGATTTTAACTATGTTACCGTACAAGATGACGGTAGCGATATGAAGCTGTTTAGACGCCGCGGTTTTACCTTCAGTCTTGGCTACGAACTGTGGCTGTAAGCTAGCCCCAGCCTCCCTGAGCCGCTCTGTTAGGCAGGGCGGCTTTGCCTTCTTGACTATACGGCCTGAGTGCCCTACTATTTTCTTATGAACTTTTCAACCAGCGCCCATGAACTTCGTTCCAAATACATTGCTTTTTTCGTATCCCAGGATCACGCCCAGATTCAGGGGAAGTCTCTCCTACCGGATAACGACCCTACCGTCCTTTTTACCACCGCAGGCATGCACCCGCTGGTCCCCTATCTTTTGGGGGAAGCTCACCCTGCGGGGAAGCGCCTGGTGGATTATCAGAAATGTATACGCACCGGTGATATTGATGCCGTAGGCGATACGAGCCATCTCACCTTCTTCGAAATGCTCGGTAACTGGTCTTTGGGGGATTATTTTAAGGAAGGGGCCATACGGATGAGCTTTGAATTCCTCACCTCTCCCCAATGGCTGGGAATACCCATGGACAAGATCGGGGTTACCGTGTTTGAGGGAGATGCCACCGTGCCCCGGGACGAGGAATCCGCTGCGGTCTGGAAGGCCCTGGGCATACCGGAAAGCAGGATAAGCTACCGTCCCCGGGCGGACAACTGGTGGGGGCCTGCTGGGGCTACCGGGCCCTGCGGCCCTGACTCGGAGATGTTCATTGATATGGGCAAAGACCCCTGCGGCCCTGAGTGCGCGCCGGGCTGTTCCTGCGGGAAATGGCTGGAGATATGGAACGATGTGTTCATGCAGTACAACAAAGATGCCCAGGGGGAGTATCAGCCCTTGGCCCGTCAATGCGTGGACACCGGAATGGGCATTGAGCGCACGGTTACCATTCTCAATGGTAAACAATCCGTATACGACACGGAGATCTTCGCCCCTATCATCGCCGCGGTGGAGCAGGCCGCAGCCTATCGTTACGGTTCGGATACGGAAAAAGACAAATCCGTGCGCATCATCTGCGACCATGTGCGGGCCTCCACCTTTATCCTGGGAGACCCCAAAGGCATAAGCCCTGCGAATATAGGGGCAGGCTATGTGCTGCGCCGGCTCATACGCCGCTCGGTCCGGCACGGCCGCAAGCTGGGCATCACCGGCAAGGTCCTCTCCCCGGTTGCCCAGGTCATCATTGAGCAAATGAGCGGCCCCTACCCGGAACTGGAGGAAAACCGGTCTTTGGTCTTGGCTGAACTGGATAAGGAAGAGGGGAAATTTCTTGAGACCCTTCAGAAAGGGGAGCATGAATTCGAGAAACTCCTCCCCCAGCTGCGCCGGGATCCCCGCAAGATCATGTCCGGCCGCCTGGCCTTCAAGCTCTACGATACCTATGGGTTCCCCATAGAATTGACCGAAGAGCTGGCTGGCGAACAGGGCATGACGGTGAACCGCAGCGAATTTGATGAAGCCTTCAAGAAACACCAGGAACTCTCCCGTGCAGGAAGCGAACAGCTCTTTAAGGGCGGCCTGGTTGACCAGGGGCTTATGGCGGTGAAATACCATACGGCCACCCACCTCCTGCACCAAGCCCTGCGCATGGTTTTGGGGGATCATGTGGCGCAAAAGGGGTCCAACATCACCGCAGAACGGATGCGCTTCGACTTTTCCCACGAGGCTCCCCTCAGTGCCGAGGAGCTCCGGCAGGTTGAGGCCATCGTGAACGAACAGATTCAACGGGATCTGCCGGTTACCATGACCGTGATGAACCTGGAGCAAGCCAAGGCTTCCGGTGCGATTGCCCTGTTCGGGGAGAAGTACGAATCCCAGGTAAGGGTATACACCGTAGGGAATGCGAGCATGGGGGTCTTTTCAAAAGAAGTCTGCGGCGGTCCCCATGTGGAACACACGGGAACCCTGGGGGTCTTCAAGATTCAAAAGGAACAGTCATCCTCTGCAGGGGTCCGGCGGATCAGGGCGGTGTTGGAATGAAGCGGGAAAAGCAGGATAGGCCCTTTTCCCAAAGGAAAGCTATGAAACGAATGGCAAGTATCTTGCTGCTTGGTATGCTCCTTGCGCCTATGGGCTTTGCCCAATCGGATTTGCAGCCTGCGGCTATCGTACGCTTAACCAAGAGCGAACCGATTACCGTTAAGCAATACCGGACCGAAGTGGAGCGCATGGAAAGACAGGCAGGACGAGCGTTGGATGCCGCGGAACGACGGCAGGTTCTGGATGTGATGATCAACGAGAAACTTGCCATACAAGCTGCGGAACGGGACAAGATAGTCGTATCGGATAACGAAATTAACCAGCAGATACAGCAGCTTCGCGCGAGTTTGGTGCAACAGGTAGGCCGCCAGCCTACGGATGCGGAATTTGCCATTGCCGTGAGAAATGAGACGGGCCTTGAGATCCCGGCATTCCGGGAGCAGCTTCGCCGGCAGCTTATTACCCAGAAATACCTGCTGGCCAAGAAGGAGAACCTGTTTAAGTCCATCACCGCTCCTACAGAGACCGAAATCCTGAACGCTTATGCCCTGACGAAAACCAAATATATCCGGCCTGAAACCGTACGCTTCTCCATGATCGCTGTTCCTTATGGATCAGACAGCGGGGCTAAGGCCAAGGCTAAGGAATTGGCAGATCGGCTGATTCGGGAGATAGGTTCCAATCCTGCGAAATTCGATGAGGCGGTGATCCGGGGTCAGAGTCCCAGCGCAGGGTATCAGGCAGGTGATGGGGGCTATCTGCCCCGGAACCTGGAAGCCCAGCAAATAGCCGGGCAGGACTTCATCAACACCGCTTTCAGTCTGAAACAAGGGGAAGTGTCGAAGCTCATCGAAGGCATAGGGGGCTACCAGATCATCAAGGTTACCGAAACCTATGAACAAAAAAGCCTTGAACTGGATGACGTGATTCAACCGGGAACCCGTATAACCGTGAGGGAATACATTCGTAATGCCATGCTTCAGGAACGGCAGCAGGCCGTTCTTGCACGGGCCACCCAGGAACTGGTTACTGAACTGCGGGCCGGAAATCCTTTTCAGATTTTTGAAAGTAACTTGAAGTGGTGAAACGGTAAGTAATGGCATCCCGTAGAAAAGGGCGAATCCTCGCGTTTCAGGCCCTCTATTCCTGGGAGGTCTTACGGGTTCCTCCAGAACGGCTGGATTTTTCCTGGGTGGAAGCGGAAAAGCAGGCTGCCTTGGGGGAAGAGCTCCTTACCTTTTCCCGGCTTTTGGTAAGTGGGACCATTGAACATATCAATGCGGTGGATAAGATGATCCGTTCCCATTTAGAGCACTGGGATTTCTCCCGGGTTAAGCGGGTGGATCTGGCGGTCCTGAGGATGAGTACCTATACTCTTATGTACCAGCAGGAGATTCCTCCCTCTATTGTCATCAATGAGGCTATCGGTATAAGCAAAGAATTCGGCACCGATGATTCCTACCGTTTTGTCAACGGCGTTCTGGATAGTATCCGAAAAACCCTCCACAATTCCCCTGCTTCATAAGGAGCGTAATTATGGCTTTTCAATCAAAAGGACTATCCCCTGAAGACCGGAAACCGCCGGCAAAGCCCGCACAAAAGGAAGCACCCCGAAAGTCCTTAAAGCTATCCATGTTCCGGTGGGCTATCCTGGGTCTGGCGCTGGTGCTCGCTGCCGGGGGAATCTCTTGGGTCTTTTTCTTCTCGAAGGGGATGCGTTTCTTCTCCCCTTCAGGTGGCGAAAGAGGAGTGGTCTTTTATCAGGGACTCGCGGAATTTGACGAATTGCTCACCCAGACCGGCCTTGAGCAGCTTGATGCGCCCCTGCGACTGAACCGCTCCCTGGATGGCCTGGAAAGAAAATCCTTTGGGGTTGAGTCCTCCCTCTCACTGCTTAAGCGCCGCAGGTACTTGGCCCATACAGACCCGCGCTTCCAGGAAGCCTACCAAAAAGCAGTGCGCCGCAGCCTGGAAGCCTTTCCCTTTTCCGCTCCTATGGCAGCCCTTGCTGCTGAGGAGCTGCTTTCCCGGGATAGGGCTATCACCGAAGTGGCGGGGGAGAGGCTCGGTGAGTACGCTTCCCGGATTGAGCAAAGGGACCTCTTGCCGGTGGCTTTGAGCCTCTACATCTTGGCAGGAAGTTTCCAGGATCCCCTTAAGGTTGCGGCCATTCCCCAAATAGGAGCCCTTCTGTCCCTTCCCTTACCGGCATCGCCTGGAGAAAGGCCCCAGACCCATGAAAAGCTCCAGCTTAGCCTGGCAAAAGATGCGGTCCTGATTCGGATACTCCAGGGGGATATTACTGGAGCAACGGCCCAGATCCAGGAACTCCTCAAAACGGTCAAGACCCAGGAAGGCCTTTTGGAATTGGTCCAGTATGCCGGAAACTTCTTTTATGACTATGGTAATCCTGTTCAGGCAGCGGTCCTGTTTTCCCGCTTCTCTGATGAGCGATCTATGGCTCGCCAGGCGGATGCCCTGTGGCATGCCGGCCATAGTTCAGGAGCCCGGAACCTCTGGACCGTGCTGGTCTCCCCGGAACAGCCGGGCAGGGAAGCCGGCGCCGCTTCCTTGGAAATAAAGATTGCCAGCCTGTACAACCTGGCGGCTACTGCCAAAACCCCTGAAGAAGGGGCCGCCTATCTGGAGCGTCTTTTGGCAGAGGCGCCGGATCCCCATGAATTCAGGAACTATGGCCTCATTCGGTATAGCCGGCTCTTGGGTACGGCTCAGAGTATAGGGCTGCTTGAAAGGGAGCAGGGGCGAAACCAGCCCCTCATAGACCTGGAACTGCTGCGCCGCCGCAGGACCCTGGTACCCCTGAACCAGGCCGTTGCGGAGACCTGGCTGCTCCTGAACCGGTACCCCAGGGATGAGCGGCTCTATCGCTGGGGGGCCTATTTTTTTGATTACCAGCGACAGTATACCGAGACCGCCTTACTCATCAAGAACGCAAGGTTTTATCAGATGACCGGTTCCTGGATACCCTTCCATGACAGCTTCCACCTGCTTATGGAAGGCCGGATAGAGGAAGCAGAGGAGCAGCTTGCCTCCATGGGTTCAGAGGAGCTCCTCTGGCAGGCTTCTGCCAATAGGGGCCTCATATCGGAAGCCCTCCGTGCTCCCCGTGTAGCGCTGGAATATTACCAAACCGCGGCCGGCCTGGTGAGGGAACCGGAGGCTGCGGCGAGGATACACTTCAGAATCGGTCATTGCCTGCGTACCCTTGGCCGGGATCAGGAAAGCCGGAAGGCCTTTGAACAGACACTGGAACTGAATCCCCAGTACCTTGATGCCCGGCTGGAGCTCCAGCGCCTGAACAACATTTTTTAGCTCCGTATGGGGGGGCCCTAAATGGGTCCCAGGCTGCCGGGCATTCCAGGGGCCCAGGTAGAAGACAGAGCTTATCCATTGACTTTGCCCCGGGGCTCCGGTATCATAGAAGACAAGATATCAGGGTAAAACCCAAAGCCGATGCTTAAAAGCAGGCGCTGTCCTGAGGAGGCAGATATGCTGTTCTTTGCGAATAGAATCGCTGTTGATAGTTTCTTACTCTGGGGGGGGGGGGGGGGGGGGGGGGGGGGGGGGGGGGGGGGGGGGGGGGGGGGGGGGGGTGGGGG